>JAKSNU010000017.1 GCA_024399535.1 Paludibacteraceae bacterium
ATTACCTGCCACCGTGCCCCTCTGCTTCACGGTATTACCTGCCACCGTGCCCCTCAGTTCTGCTGAGGGGCAAATTCCCCAATATGCTCTATTACACCCCAATTTAAATCCCGCTATCACCTTACCCAAGTGCAAGCCATTGAGCAAATCCTCCTTCACACGCAATATGATATGTATATGATCCGGCATAATGCACACCTTCCAAACATCTATCATTGGGTAATAGTGCTTTATTTTCTTTATCTCCACTTCCTCAATCTGCCTTCCAAGTTCCGTCTTTTCCACATAAGCCCTCGTGCCCTTCAGTTCTGTTGAAGGGTCAACCTCCACAACCCTTCCAAGTAAAGGCCTTCTACCATCAACCACCAAAGTCAGCATATATGTTCCCTTCTGACTATAATTATGCCAGCGACACCTACGCTTCATATTGTGCATAATACCACGCACTCGAATGCCATTTATTATCGCCTCTTCCTTATTCATATCATCCAATTAAGCCACCATGCCCCTCAGTCACAAGAATCTCCCGCCACTGTGCCCCTCAGTTCCGCTGAGGGTAAATATCCTTATTATCCACAGACATTATCCAATTTCAATGAGAATGCAAAGTTACAAATAATTCTCCAAATGCTCAATGATTATTGCAAAAACTCGTCAAATAACGAATCTCGCTTGATTTCCAGCAGAATACAGAGATTTTCAATTACAAAATCATAACAAGTTGACAAAATTATGACTATCTTTCGCTTGGCAAGACATAGCTGACATACATGAGCCCAGTATATTGTATGTTTTCAATGCGAATTATCTTATAAATATTTTTCTGAAATAATTTTTTGGTCATGTCAGCAAAAATACGTACCTTTGCAAACATTAAACAGATAATCCGAATATTAATTATATGAAGAAGTATTTGATTTTATTCGTTGTGTGTCTGCCACTTATAGCAAATGCACAAAACAACGAAATGGCAACTGACAAAGCTAATGTTGCAGAAAGACCAGAAGGAATTATTGTGCACAACACCAACCACGAACGTCACACCCTTGGATTGAAAGAGTATTCCTACGGCATGACTGACATGGACAAGAAAGCATACGCTGAATTTCTGAAGAACAATTGTCCTCAGGCATTCGCAAAATATTACAAAGGCCAACAGATGATTACATCAGGATGGTCACTGTTCGGATTAGGTCTTGCAACGACTGTAATAGGAATTCCTGTAGTATGGACCGAAAATTTACTATACGTTTCGTTTGCAAATAAAGAGCCAGACCCTGAAATAAGGAGACAGAAAAAAGCCGAAATGACATGGGGTGGCACCACTTTAATCTATTTAGGTGCAGGTATGACCATATCGTCAGTAGTACTTCTGCCTATAGGCTATACGTACAGAAAACAATCAGTTGACATATTCAATAATCAATGTTCTTCACAGAGACAGCCAACTGCAACCCTCAACCTGCAATCAAACAGAGACGGCATAGGTCTGGCGATAAGTTTCTGATTCAGCCATGGAACAAGCACTTATAATACCCAACTCACGCGAGACGTATTTTATCCCTGTCAGTCAGATATTGTATATCAAGGCTGATGGAGATTACATCAACATCTATCTGACCAACAACGACCCTATTCAAATTCGGAGAGAAAAGGGGAATGATGGAAAAACGGAGATAAGCACGATAAAATACGAACTTCAGCTGGCCATCCAGCTTGGCAATATTGACAAGATAATAGAGAAATCGAGCAACAAAATACGCAAGCACTTGGTGCGTATAGACCGCAGTTATATCATAAACATCGACTATATCTTCAAGATAAACCTGACAGAATCAAACATCTACCTAATGGACCCTTCAAACAGAATTTATCCTTTGAGAATCAGCAGGGAGAGATTGACAGAACTGAAAAAAAAGCTTGAAAAATGAAAGACGGAATACATTTTTATGGAGATAACCACAATTTCAACCCTAAATGGCTGCTGCTGATACCTGCAATCGCAGTCATTGGAGCATTAGCTTATCTGTTGTACGTGCATTTCAGCGAAGATGAGAAAACGACAGAAACTATAGTAGAGCAGCCAAAAGAAATAGATGAGCAAATCTCACACGAAATAGATATCGAACTTGCTCAAACAGAAAGTAGAACAAACATAATCGATACTATCATAAACGACATTCAGGTTAGGCTGTACATTCCACCGGCAGAGATAAGACCCCGATTGAGAATGGGTTACGACATCATCAACGACACAGCCGACATTATGCTCTGCTTTGCTGCAGCTGATGCAGGAATGAACGACAAAATAATTGGTGCATACATACAAGATGGCGAAATACAAAGCACCGGACTTTCGAAAAAAGGTTTCTGCGCTATAACCAGTGACTCTATTTTCATAGGTATGTCGGAAAATTCACCTCAGTTCGAGCAGGCAGTCAACGAGAAAGGTTCGTTCTTCCGTCAGCGGGCACTCGTGGACAGCGGACGAATAGTGATAAATGAGTTGAGAGGTACGTTCCTATGTCGTGCTCTCTGCGCAAAAGAACGGCAGGTATTTGCCGTTCATTGTATGGATAGGTGCTCGTTATACGATTTCTCGCAGCTGCTCAAGGACTTAGGAGTAGAACAAGCTATCTCGCTACAAAGTGCGACAGATGCCAAAGGTTGGTATCACGACAATCAAGGGAAATGCATACTAATAGGCGATTGGACAAGCCGAAAATACCCAAAATCCGCAAACTACATCATATGGTCACTCTGAACGATATTTCTCAGGGTTGACTATGCGATTAAATGCACGTATGACATCTGCGACCTGCAGATCCCCTAAGCGTTGTCTTTCGTTCAAGTAACGACGTACGAGAAGGACATCAGCATCATCCTCAATAGCATAGACAACTTCCATCTGAGCTATCTTGTCCATCAAAGTTTTCTCGACATTCGCATTATTGCATTGGAGATCCTTTATCGTTGTCCAATCAAGCAACTCAATCCTGCACTCCAAATTCAGCACATTTGATATTGCGTCATACGGAGTGACTATTTCGCGTATTCCCCCTATTGAGAAAAGTTCGATACAGCCACCATCATTAGTTTCATATTCAAACAGGCGACATCTCAATTCGACCGAGATATGGTCGTTCACACGCACGACCAACCGCTGTTGCGGACGTTTTGTAGCCTGGTCGGAGTCACGACGAGAGAAACTGACATGAACAATTTCGACGGCAAGCATTTCAACAAATTCATGCAGAGTGAGTTCAGGCTCGCATTTCTGCTGGTTCCACAGATGCTCCAACGAACGAGTCTGCATCAGACGGATTTTGATTGTCTCATTTTTCATAGCTCATATATTTTTAATGATTGACGGCGCAAAGTTACGACATTTGATTATACTGACCAAACAATTTTCGGTCGGTTGTATGAGATTAGCGGTTTATTGTACGAGCAAAAAAAATAAAAAAAAACATATAAAATTTTGTTCATATAAGAAATAATCCCTACCTTTGCACCCGAAATAATGACATTTCTACGGATTTCTTCTTTTGATAGAATTTGGCAGTTTTACGAAACATGAAGAGATGACGTATGAGGTGCTCATGCTGCATAAGCGTGGGTTCATTTCATCGCATGTTTCGGGTTACGCCAAATACCTTTCAAAAGCGAGGATTGAATCCACGCTTTTTTTTGTTTAATAACTATATAATAACATGTTATGAAAAAGATTCTAATCAGTGCAGCAATTGTTGCCACGCTCTGTTTGACAAGTTGTTCGAACGGATTTTATCGTGCTTACACCACCAACACAAATCTAAATCAGACGCAGGTGGTTCTGTCACAAAACAATTTCAAGGTAGTAAAAGTGGTTGAAACTACCATTTACTTCAAAAACTCTTTTAGATTCAAGAAAGACCAACTGCAGCAGAGTGCATATGCTGCACTCTTGAAAGAGGCGAACCTGCAAAATTCGCAAGCACTTATAAATGTGACACTCGAAGAAGTAGTACGTAGCACTGCTATGTCATCGAAAAATTCAGTAAGAGTCACAGGTCTTGTAATAGAATTTACGAAATAAACTTCAGAGCATACTATTATAAAAAAACAAATTTATAGAACTAACTATATTAATAATTCAAAATTATGAAAAAAGTATTAAAACTTTTCGTTGCTCTTATGGCAGTAACAATCCTCAGCGGATGCAGTGACATCAATTCTCCAAACTCAATCGGAGATGCAATTAGTAATCCAGAAAAATTAGTCAAGGCGAAAGTGCTTTTCAGCAACCAAAGTAACGACCCGTACGCAATTATTGTAAATTGCGAAAATGGTGTTGACCAATTCAATATGGAAGGAAATTCAAACATAACAAGAACCTACCCTATAGGTACTTACAAAATTCATATTGAACAAAAAGAGGGTTATGTAATATACCCTTCAAAGTATGATGTAGAACTCGAACTTGGTGTAGAAGGGGCAAAATTATATTGGGACAATAAAAAAATACAAAAAGATTGACATTGTCATATCCTTAATGAATTTGGCGATTACCATCTCACAATAAACAAAATAGAGGCAAGGAATTCCTTGCCTCTATTTTGTTTTAGAAACCACCTTATTTACCACACAAGCACAAGACGGTAGCGACGATTACCAACTGGAGGATCGTCTGCAAAATCGCTGTTCGTAATATAAAGGTCAAGTTTACCCACGCTGAACTCATAGTCGTTTGTTGTAGTCCAGAAAAATCCCTCAGCATCCTGATAATGGCGAATGTAAGGGAGTACAATCTGAACGTCGCCATCTACTAAATAGCAACTCACCATACCATCCTTGCAGATTACATCTGTCAGTTCTGGGACATCAACAGTAGCAACATAAAAAAGGTTCAAACCTTCTTCGTCTTTAAATTCCTGCCAGCTACGTGCAGGAACATCAACATCGACAATTTTCCATCTTGTGATGGCATTGTCATCAACATAAGTTTTAGTGCAGGACGACAACATCGCTGCTACAAAAACCAAGCCAATAAAAAATGTTTTTTTCATAATTATGAAGTTATTTAGTTACGACAATTTTGGATTTTGCGGAGTAACGTAATTCCTCTTTCTCGCTACTGAGCATCTTGACCGACACATCAGCATTTTTTTCAATAGCATGACGTTTCTCAGCATCAATAGCATTGAATATCACATTTCGTTTCACGCTCGTATAGACATGACGAACGCGATATTTCTCAATACTATCGTCAGGCAACTGAAGGGAATTGACAAATTCGAGTTCCTCACCTTTCAACTTATATCCAAAAGGAATATGCAACTCACTATCAAAACATTGCGTCATTTTCAGCAAAGCGCATGTCGCAGGGTCAATATAAAAATAGACTTTCATCGTCGCTTTTGCAATTATATAGTTCCACGTCTCAGTGTAAATCAAGACTGTCTGTCCATCAAGCATTGTATATTGCCAACGACGAGTCTTGTCAATATCAATACGGTCAGCAATAAAGCATGATTCGCCACCCCAGAGAAAACGATGCATTTTTCGTGACTGCTCGTCAAGCGGAGTCTTATTATAACCAATACCCTTCTTTTTGGCACTTTTGGTATTCATCCTCTTGTCCGCCATATCGTTGAGCAATTCATAACCCTTAACCACCTCATCAGATACATATTGCTGAACGTCAGAGATATCCAAACGAATAGAATCCTGGAAGTTCCTACGCTTTTTCGGATATTCGGTGATTGTACCTACAATTCGATGACGCATCAGCTGGCGTTCTGCATTTTTGCCAGAATAGACAGAGACTATTTCGTATTTATTAGTCCTTTTCGGGAAGTCAATACTCAAACGTTCATAAAAACGAGTAAGCACATTTTTGGTTATTTTTTTCAGTTCACGCTTACTCAGTTTAGCATTCACTGTAGCCTCGTCGAGCATGATAGGCTGCTCAATCAATGTGACTTTTATTGTTACGTCAGGTTTAATCTTGTTTATATCAATTTCGACAGTCTTGTATGAAATAAACGAGACAATGAGGAGTTCGCCACTACCACGAGTGACGTTGATTTCAAACATTCCATCGTCATCAGAAGCAACACCACCTGCTGGGTTACTCTTCTGAAACACTGTTGCAAATGGCACAGGTGCACCAGATTCATCAACTACTATGCCCTTGACAACTTCAGCCAAAGCAAAGCAAGGCAACAATAACGATAACAAAAAAGATAAAAAGATTTTTTTCATTGGTATTTCTCCTCACGCATTTCGCGTTTTGCATCATTTTCTTTCATTGTTTGACGCTTGTCGTATGATTTCTTTCCACGGGCAAGCGCAATTTCCATCTTTGCAAAGCCATTTTCGTCAATAAAAATACGAATAGGTACAATGGTGTAACCAGTCTCCTTCACCGCACGATGGAATTTACGCAATTCGCGCTTTGTAAGCAGGAGTTTTCGGTCGCGCTTCACCTCGTGATTGTAGAAATTGCCAAGACGATAAGCCGAAATCTGCATATTTTTTACCCACAACTCCTCGCCAATGAACATACAATAAGAATCAGCAAGCGATGCTTTCCCCTCCCTGATAGATTTAATTTCAGTTCCAACAAGCACTATACCAGCAGTTAACCTTGCAGAAAGAAAATAATCAAAAGTCGCACGTTTATTATTTATTTCCATAATAGGATTTTTCGCATAAAAAGTTTTGCCATATCAGAAATTATTCCTACCTTTGCAGCCGAATTAAGACGATGCCACTATGGCTCAGTTGGTAGAGCAACGCATTCGTAATGCGTGGGTCGCCGGTTCGAGTCCGGCTAGTGGCTCAATAGGTTGGTTCTCAATGCTTTGAGAACCTTCTTTGTTTATAGTTCCACCTCCTCGGTAATACCAGAGACGACTGTTGTCATCATAAGTCGTTCGCCATCAGCCCAAAGGAGATAAGCAGAGAGTTCGGTGTGTTGTTGCATCCATTTAATCGATGTTTCGAGACCTGCAACCATACAGGCAGTAGCCCAAGCATCAGCAGTCATACAATCAGGAGCAACAATAGTTGCACTAAGCAACGAACTTTCGACAGGCATACCTGTTTTAGGATTGACAGTGTGCGCCACCTTACCCTTGCCGAGGTCAATAAAATTCCTATAATTACCACTTGTAGCCATCCCGGCATCAGTCAGTTCAAGGACTTTGACCACCTCTGGATTTACACCTAACTTATCTTCGACAGGTTTATTTACTCCAACATGCCACAGCTCGCCATTCGGATTTTCGCCCTTCACCACAAGTTCGCCACCTATCTCGACACAATATGAGGAACAATGATTAGCTAATGCCTCGCCCACTACATCACAAGCATAACCTTTTGCAATAGCAGCAGCATCAATCTTTCCACCGACAAGACACATAGAATCGTTCATCACAACAAGTTGCGTCTTTTCAAACCCAACTATTTGCAATAGTGAATCTATGGTTGATTGTTCAGGCATATGCTCAGGCTTTCCGTTAGGACCAAAACCCCAAAGGTTGACAAGAGGAGCAACCGTCATATCAAAACAACCATCTGAAGCACGACTGATTTCCCATCCTTTGGAGAACACATTATATAATAATGTATCAAAAGGAACAGTGTCGCCAGCATTGAGACGAGCGAGAGTACTTTGGTCGTTGAAAAGCGACAACGACATATCAATACGTTGCAGTTCTGTTTCAATAACGCCATTCAAATCGCTATTAGCATCGTAAGTGATGTGATATACAGTCCCAAACACCATACCTTCGACATGTTTGTATTCATTACGCTTACACATCACGAACAACATCAAGGCACAAAGAATAAGTAATATCAAAGCAATGATATTCTTGACAGAAAAAATTCGTTTAAGTGTTTCCTTCATAATTCTATCATTTTGACAATCTGCCTGCCAGCAGGGTCGTTATTTGGATTGGAGGAACTGAACAATTTTGCAATCAGTTCTTCCCTTTCAATTTTATCAAATATAGGCTTTACGTTCTGCGAAACCCTTAATGCCATACGGTCAGCCATCTGAAGTCTGAGCTCACGATGAATATCAATCTCGCCACATTTCATACCAGCAATCATCTGATTTATGAAATCAACAGCATCAATTCTTCCAGCATTCAGAACAGGCTCCTCAATCACTCTGTACATACGCGGAGCGAACTGCTCGAACGAGAATCCCACTTCACGCAAATCCTCAGAAATCTCAGTAAAAATGCACTCATCTTCATCTGAAAATTCAAGAATCTCCTCGAATATTACACCCTGACCATGCAAACGACAATCGGAAGAAATAATATTGTCGTATTCAATTCTATACAATGCACGGGGAACATCTATCACGGCAAGTCCAGAATGAAGCGCAACACAAAGCCAACGATTCTTGTACCATATACTTTCGCCCAATTCATTCTTAACCTTGATATCAAGAGTCTGCTCAATAGGTGCAGAAGATTGACGATGAAGACCTTCGAACATACTTTCCCAGTTACGTGTATCTGGTTTTTCGTGAACATCAACAGTCTTGAATGGGTTATAACTTTGGTCAAAATTCACTTTTGGCATTGAAGGCACTGAGGACGTATTGCCATTATGGAAAACCGGTATTTCAAAATCATTACCTTCGTTTGAAAATTCAAGAGAAGGAGATATATTGAATTTGCCAAGTGCATTGCGAATGGCAACTACTATCATACTATATATTTCACGCTCGTTTTCAAACTTGACCTCAGTCTTCGTTGGATGGATATTCACATCGATAGTCGAAGGATCAACAGTCAGATTAATGAAAAACATCGGAACTGCATCACTTGCAATCATTCGCTCATAGGCTTGTATGACGGCACGGCGGAAATAAGGATGCGCGATATAACGATTATTGACAAGAAAATACTGAGGGACACTCTTTCCCGCAGATTCTGGACGTCCGACAAAACCTTCGATTTTGACAATAGTAGTATCAGTCTCGATAGGAATCAAATCTTGTCCAAATGTTTTGCGATTGCGCCCAAACAACTGAATAATACGTTGCTTGAAACTCTCTTCGGAAACATTTATAGCAATATCATCGCCATTATATAGCATAAAAGAGACATTTCGGTGAGCGAGAGCTACACGTTGGAACTCCTGAATGATATTTTTAATCTCAGTCTCATCAGATTTCAGGAATTTTCGTTTTACAGGAGTGTTATAAAAGAGGTTTGAAACTGTAAATACAGTACCAACCTCGCATTCAGCCGACTCTTGACGCTTCACCTCAGAACCTTCTATATTGATAGCAACTCCGAGACGATCGCCAGCACGACGAGTAAGAACCTCAACCTGTGCCACTGCTGCAATAGAAGGCAATGCCTCGCCACGGAAACCCATGGTATGGATTTCGAAAAGGTCCTCAGCACAACGTATTTTGCTCGTGGCATGTTTTTCAAAAGCGAGACGAGCATCAGATTCGCTCATACCGCAACCATTGTCAATCACACGTATAGACTGACGACCAGCAGCACGGATTATCACCTTGACCAACGTAGCACCAGCGTCAACGGAATTTTCCATTAACTCCTTCACCACCGAAGCAGGACGCTGAACAACTTCACCAGCGGCAATCTGGTTCGCCACAGAATCAGGCAATAACTTTACTACATCCATATTGTTTACCACAGCCAAAGAAACAATGTAATCAGAATAAGAACCGCAGCGACAACTACGAAACGAATATTCGCCTGACGCGTTGCAGCCTGAATATCTGCCTTATCATCACCCTCGACACCCATTTTATGCAAACGACGAAACGAGCCACGCTTGATAGATGTTTTGAATTCTGCAGGACCAGATTTGATACCAAGCTCCTTGTTGACCCTAATTTCACGTTCCTCACGTTCCTCTTTGTCAGGGTCATAATAGATATTAACGTGATTAAATCTCCGTGGTTTCGGAGTATGGAACATTTTCAAACCGAAAGCCATGATTTATTCTAATTTAGTAGATAACATACCATCAAATACTCGCACAGCAGGTCCCTTCATAAACACCCTATTATCAGAAGTACAAAGCACTTCGAGCACTCCCCCACGCAACTCGACTGCTATACGAGAATCGTAATCAATCACTCCATTCTGACAACAAGCAGCCACTGTAGCACAGGCACCAGTACCACATGCCATCGTCTCGCCAGAGCCTCGTTCCCAGACACGCATTCTGAGACGGTTTTCACCAATTTTTTCGACAATTTCAGTATTTACACGGTCTGGGAACAGTTCATTATGTTCAAACAACGGACCATATTTTTCCAAATCGAAATCACCAACATTATCCTCCATAATGACGAGATGTGGATTGCCAACATCAACCGATGTGCCACTGAAAACGCGGTCGCCCGCTATTATTTCACGTTCAATGAAACCGCAACGAGCTTCGCCCATATCGACTGTAACTGAAGATACAACACCATCAATAGTCTCAACTCGCAAATTCTTGATGCCGCAGAGTGTTTCTATTCTCATCTCATTATCATGCACATAGCCCTCGTCAAAAACATATTTAGCAACGCAACGAATTGCATTTCCACACATACGCCCCTCACTACCGTCGGCATTGAACATTCGCATACGGCAATCAGCCACCGCAGAACGCATTATCAGCACCAAGCCGTCACCTCCAACACCGAAATGGCGATCGGAAACAGCGACGGCAAGTTTTGGAATATCATTAGGAACAGGATCGCGGAAACAATCAATATAGACATAGTCGTTTCCGAGACCATGCATTTTTGTAAACCTCATTATTCTTCAGGTTCAGCCATATTGTGGAATACATTCTGAACATCCTCATCCTCTTCAATTTTCTCGATAAGTTTGTTCACGCTTTCCATCTGCTCGGCAGAAAGAGTTTTTGTATCACTTGGAATACGCACAAATTCAGAAGAAGTAATTTCGTATGCGTTCTCCTCAAGATATTTTTGGATAGCTGTATTTTGGGCAAATTCGCCATAAAGAATCACCTCATCCTCCTCTTCGAAGAGTTCATCGACACCGAAATCAATAAGTTCGAGCTCAAGATCCTCAATGTTCATACCATCTTTTTTAGCAATATGGAACACGCATTTATGGTCGAACATAAACTCAAGAGAACCCTGAGTACCGAGATTTCCACCAAATTTATTGAAATAACTGCGAATATTTGCTACGGTACGAGTATTGTTGTCAGTTGCAGTTTCAACAAAAATAGCAATACCATGAGGACCGTAGCCCTCGAAATTAACCTCCTTATAGTCAGTAAAATCCTTAGACAAAGCTTTTTTGATGGCACGATCTACATTATCCTTAGGCATATTTTCCTTTTTGGCAGTAGCCATCAACGCACGGAGACGAGGGTTGGTGTCGGGGTCGCCGCCACCAGCTTTTGCTGCAATTGTAATCTCCTTACCTAACTTTGTAAAAACACGGGCCATATTGCCCCAACGTTTCATTTTTCGCGCTTTGCGATACTCAAATGCTCTTCCCATAATATAATTATTTTACTTATTTTCCAGCCTGCAAATTTACAACTTTTTTTGGAAAGTAGAGCCGTTTTTTCAAAAAATATATCAATAAAAAATCATTTACACATCTTCAACAAAAAGACAAGCACAATGAGAAGTAAAATGTACAAAAAAAGAAGCGACATTCTATAGAATATCGCTTCCGAAATGAGGTACCTGGCAGAATCGAACTGCCGTATACGGTTTTGCAGACCGGTGCCTAACCACTCGGCCAAGGTACCATACCTTGTTTCATTTTTTCCGAGTGCAAAGGTACGACTTTTTCACGACCTACACAAACTTTTGAGCAATTATTTTTCTTTTTTTTGCGTTTTCTTATTCATGTCCTTGAGTAAGAAACGGTTAAATCCCTTATCAGCACGGTAATAAAGATAGATTTTGCGTGCAGGAAGTAGTGTTTTCATCTTATTGTAGAAAGCATCCTCGGCTTTTGCCTGTTCCATTTTCTCAGCATTGATAAGATCAAGCGTCTTCAAATACTGTTCGTCGGTCAGCGAATCATTCATTTGGTGTTCGAGTTTACGAAGTTTAGCTTTCGATTTTTCCACTTGGGCAGTATATTCGGTATAAGCCACCTCGAAAGCAGCCTTCTCGGTTTCAGTGAGATCCATTTTACCGATAATAAATTCTTTACGTTGAGCATGTTTCTCAGCCATCCATTGACGTGCATGATGAGCATGTTTTTCATGATTAGCCTGGTTAACAGGACGTGGACCTGCAGATCCCTGTGCGTACATAGCAATCGAAAGTGCCATGACAGCCATAGTGAAAATTACCTTTTTCATATTATTCATAAAAATTAAGTTGTGCCAATGCTTCTTCAATTTCCTCTGTATCAAGGGCATCATTCACCTCATCGTAATAAGCATCCTCGTCTGAGGTGGCTGCGATAATCTGCTCAGCCTGCGCATTTACGCTATTCTGATACCCAATAACCGTATATATCCCAATCACCAGCAGAGCTACAGCAGCCACACCGCTTATAGCTAAGCGAAGAACTCGATGACGATGAGAGTTAAGTTGCTCGACATGATGTCTCTCGGCAGAGACTTCTTCAGCATGAATACGATTCATCATTTTTTCTTCGAACCCATCAAAATATCCATCAGGAGTTTCAAAAGGCAATTTGCGATTTACGTTTTCTAATTCTGTTTCCATTTCTTGTATTTTTGCATTTTTGACACAATGAATAACCAAAAGTTTAATCAACCAGTAATTATTTTTTTAATTTTTTCCACTGCTATATGGTAAGATGCTTTCAATGCACCTTCCGAAGTGCCAGTAATCTCGGACATCTCCTTATATTCCATTTCGTCGAAATAACGCATATTGAAAACCATACGCTGTTTTTCGGGGAGGGTCATAATAGCCTCTTGAAACCTTTTCTGTAGCTCATCGCCATCAAAATAGCTATCTGCCTCCATACGCTGAATCATTAGATCCTCATAATCTAACGGTGCCGAAACATTGCGTGCTCGCTGCTGAGCAAGAAAAGTCAACGACTCGTTAGTGGCTATCCTGTACATCCAAGTATATAATTGGCACTCGCCTTTGAACGATTCAATAGAACGCCACACTTTAATATATGTATTCTGCAAGACATCATCGGCATCCTCGTGAACAAGGACTATTTTTCGGATATGCCAATAGAGGGCACGTTTGGTTAACCGCATGAGTTCGGAAAATGCCCGTTCGCGAGTTTTAGGATTCTGAAGCGACGGAACTAATTTTTCAATTTCGTTGTCCATATAAACGATATTTTTTCAAAATGCAAAGGTAATACTTTTTCGCGAAATAGCATTCATATATAGGTTGAAAAAATGAAAAAGTTTTTCAATGCTATATTTTGGGGATAACAAAAAAAAGCGTACCTTTGCAAAATGATTTATCAATCAAAAATAGAGAAAGAAGAAATTGTCCAAATGCCCATGTGCTCGATTCGCGGCAGGATTATAGTTATTGATTCGCCAGTGGGCATAGATTGCGCCATTTCAGCACTAAGAGAGGCTGAAACAATTGGTTTTGACACCGAAACTCGCCCATCGTTTGTAAAAGGTGTGTTCTACAAAATATCATTATTGCAACTTGCGACACCTACGACCTGCTACCTGTTCAGACTGCAGATGATTGGCAAAAACGAGAGCCTGAAAGCACTTTTAGAAGATCCTTCTGTCAAAAAAATAGGTCTATCAACCCATGACGACTCCCGCTCACTGCAAAGGTGGATGCCATGTCGTCCTGCAGGTTTCGTAGAATTACAAAAATATGTAAAGCCATTCGGAATAGAAGAAATGTCGTTACAGAAAATTTATGCAATTGTGTTCGGTGAACATATCTCGAAAGCCCAGCAGCTATCGAATTGGGAAATCAATCCACTCACACCCGCCCAACAACAATATGCAGCTATTGATGCATGGGCATGTCTGAAAATTTATGAACATTTGAGAAAACAAAAAATATAATATGATAACCATAACCTTGAAATCAGGAAAGGAAGATAACATAAGAAGATTCCATCCTTGGATTTTCTCAGGCGCAATAAAGAAATTTTCTGCCGAACCTGAGGAAGGCGAATTAGTTCGGGTCGAGAGTTCAAATCACGAATTCCTCGCCCTCGGGCATTACCAAATTGGCAGCATTGCTGTACGCATTCTATCATTCACCGATTGCCCTATTGACAGAGCCTTTTACAAGACAAAGATTGAGGCAGCAGCCACAATGCGACGTGCCATGGGACTACCTGATGAACAGACAAATTCGTATCGCCTCGTTCATGGCGAAGGTGACGGATTGCCAGGTATGGTGGTTGACATTTATAATAATACAGCTGTGTTTCAAGCGCATTCCATTGGCATTCACCTCATACGCGAAATGTTGGCAGAATTGATTACTGAAACTGTCAACGAAGTGACAAAAGTATATTATAAATCCGAAGGCACAATGCCTCATAAAGCAAAAGAGAAAGCACACGACGGATATATCATTGGAAATTTCGAACCGACAGACAACATTGCAACCGAAAATGGTCTTAGATTTCATGCAGATTGGAGAGAAGGACAGAAAACAGGTTTTTTTCTTGATCAACGCGAAAACCGCTCATTGTTAGAACATTACTCAAACGGACGAAATGTATTGAATATGTTCTGCTACACTGGTGGATTCTCATTTTATGCACTTCGTGGTGGAGCTAAAATGGTACATTCTGTTGACGCATCTGACAAAGCAATCAACCTCGTTAAGAAAAATATTGAATTAAATTTCGGCAATGAACCACGCCACGAAGCTTTCGCCACCGATGCTTTTAAATTCATGGATAGCATTGATGACCGCTACGACCTCATAATTTTAGACCCACCAGCTTTCGCCAAACATCGTGACGCACTGCACAATGCCTTGGTTGGTTACCGCAGATTGAATGCATTAGCTTTCAAGAAGATACGCAAGGGAGGCATCTTGTTCACATTCTCATGTTCGCAGGCAGTCAACCGCGAGCAGTTCCGCTTGGCAGTATTCTCAGCAGCAGCAATGTCAGGTCGTCATGTGCGGATATTACACCAGTTGACACAGCCAATCGACCATCCCGTGAACATCTACCACCCCGAAGGAGAATATTTGAAAGGATTAGTACTATATGTTGAATAATTATGAAAAGGTATTTTTTATTATTTTCAATGGTCATAATGGCAACAATATGCCATGGTCAGATTGAAAAAATAGTTGGTGAATGGTGCTCAATTGACGACAAAATCAATGAGCCCGTATCAATTGTAAAAATTTTCAAAGCCACAAACGGAAAATATTATGGCAAAATAGTTCGCATTACCTATCCTGGCTACGAAAATGCCATATGCGAAAAATGCAAAGACGAACTGCATGGCAAACCGATGAAAGGTATGACTATAATATACGATATGGTATATGATGCCGAGAAACAACGTCTTGGTGGTGGCAAAGTGCTTGACCCTAATAATGGTAAATTCTACTATGGATTTATCTGGTACGATGCAAAAAAAGGAAAACTCATTCTGCGTGGTTCGTTAGACAGCCATGGCATATTAGGTCGCTCGCAAGAATGGCAAAAACCATAAAACATGGAACTTATAACAACACAAAATGAAATAAAACAAATTGTCACCAAATTCGGTGCAAAACCTTTTGTAGCCAAACAGATAACTGATTGGCTATACAAAAAGCGCGTTCACGATATCGAAGAGATGACAAACATATCTAAATCATTGCGCGAGACACTAACCAAGAAATGCACCATAGGTTTAGATGCCCCTGTTTGGTCTGCACGCTCGGTTGACGGAACTTCGAAATATCTATTCGAAACATCTCACGGACCAGTCGAGACAGTATTTATTCCTGATGAAAATCGAGGCACGCTCTGTGTGTCATGTCAGGTAGGATGCAAAATGAACTGTCAATTCTGTATGACTGGGAAACAAGGATGGAACGGCAATCTCACTGTCACCGAAATCATGAACCAAATAATGTCTGTTCCAGAATCCAAGCAACTGACAAACATTGTGTTTATGGGTATGGGCGAGCCGATGGACAACCTCGACGAAGTGATGAAAGCTATCGAAATTCTGACATCTGAATGGGGATTCGGCTGGAGTCCTCATCGCATAACCGTTTCTACCGTAGGCATCATTCCTGCAATGGAACGTTTCTTGAAAGAATCAGAATGTCATCTTGCTATTTCAATGCACAATCCTTTCTCAGAAGAACGGTCTGAAATTATGCCTATTGAAAAACGCTACCCTATCAGCGAAGTTATCGACATCATACGCAAATACGACTGGACTCACCAAAGGCGCGTTTCGTTCGAATACATATTAATTAGCGGACACAATGACACACCTCGCCATACAGCTGAGATAATCAAGCTAACCAAAGGATTGGAATGCCGTGTAAATCTCATTCGCTGGCATGCCATTCCAGGACAGGACCTACACAGCCCTGACGAAGTCAAGATGGTTGCTTTCCGCGACCGCTTGTCAGCCAATGGGACAACCTGCACCATTCGACGATCGCGAGGCGAAGACATACAGGCAGCATGCGGATTGCTATCTTCTAATCATAAACATATATAATTATGAGAAAACTATTTTTCACACTAATGGTTGCAGCAGCAATGACTGCATGTTGCAACAACAAGACAGACGAGACTGCCGAACCAGAGCCAATTGATTCATCAGCAATCGTTTTGAACAACATTGCACAACGCAAGTCGGTACGCCATTTCACCAACGAACCTGTTGCTGAAGAACAACTCAAGACGTTGGCACGCGCAGCCATGGCAGCTCCAACAGCATGCAACAAGCAACCTTGGGCAATTGTAGCTATCAACGACCGCACATTGATGGATTCGCTCTGCGCTGCACTACCATATGCCAAGATGTTAGAACAGTCACAGGCCGCAATGGTTGTCTGCGGAGATATGACAAAGACGTTAGAAGGCGATGGACAACAATTCTGGATTCAAGATTGTTCCGCAGCAACGGAAAACCTGCTATTGGCAGCAGAGTCAATGGGACTCGGAGCCGTATGGACTGCCGTTTATCCAGATGCTGAGAAAATTGCTTCAGTGACACACGTACTGAACCTCCCTTCAAATCTCATTCCATTAAATGTCATACCAATAGGCCATCCCACAGGCGAGGATATGCCAAAAGACAAATGGCTTGACGAGAATTTTCATATGAACAAATACTAAAAATAAAAGGTGCTTCCCCAAAAGGAAAGCACCTTATTAATTCCACTAAGTTAATTATTATTTCTCAGACAATATTTTTTTGGCTTTTTCGAGTATAGTAGTATCGTCAAGAGTTACCAAACCACCATCAGGACCAGGTTCTATGTGTACACCACACCCCTGACCATTTTCAAACTTCTGAGCACCGAAATAATTACGAACAGTGTCAGCCTCTATTCCCAACTCATCTGCAATTTTCTGCATACTGCCGTGAGGAAGCGCATCTTTGATTTTGCGCAATTCATTGAAACTAAGTGTTATTGCCATAATTGTATAAAAAAATATTATTGTTAATTTTGATGTTCCAAAGGTAATAATTATTTCGGACATTGCAAAATATTTTGCAAAATATTTTTCACATATTTGTCAGTGCAAAAGTAATTATCGCCATCACAATCAGCAAATAAGTGATACACAGCGGTATAACCTGGTGATTAGAAAGACTAAGTCTATATCTAAAACGACTAAATAGATAATATACAAGCAACCCAATGGCAATTCCAAGCAAAGCTCCACAAATGATATCACCAAAATAATGCACTCCGAGGTAAATCCTGCTCCACATATTCAACAGAGTCCATGTTGACATTATTGCTATATAAATCCAGTTTCTAAAGACTAATGCCGTAAAAACCACTATTGAGACAGTATTCGAAGCATGCGAGGAGCAAAATCCGTACATACCTCCGACATAATCGTTCACAATATGCACCTGTCCCTCAAGCGATGGTTCATGAGTAGGTCTCAATCGACACACAGAATGTTTTATCAATGATGACGTTTGGTCAGCCAGCAAAATACACAGTCCTATGCCAGCCAATACAAACAGCATCATTTTCCAATCTCTAACTTTCCATATAGTGATTGACAACACTAAAAGCAAAGGCAACCATACCCACGTAGCTGTAAACATAAAAAAGAATCCGTCGCCGAACGACGAATTCCAACCATTTATTGCGAGTGTCAACACCCTGTCAAATTCTAATATTCCCATTTCGTCAAATTATGGTGTAAGTTGATGTCCGTATCCACCCAATATTTCCATCCTCAATACGTATCTCGCTCCATTCTCCTATAGTAGATTTCACAAACACTTTAGTACCCTCGTGTATGACAAACACCTCAGTACCTCCGCTATCTGGAGTGCTTTTAGCAGTCTCGCTTCCGACCATCAATATGGCAGCTCGATTATTTTCTGTCATATTATATGATTTAATAGCATGGCAAACTGACAACACAGAACAAACAAACATGAATATGAACAATCCAAATCCAGTCTTACGTAGAATTATATTTTTACCGAATCTGAACACCAAGAAACAAACCATAGCGAACAAGAACAAGGATAGACTCAAATATGCCCAAACATTCGATCGGAACAACATGGTCATATCCTCATACCATTTGACAACAAAAAACGTCTCTATTTTATCAATCTTATCAGTTTTTGTAAGATTTGCAAATTCGAGATTATACTTTATGTCATCATTCGAAGGGTCAAGGCGCAAAGCTCGTTCGTAAAAGAGGATAGCCTTACCTGTATATCCCGCTTTGAGCAATGCATTAGCATAATTATAATACAATGGAGCAGATTCACCACTAACCGTCAGTTTTTCATAAATAGCAACGGCTGTCTCGTAATCACGTGCCGCATATGTTTTTTCAGCTTGCCGCCATAATGCGTCAATATTTTCCGCATTAACCATTATCGGCAGAAAACACAATATTAATATATATAACTTCTTCATTTTCGTATTTGGTTATCCAATTCTGATATTACATCTATTGCTTCACGATATGTTTTGTCCATAGCAGTCTTGACATCTCCGACTGGCGCATAACGCTGGAACTCACACTCGTTGAGCAATTCGACAAATCTGACCGTCATCTCTTCGGAAACTCCACGCTGGGCAAGACTTGCAGAAATATTCTCTTTATTGAGATCTGCGACTGGCATTGATAGTTTATCAGAAACATATCCCCAAAGTGCCTTGAGCACTTCGTCGTAGAATACTTCGCGATTACCAGCACGCCACTCACGATCAGCGATTTTCAAACGTTTGCGAGCCATCTTGTTAGCCTTTCGGTTCTTCATAAGTGCCACATTGGCATTATCAGCTGCCTGTTTACGGAATAGTATCACAAGCAATGCCGTAACAATAAGCATAACAACAAAACTCAACCAATAAAATGGAGTGTTCACGATGAACGACTCAGGTTTACGGATATTCGGACTTCCTGTATTCAGATAATGAATATCCTTTGCAAGCATCTCAACTTTCTCCTGTTCACGTGCATTGAGCACAGCGCCACCACTCTCTTCCTCCTCGCCCTCACCTTTTAGTATTTTGAAATTCATATCGCCCGTTTGGAGCGTTTTATATGTATTGCTGTTCACATCAAAATACGAAAGAGATGCACTCGGAATAGTAAATTCGCCATTATGACGTGGAATGACAAGATACTCAATAATCTTTGTTCCAGACTGTCCATTCGCTGAAGTTTTGAAATTATTTGTAACTTTTGGTTCATAGGTCTCGAAATCCATTGGGAAATTCAATTCTGGAGCATTAAGTATCTTCATATTGCCAGAACCGGTCAATGTCAGTTTAATAGTGATTGGTTGATTCGATTTAACCTCGGTTGCAGAAACATTCTTGCTCATCTGCAACGAGCCTACAATACCGCTAAAATCAGCAGGTTTCGGTTTAGGCAATGGAGTGACTATGATATCTGTTTTAGTTGTAGAAAGCTCTTTCTGCACATCTTGATACGACTCAAAGAAACTATCAAAGAAACTGCGGGACTGACGTTGTACCCTCACACGAACATCCACCACGCATTTGAAACGATCGATTGCCAAAGTGCCAGCATGTTGTGGAAACAATACGCCTTTATATATTTCGTAGGTCAAATATTGTGAACCATTATAACTTTCCCGTTGCAAACCGCGTTCCTTTGGCAACTCAATTTCCTGCACCATGAAATCCTTGAAATCAGGCAGTTTCACATCCTCAAAGCCAACAATATCTTCTTTAGAATACAATTTGTAGGTTACTAATATCGCCTCTTGCTCCATGACCTTTGTCCTTGATATTATGGCTCTTACAAACAATCTATCAGCAGATGTGGCATTTCCAGCAGACGAAGTCCCCTGACCACGGCCGCTCGAACCTCCGCCACCCTGCGAAGCAGCTGCTGCCTTATCTTCAGGTAAAACTTTAATAGTAAGTGCGTTGGAATTATATTTTTGACCATCGACGACTATTGAGGCTGATGGAATAGTAAACGTTCCCTGACTATTCGCCTGAATGGTATATGTATATCTAATTTCTTTCGAAGATGTAATCTTTCCGTTGATAATTGTAGTACTCGATGATGTTGAAGTGTATGGACCTGCCAAGACTTCAAAACCATTGAGCGACGGCAATCGGAAATCTTTGCCTGTCTCATTGACAGTATAAACAAGTTGAAAAGCCTGCCCTGCGCCAACAGAATTAGGAGCCGATGCTTTAAACGACACCCCTTCTGCCGACACAAAGCCAATTGAGCTAACTATCAACAATAATGACAATAAAATCTTTTTCATATTTACCAATCTTTTTCTACTCTTCTACGTGAACCAGACTTAGCCCTGTTCACTTTATCTTGGGTATCTTTTTCATCTTGACGCAAAGCTTGAAGGATACGTTCAGCGTCCTCTTTACTCATCTCATTTTCTTTTGGTTGCTGATTCTGCTGTTGTTGCTGCTGGTCTTGGTTTTGTTGCTGCTGGTCTTGATTCTGTTGTTGCTGTTGCTGCTGATCCTGATTTTGTTGTTGCTGCTGTTGGTCTTGATTCTGTTGTTGTTGCTGTTGTTGCAACATCCTTTTTGCAACAGCATAGTTGTAACGTGTCTCGTCATCATTAGGATTATTTCTTAAGGCCTGTTTGTATGCCTCAAGAGCTTCCTTCGGCTTAGCTACACGGAGATATGTATTGCCTAAATTGTGATAAATCTTTGCAATACGCATTTTGTCATCGCCTGCAAAATTCAACGTATGAAGATATTGTTTCTCGGCATCGTCAAATTTTTCACGACGATAGAGGGTATTAGCGAGGTCGTAATTCGCTGCGAAACTTGAAGGATTGCGATCCAATGCCTTACGATATAATATTTCAGCCTCGACATACTCTTTTTTCTTATAATGCTTATTACCCTGACTCACCTCACGATATTCATATTGCGCCACTGCGGGCAATGCGAATATCAACGTCAGCAACATCAAAAAATATCTTCTCATTTCTCGAACAATTTTATCTTACTCAATCTGCCGTTCCTACGTCCCAGCAGAAAGAATTCTGCAACTAATAATACTAATGCCAACCATGCGAGGACATAGAATTTCTCATCATAATTCGAAAACGAAGTGACATCCATCTCGCCCTTCTGCATTTTGTCAATCTCGCCCATCAGCGTACGTAACGCTCTGTTTGAATTGGTTGCACGGACATAGACACCATTTCCAGCAGAAGCGACCTCACGACACATATCTTCGTTCAACTTTGTAACAACTACATTTCCACTACCGTCACGCCAGAAATCAGCACCTCCCTTGACTGGAATTGGCGACCCACTTGGCGACCCGAATCCTACCACATTCACCGTTATTCCCCGCTCTTCAGCAAGTTTAGCAGCAGCCACGGCATCATCCTCATGATTCTCTCCATCGGTGAGCAAAATAATTGTCCTTCCTATGTTTTCATTTTCCTCGCCGAACGATTTCACTGCCATATCCAAAGCCGTACCAATAGCTGTTCCTGGAATAGGGACAGAACCGGGATTTATAGTCTGAAGAAACATTTTGGCTGATACATTGTCCGACGATATTGGCATCTGCACGTAGGCATCACCAGCAAAGATGATCAATCCTATTTTATCGTTCGCCATATTGTCAGTTAGTTTTGACAACATACGCTTTGCATTGTCCAAACGCGTAGGCGAAACGTCAGTTGCTCGCATCGAATTTGAAACGTCAAGCACAAACATTGCCTCAATACCCTTGGTTTTTGAAATCTCTTTTTTCGAACCGAATTGCGGACGAGCTATGGCAAATATGAGCAATGTCAATGCCAACACACACAAACCGAACTTAATATGTTGACGCACCCTTGACATCTCCGGCATCAATTTCGACATCAGTTCCTCATCACCGAACCGACGAAGGTTACGTATCTTCCTGTAATACACAATAATGTACATAGCCACCAATGCGGCGACCACTATTAGAAGATACAACATATCGGTATTTGCAAATCTGAACATAGTGATTTATTTCTTTTTTGGAGGTTTTGGAGTATATGGAGCAGCTGGGCTCTGTTTAGGAGTGATTGAAATTTTCTTGATTTTTGACTTCTTCTTGCTTGCGCACACTTGATAACGTGCTGTATATGATTTCAACACGTCACTCTCTTTTCCAGAAGCTTTCCTTCCGACCAATATTGGAACATTTTTCAATGGAGCCAACATTGTATCAGCAAAAACAACTGATATTGTCACCTGCGAAGCATAGACTCCATCAACCGAAACCCTGTTAGCAGGCTTCTTGTTACGTACAAAACCATCTACTTTCAGGATAAATGGCTCTCCATTTTTTGATTCAACGACAATAGTATGCGACATTGACTGAGCCATTACACTAATGGCAGATACTGTCAACACAAAAAGTAATATAAATTTTTTCATAATGATTATAATTCCCGTAAAACAATATGTTTTAATAATAATTCAAGTATAATGAGCACCACCGAAGCTACAAGAAATGGGAGAAAATCCTCGCTCTGCCGATTATATTCCTTAACCATAAGTTTGGTCTTCTCCATTTTGTCTATTTCTTCGTATATTGAAGCCAGTTTCTTAGTATTGGTAGCCCTAAAATATGCACCTCCAGTCATATCGGCAATTGCTTTTAGAGATTCCTCGTCTATTTCGACAGGGATATTTTGATAACGCACGCCGAAAGGTGTCTGCATAGGATATGGTGCAACATCCTCTTTACCAGCACCGATAGTATATACTCGCACGTTATATGTCTTCGCAATCTCGGCTGCTGTGAGAGGAGCGATATCGCCACGGTTGTTCGAACCATCTGTCAGCAATATGACGACCTTTGATTTAGCCTTACTGTCCTTGATGCGGTCAACTGCGTTAGCCAGTCCGAGGCCTATAGCCGTTCCATCTTCAATCATTCCATACTCGACACCTTTGAAAAGATTTATCAATGCCGTATGGTCAGTCGTAAGCGGACATTGGGTAAAACTCTCGCCTGCAAAAACCACAAGGCCAATATTGTCGTTTGGCCTACCTGAAACAAATTCAATAGCCACATCCTTAGCAGCTTCGAGTCTATTTGGTTTCAAATCCTCAGCGAGCATTGTACCTGAAATATCAAGTGAAAGCATGATATCAATACCTTCAGTCGATTCGTGACGCATACTATTGCTCGTTTGCGGACGCGCTATTGCTATAATAATCAACGATATGCAAAGACATCTCATCACAAAGAGCAGATGTCCGATATATTTTTTGTACCCTCCGTCATTTAGTTTCAGAGGAGCCGCTGTCGATAGTCTTACAGATGTATGCAATTTAGCATGTTTCCAAATGTACCATGCAATCATTGGCACCAAGACAAGGAGCAACGACAAATATTGCGGATTAGCGAACCTCATTTTGCTTAACCTCCTCTTCTTTCTTTGTTTTATGGACAAATGCCTTGCCTTTTTCGAAAGCATGCTCGTTGTCTGCTGGTAATGGACTCCATTTTGCGAACTTCACCAAATCAGCGATTTCAAGCACATCTTTCAGCATATCCACAGATTCTTTTTCAATATCAATTTGAGTATTCATTCTCAATTCTCGCAACAAATCTTCTGAAGTCTGTTCTACGGCTGAAATACCATACCGACGTCCTACATACTCCTTGACGATGTCAGTAAGTTGAGAAAAATAATCTTTCGTCCGTCCTGCCTGCCATAGATTTTCATCTCGCAAATGCTCTAATGCCTCAAGCGCAATGATGTGTGCCGGACGTGTATCGATTGGTTTTTGATCAACTGTACCAACATTTGTCTTGCGATTCTTGAAATATTTTTCATAAGCCCAAATTGCTACAAATATCAGCACCACAAGTACAATGAAACATGCCACCAATATCCAGAAACGATGCCAGTCGAAATCAGCATTTTCAAGTCGTTTAATGTCACATATTGCATTCGTTGTATCCAATGGCACATCTACTATTTTCAATGTCAGGGGATTACTCCAGAACGTATCCTGCCCATCTACGACAGCCAGCCCATCCATATAAACTAAAGCGCTATCCCATCCAGTAATAAGATACGATGCCGAGACACTCATCAGACTCCCATTTACCAACGTATCATAACCCGCGAAATCAACAACTTCGATAGCCGAATCAATTGGTGCGATGAAATTCAGTGTCTTGTTTCCTTCGTATTCCGCCGTTATTGTCAACTTTGTCTGCGCACCGACCCACATTGCCATTGAATCGAACTCAGCCTTCACCCGCACATTCTGTCCCATAACTGATGTTACTAAGGCCACAAAGGAAAGCAATATCAATATTATTTTTTTCATTTTCGTTTGTTAAACAATTGTATCAGACTCTTCACATAATCCTCGCCAACCATTATCGAAACAGCATCCACACCATTCTTTTTGGAAAGCATATTCAACCTGAACTGACGTTCATTCCATATATTGCGGTATTTCATTCTTAGCTTTTTAGAGCCAGTATCGACCAAAGCATCCTCACCAGTTTCCGCGTCCTTAACATATATGAGACCTACGTCAGGCAACTCAGCATCTCGACGGTCATAAACCTGCAAAGCCACCATGTCGTGTTTGCGACTTGCAATAGTCACCGCATCATCGTAGTTGCTATCGTCAATGAAGTCGCTGATAACAAATGCCGTACATCTCTTTTTTGCCACATTTGTAAAGAACTTCAGAGCGCAACCGATATCAGTCTTGTTGCTTTCGGGTTCAAAATCCAACAACTCGCGTATAATATACAATATGTGTTTCCTGCCTTTTTGAGGCGGAATGTATTTTTCAACTTTGTCGCTGAAAAATATCACACCTATCTTATCGTTATTCTGAATTGCAGAAAATGCAAGCGTAGCTGCGATTTCGGTTATCACGTCTTGTTTGAACTGCCCGATAGTCCCAAAATGGCGACTGCCCGAAACGTCAATCAGCATCATAACTGTCAGCTCTCGCTCTTCTTCGAACACCTTGACATATGGATGGTTCATTCTTGCCGTAACGTTCCAGTCAATGGCACGAATTTCGTCACCATACTGATATTCGCGCACTTCGGAAAAGGTCATACCCTTCCCTTTGAACGCAGTATGATATTCGCCTGCGAAAATATTATTTGACAGTCCGCGCGTCTTGATTTCAATCTGTCGGACCTTTTTTATTAACTCACTCGTTTCCATTATGGAACTTCGACTGCATTCAGTATTTCGTTAATTATGTTCTCCGAAGTCATATTGTTAGCTTCAGCCTCGTATGTCAGCCCGATACGATGGCGCAAAACGTCCATTGCGACAGCACGGACATCTTCAGGGATGACATATCCGCGACGTTTGATAAACGCATAAGCTCGCGAAGCGAGTGCCAGGTTTATTGATGCACGTGGCGAACCTCCGAATTCAATCATTCCATTCAGTTCCTTCAAACCGTAGTCCTCTGGGAAACGCGTTGCATAGACTATATCGACAATGTATTTTTGAATCTTCTCGTCCATATATACATCACGAACGACTTTGCGGGCTTCGATTATGTCTTCCACGCGAAGCAAAGGTTTGAGGGCTTCGAAACCTCCTTTCAAATGAGCCGACACCACCTGGCGTTCCTCATCCTTCTTCGGATAAGTGATAACCACTTTCAGCATGAAACGATCGACCTGAGCCTCAGGCAACGGATATGTACCCTCCTGCTCAATTGGGTTCTGTGTTGCCATAACGAGGAATGGCTGAGGAAGTTCGAATGTCTGATCGCCTATAGTGACTATCTTTTCCTGCATAGCCTCGAGCAATGCACTCTGTACCTTAGCTGGAGCACGGTTTATCTCATCTGCCAAAACAAAATTCGCAAAAACAGGACCTTTCTTTATATCGAATTTCTCGTTTTTCTGACTATATATCATTGTTCCTACCACATCTGCTGGCAGCAAATCTGGTGTAAACTGTATTCTGCTATAATCAGCATCAATAAGTTGCGCCAGTGTCTTTATTGCCAAAGTCTTTGCCAATCCTGGCACACCTTCGAGCAATACATGCCCATCCGATAGCAGTCCTATCAGCAATGACTCAATCAGATGTTTCTGACCAACAATTGTCTGATTCATTCCCATCATAAGTGCATCCACAAATGCGCTCTGACGTTCGATTCGTTCATTGAGTTCCCTTAAATCTACAGTTTCCATATTCTTTTTATCTAATCTTTTTTCGCCTGCAAAATTATAACTTTTCCACCAATATGAGTGACGATTTTCAGTTAAATAATGTTGATTTTATACTATTTAACCAGTTTAATACTTTTTAGCCAGTTTACGTGCAAAATCCAAAGCCTCTTGACTATTCGGGTCAACGAGTCTGCTATCCATCTTAGGGATTTTGATTTTCGCACCTGTTGGCAACACACCTGGGTTCTTCAGCTTATCACGATTAGCCTCATAAATATATACCCAGAAATCTTTGCTTCCATAAGCCTCAAGCGCATACATCACCAACCGGTCGCCATCTTTGACAGTAATTTCTTTCATGGCAACACCATATGTCCGCGGTGTATCGAACACTGATTCAGATGTCTTTTTGTCTTTTGGAGTCTCCTTAGGCTGAATAGTTGTCTCAGCCTTCTTTGTCTGGACTGGAGTGTTAGTATTTTTAGTCTGGACTGGAGTCTTTGTCTGGACTTTCGTTTCAGTTTCAGTTGGTTGTTTTTGCTCTTCTGCCATAGCAGTATCATTGTTCTCTTGAACCGACTCAGCTTCTTTTTTCAAGTCCGACCCCACTAATTCTATTATTTCTTCTTCGTCTTCTATCTTAACAGTATGCGTCCTTAGATATTCTGCACGCTGATTACGCATTATGAGAGTACGGACAAATACATATACTATGAATAAAACAAACAGAGCCACAATAATCAACAACGCAGTCAGTATTGCCCGTTTAACCTTACTGACTTTGTGCACGTTTATTTGTCTGTGCATTTCTTCATTATAGTTGGCAAGTTCGACTTCGACATCAAACCTTTTCCCATTTGCCGCATTTCTGTTGGTATTCACTTTAATAGATTTTCTCTCCTCCAGCGGTTCCTGTTTAACGGTTGGCTCTGCTGCATTTGCGACTGCCGACATCTGTGCGAGTATCGACTTCAGTTCTTCCGCGTCCGAAGCAAGTTTTCGCATCGCATCCTCGTTGATTCCGTCACTCTTCTCTTCTGGTTCTGGATCATCTATCTCATCGGTTTTTGGAATATCGAATGATGTATCTCCGTTGTTTTCATCGAGATGTGCGACTGACAGATGGTTGAGCGGAGCATTCACCATCTCGGCGAAATCATTATCCGGTGTGAACGTAATCTTGTTATGTGCAGGTATCTCAATCTCCTCGCCATTTCTAACATTGACACTTTTACGAGCCTTGACTTCAACCATCTTGAACGTTCCCAATCCCTTTATTTTCACCACGCCATCTCTTTTCAATCCGTCAAGAATAGTATTGGATATTACGCCTTTCAAATTTTTATCTATCATACGATTTAATTTATTTCATTTTTCACTCTGTGTATAGGTTTGAATGCCACCACCATTTTCGGAGGGATAAGCATTCTTTGCTTTGATCCTGGATTGACAATAGTCCTCTGCTCGCGCATTCGTGTTTCGAGATAGCCCACTCCGTCAATCTGTGCTACCTGTTTTTCCACGACATCATTCTTCAATTCGTTCACCCATTGGTCCAGAATCTCAGTCGCTTCCTTTTGCGTCTTGCCTGTCTGTTCAGCAATTGCAGCAATAAACTCTTTGTTGTTCATTTTACCATTTTATTTCTTTATACCTGTCACATCAAACTCGCTGTTTTCTGTAATCAGTACATTATAAAATTCTCCGACATTTATGTTGTCTTCCTTTTTCACAAAAACTTCGCAATCCACCTCGACCGAATCCCACTCCGTCCGACCCACCATCCATTCTCCCTCTTCGCGGTCGATGAGCACTCTCACGGTCTGCCCGACCATTGAGCTTTGCACTTCCGACGTTATCTCCTGTTGCACCTCCATCAGCTGTTCCAACCGCTTTGTCTTTACCTCTTCTGGAACATCATCGCAATAATGAAGAGCAGAGTATGTCCCATCTTCCTCAGAATATGCAAATGCTCCCATTCTCTCAAATCTCACCTCACGAACGAAATCCATCAGTTCATCGAAATCCTCGTCCGTCTCGCCTGGAAACCCGACCATCAGCGTTGTCCTCAACCCTATTCCGGGCACCTCGTTGCGCAGACGTCTGATGAAGGCCATTGTCTCCTCCTTCGTGATATTCCTGTGCATTTGCGACAACACATTGTCCGAAATGTGTTGCAACGCCACGTCAAGATATTTACAGACTTTCCTATTTTCGCGCATCACCTTCAACAAATCATACGGAAAATGAGTCGGATATGCGTAATGCAACCTTATCCACTCTATTCCTTCTATCTGCGAAATCCTTTCCACCAGTTCTGGCAGCATTCCCCGATGCTCCAAATCCATACCATAATAGGTCAAATCCTGTGCTATGAGCAACACCTCCTTCACCCCTTGCGATGCGAGCCAACGCACCTCGTCCACTATCTCGTTCATCTGGCGCGATTTGTATTGACCTGTTATCAGTGGGATGGCACAATACGAACAATGTCTGTCGCAACCTTCGGCTATCTTGACGAAAGCATAATGATTAGGCGTGGTCAATTCGCGTTTCCAACTCTCCTCAATATCACCTGCAATTCCCGTCCAATCGAACTTCCCGTAAACTGCATCAACTTCAGGTATTTCATCGCCAAGTTCCTTGCGGTATCTCTCGCTGAGACAACCCATCACAAACAATTTTCCGATTCTTCGCCTCTTTTTCAGTTCAGCCATTTCGAGAATCACATTGATCGACTCCTCCTTAGCATCGCCAATGAATCCACACGTATTCACTACCACAATTTCGCCATTCGGTTTCTCCGAATCGTGCACCACGTCAAAACCTTTTTCCCTAAACATATTCATCAACCGCTCAGAATCCACAAGGTTTTTCGAGCACCCAAGCGAAATAACGTCCACCCTGTTTTTTTTCATCAGAATAAAGTCTTAACAAACTCCTCCTTATCAAACACTTGCAAATCCTCTGCCCTTTCACCGAGACCTATATATCTAACTGGTATCTTGAATTGGTCGGATATACCTAAAACCACACCACCTTTAGCCGTCCCGTCCAATTTTGTTATGGCAAGCGATGTCACTTCCGTAGCTTTGGTGAACTGCTTGGCTTGTTCGAAAGCGTTCTGACCGGTCGAGCCGTCAAGCACTAACATCACATCGTGCGGAGCGTCAGGCACCACCTTTTTCATCACGTTCTTGATTTTCGTCAACTCGTTCATCAATGCTATCTTGTTATGCAGACGGCCAGCTGTATCGATGAGCACCACGTCAGCATCATTTGCCTTTGCCGATGCTAAAGTGTCGTACGCCACAGACGCAGGATCAGCTCCCATTGACTGTTTTACGACAGGACAACCAGCCCTATCACCCCACACCATCAGTTGTTCGACAGCCGCTGCCCTAAATGTATCAGCAGCACCGAGATATACCTTCTTCCCTGCCTGAGCAAACTGGTATGCAATCTTCCCTATAGTTGTTGTTTTGCCCACTCCGTTCACTCCGACCACCATCACAACATATGGTTTGCATGGCAATTCGTCCTCGAAATTCAGCATTTGCCCGGAATTATTCTCCGACAGCATGTCGCCGACAACCGAACGGATGGTTGCATTCAATTCGGCAGTACCGACGTATTTCTCGCTTCTGACCCTCTGCTGCAGACGCTCAATTATCCTCAACGTAGTATCAACCCCGACATCTGATGTTATCAAAGCTTCCTCCAGATTATCAAGCACTTCGTCATCCACTTTATCCTTTCCAGCCACTGCCCTGGTTATCTTTTGAAACACATTTTCTTTCGTTTTCTGCATTCCGTTTTCCAACACTTCCTGCTTCTCTTTTTTACCGAACAATCCCAAAAACGCCATAAAAATCCCATTTTAATTTAGTCTGCAAAATTACAACTAATTCTCTACATATACAAATATTTCGACAAAAAAATTTTTTCATCCGACAAAAAATTCGTACCTTTGCACCCGAAAAGTTCCAATCCATGTTATGAACTATCTTTTTCGTCTGTCAATATTTGTGTTTGCTTTATCAATGGCGATAGTCTCGGCTCGTGCCCAGACCGCAGAGGAATTCCTCACTGGACGCTTCGATCCAGACACATGTTCACGATTTGTCAAGATAGATACTTCCTACTGCGAAAACGACTCGATGTACATCCAGACAGCGGTCTATCGCGCCTTTCTCAAAATGTACTATGCCGCTCTCGATGACAGCATCGAGCTTATTATAGTGTCAGCCACCAGGAACTTCAAGCGTCAGCGCTCTATTTGGGAAACGAAATGGAGCAATCTCCAATATGACGACATAACCAAATGTCGCGAAATACTAAAATACTCATCTATGCCGGGCACTTCCCGTCATCATTGGGGCACCGACATAGACCTCTGCTCAACCGAAAACCGCGATTGGGATACTCCCGAATATCAAAAAATCCTCAAATGGCTGAAGCTCAATGCTCCGCGTTTCGGATTCTATATGCCGTACAACCATTCCTACTACCGCACGGGTTATAAATACGAGCCATGGCATTGGAGCTACTATCTCTTCTCCGACGAATACACCGATGCTCTCGCCGAGCTCATTCCTGACTCCAAAATAAATGGTTTCTCAGGCGCTGAATTAGCTCCACAATTACGCATTGTCCAAACTTACGTTCTCGGGGTGAAAAATCCACCTCACTTCCGAATGCGACCTGTGACCGTGCCTTTTGTCGAAGATTACTATTGATATACTGAAATATGATTATTCTTGTCACTGGAACATCATCAGGGTTCGGACGAGCCATAAAGGCAGAACTCGAACGTCACGGACATATTGTCTATGGCACATCGCGTCGCGGCTCTGACAATCCTGCCGACCGCACACTCAAACTCGAAGTCCGCGACCCAGAGAATTGTCAGCAAGTGGTTGATTACATCGTAAACCGACATGGCGAACTTGATGTACTCATCAACAATGCCGGATTCGGACTTGGAGGAGCCATCGAACTCACCACGCCTGATGATTTTCGTCTTCAGATGGACACCAATTTCTTCGGTTGCGTCAATATGTGCCGTGCCGCCCTGCCTGTGATGCGGGCACAACGACACGGCAGGATACTCAACTTCTCGTCCATCGCCGGCCGTTTCGCCATTCCTTTCCAAGGACCTTACAGCTGTTCGAAGTTCGCTATCGAGGCTTTCTCTGAATCGCTCGTACTTGAGACCGCTCAGTTCGGCATTGATGTGCTATGCGTCGAACCGGGCGATTTCGCCACCGGTTTCACGGCTGCCCGGCTCAACAGCGAAGCCTCTGCTGCCGACCCCGACTACTCAGCCTCGTATGCCCGTGTCCGCAAAAACTACGAAGACGATGAAACCATACGAGGTGCAAAACCCGAATACCTCGCGCGTAAGGTAGTCCGTCTGGTCGAAGCTCATCGTACGTCATTCCATAACGTCATTACCCCTAACCCCGTACAACATCTTTCGGTCTTCCTCTCCCGCATCGTCCCGACAAAATTATTCTTACGCATAATTGCTAAATTTTATAATGTATAAACTGATATGGTACTTTTGAATATTGGATTACAGGAAATTCTGATTATTGCACTTATTGTCCTGTTGCTCTTCGGAGGGAAGAAAATTCCTGAACTCATGCGTGGTCTTGGTCGTGGTGTACACTCTTTCAAGGAAGGGATGAACGGTATCGACAAGCCTGACGAAGAGAAGAGAAATGATGAACAGCAACCAAAATGAATTGACCTTTTGGGATCATCTCGACCTGCTGCGAGGCACGATTATCCGTTGTCTCGCTGCGGTTCTTGTATGCTCAGTAGCCACCTTCTGCTTGAAGGACTGGCTTTTTGCGCTACTGTTCGCCCCATCGTCCAACGATTTCGTCATCTACCGCCTTCTCGGCACTGCCCCATTCGACATACGCTTCATCAACACCGAACTCGCCTCGCAGTTCATGGTACACATTGAAGTCTCGCTTCTTGCGGGTTTTGTGCTCGCCTCGCCATACATATTGATTGAAATATATCGTTTCATTGCCCCAGGTCTATACGAAAACGAGCAGAGGCACTCGGTTGGCATCACGGTTTTCGCCGTCCTTCTTTTCATAACAGGCGTTGTACTGACCTATTTTATCATCTTCCCCTTTGCCTTCCGGTTCCTTGCGACCTATCAAGTCAACAATCTCGTAGTCAACCAAATATCTCTGAAATCGTACATTTCGACTTTGCTCATTCTCTCGCTTATGATGGGACTTCTGTTCGAGATGCCGGTTTTTGCGCTCGTTCTCTCACGTCTCGGGCTGATTTCAGCCACCGTTCTCCGCCACTATCGTCGTCACGCCATAGTTGTCCTTGTCGTCCTATCCGCCATCATCACGCCGACAGGCGATGCCTTCACCCTTCTGCTCGTCTCGCTGCCGCTTTACTTGCTTTACGAATTCAGCATTATGATTATCAAGAAATAATATTTTTGAGTCCACTTTAAAAAGTGGACTCTTAATTCATGTTTCGCAAGTTGATTAGCTTGCAACTTTTTGCTGATATGCCCTTCAGGAGCATTTGCAATCATTTCAGGAAATGCATTATCATACAGAGAAGCCAATGAAAACAACTTCTATAAATTGCCTGATAATATGGAATGGCATAGCATAGCACATTGGTTATTGTCGAGATTCAGACAACAAACTAATGGTCG
>JAKSNU010000018.1 GCA_024399535.1 Paludibacteraceae bacterium
TGCTGTATTCCTCGTTGCCAAGAATATTATTAAGTGCATTTTCGCTGAGATTCTTAAGAATGACACGTTAATCTTTAGCGTACCGCGAAGAGCGGAAATGGTTCTGAATACGAGATTCAATGCTGCGTGTTATCATCCTATTGAATATCAATAATATAAATACAAAGTGTCCGTTTTTCCAAGAAATCGCTGCAAAGTTACAACTATTTTCTGGAATAGCAAAGCATTTTGGAGAGAAAAAAGCGGTCTCCCGATTAACTCGGAAGACCGCAAGTATTATATAATCTGCAATGATTACAAATTAGATGATACCCTGCTCCAACATAGCAGTAGCAACCTTCATGAAGCCAGCGATGTTAGCACCCTTAACATAGTCAATTGTGCCGTCAGCCTGCTTACCGAACTTAACGCACTGCTCGTGGATAGAAGCCATGATGTGGTGGAGACGCTCGTCAACCTCTGCTGGAGTCCAGCTGATGTGCTCAGCGTTCTGAGTCATCTCAAGACCAGAAGTAGCAACACCACCAGCGTTAACTGCCTTACCAGGAGCGAATACGAAGCCCTTCTGGCTCTGGAAGTAGTGGATAGCCTCAGCGCGGCAACCCATGTTAGAGATCTCGCAGCAATACTTAGTACCGTTAGCAACGAGTTCCTTAGCATCCTCCTCAGTCAACTCATTCTGGAATGCAGAAGGCAATGCGATATCGCACTTAACAGACCAAGACTTCTTGCCAGCAGTGAACTTAGCAGCACCTGGGAATTTAGTTGCCATATCCTCAACCTTGTTGCGGTTAGAAGCACGCATATCGAGCATGTAGTCGATCATCTCGTCTGTGATACCACCAGGGATCTCGCAAACACCGTCAGGACCAGAGATTGCAACAACCTTAGCACCGAGCTGTTTAGCCTTTGTAGCAGCACCCCAAGCAACGTTACCGAAGCCAGAGAGAGCAACTGTCTTGCCAGCGAGCTTGTCGCCGTTAGTCTCAAGAACGTGGTTAGTGAAATAGAGTGCACCGAAACCAGTAGCCTCTGGACGGAGGATAGAACCACCCCAAGTCATACCCTTACCAGTCAATACACCAGTGTTGTACTCGCGAGCGAGTTTCTTGTACATACCGCAGAGGTAACCGATCTCACGACCACCAACGCCAACGTCACCTGCAGGAACGTCAGTATCAGGACCGATGTTACGCCACAACTCATACATGAATGCCTGGCAGAAACGCATGATCTCGTCGTTAGATTTTCCAACTGGGTCGAAGTCAGAACCACCTTTACCGCCACCCATAGGGAGAGTAGTCAAAGCGTTTTTGAAAGTCTGCTCGAAACCGAGGAACTTCAACATTGAGAGGTTAACTGCCTTGTGGAAACGGAGACCGCCTTTGTATGGGCCAATGGCGCTGTTGAACTGTACACGATAAGCGAGGTTTACATTAACCTGACCTTTATCATCTACCCAAACGATACGGAAAGTGTAGATACGGTCTGGCTCAACCATACGCTCAACGATTTTAGCCTTCTCGAACTCTGGGTGCTGGTTGTAAACCTCCTCGATTGAGTTGAGAACTTCCTCAACAGCCTGAAGGAACTCTGCCTCGCCTGGGTGTTTTGCACTCAGGTTAGCCATAATTTCAGATGCTTTCATAGCGAAATGAATTTTTGTTTAAATGTTTATAGTGTTAATGTTCACGTATTTGCGTGAAAAACACAAGCAGGAAAACCGCTTCTGTTTCAGAGTGCAATATTACGAAGTTTTTCTGACACCAACAAACTTTTTTCATTTTATTTTTGCACTAAAATATTTCTCTTTTTTTTGCAAAAAAGTTTGGAATGACACAAAATAATATGTAACTTTGCAAACTTGATTTCGGGAAAAATAATCAATAACAAAAACACATAATATTATGGCAAATTGCAAACCTAAAACTCGTATTGAGTCCGACCTCATTGGCGAGAAGGAGATACCTGCTGACGTGCTCTATGGCGTACAGTCTCTCCGTGGATTCGAGAATTTCAAAATCTCTGGTCGCCGCATGTGCGACTATCCTGATTTCATCCGTGGCATGGCTTACACCAAGAAGGGTGCCGCTATTGCAAACCATGCTCAGGGCAAACTGACCGACGCTCAGTTCAAGGCTATCATGCAAGCATGCGACGAACTTCTCGCTGGTCAACATTACGAGAACTTCCTCTCCGACATGATTCAGGGTGGTGCCGGCACAACTGTCAACATGAATGCTAACGAAGTCATCGCTAACCGTGCACTCAAAATTATGGGTTATGAGTATGCTGACTACAAAAAGTGCTCACCAAACGACCATATCAACGCTTCGCAGTCAACCAACGATGCTTACCCAACAGCATTCCATTTCGGTCTCTATCTTTCGACCACAAAATTGGTTGAGGCTATGGAGGCTTGCATCAAGTCGCTTGAGGCTAAGGCAAAAGAGTACCGCAATGTCGTTAAAATGGGTCGTACACAGTTGCAGGATGGTGTTCCTATGACTCTCGGCCAGACTTTCCAAGCTTTCGCAAATGGTCTTAAAGATCAGGTTAAGAATCTCAAAGCTTGTGCTGAGGACCTTCTCATTGTTAATATGGGTGCTACAGCTATCGGTACTGGTATCTGCGCTGAGCCAGGCTATAGCAAGCTCTGCATCGCTGCTCTCCGTGAGGTTACAGGATGGAACGTACGTCTCGCTGCCGACCTCGTTGAGGCTACTTCTTCCACTGACGCTCTCGTTCAGTACTCTTCTGCACTGAAACGCATAGCTCTGAAATCCATCAAGATTTGTAATGACCTCCGTCTCATGGGTTCGGGTCCTCGCTGCGGTATCCACGAGCTCCATTTGCCAGAGATGCAACCAGGTTCTTCAATTATGCCAGGTAAGGTTAACCCTGTCATCCCTGAGGTTATGAATCAGCTCTGCTACAAGGTTATAGGCAACGATACTGCTGTAATGCTCGCTTCTGAGAACGCTCAGCTTGAACTTAACGTAATGGAGCCAGTTGCTGTTTACTGCTTGTTCGAGTCTATCGACCTTTTGACCAACGGATTCAATACACTCCGCACTCTTTGCATTGACGGCATTGAGGCTGACAAGAAGAACTGCGAGCGTCAAGTGAAAGGTTCTATAGGTATAGTCACTGCTCTCAACCCAATCATTGGTTACAAAAATTCTACCAAGATTGCAAAAGAGGCAATGGCTACAGGCAAGGGTGTTTACGACCTCGTTCTCGAGCATGACGTTCTCGACAAGAAAGACCTTGACGAGATTCTGAAACCACAGAACATGATTAAGCCTGTCAAACTGAACGACCACATCAAACCAAAACGCGAACTCTAATAATACAATCTTCATACAAAAAAACGAGACATCCAATTATTTGTGGATGTCTCGTTTTTTATAATATATAATAATGTGTTTTCAACGCAGAAGTTTCTTCCAGATATCCCCTTCGGGTAATTCAGCCACAACCGACAATAGCGTTTTCTGTACAGGATGGATGAATTCTATTGACCGTGCATGAAGAGATATACCGCCATCCGGGTTGGACCTCGGTGCACCATATTTCAAATCGCCTTTTATCGGACACCCCATTGCTGCCAACTGACATCGTATCTGGTGGTGTCTGCCAGTCTTCAGATTTACGTTCAGCAATGAATACCTATCGCCATAAGCAATCACCTTGTAATCAAGTATCGCTTTTTTGGAATTCGATTTTTCATGGTCGTATGCGAACGACTTGTTCATCTTCTCATTACGCACAAGATAATGTTCCAACGTTCCCTCCTCCATTTCTGGTTTTCCGCAAACAATTGCCCAATAGGTCTTTTTTATTTGAGTATGGTCGGCAAACAACTTATTCATTCTTTCGAGGGCTTTTGATGTTCTTGCAAACACCACCACCCCACTCACAGGACGATCCAACCTATGAGTGACTCCGAGAAATACATCGCCAGGCTTGTCATATTTCTCCTTGATATACCTCTTCAGCGTCTCAACCAATGGCTCATCTCCAGTCTTGTCGCCCTGCACAATCTCGCCAACAGCTTTGTTTACGATAATAAGATGATTATCTTCGTATAATATTTCCATTACTCCCTGTTTTTCACTGCTTCATAGACTATCACACCAGTAGCAACCGACACGTTAAGCGACTGAATCTGACCGCGTATTGGTATAGAGACCATATCATCAACTATCCTTAGAATATCAGACGAAATGCCAGTGTCCTCGGCACCCATAATTATTGCCAACGGACCTGTGTAATCTGCCTTGGAATAATCATGTTCCGCTTTTTCAGAAGCCGCTACGACCCGAACACCCGATTTCTGCAGGAACGAAACAGCATTATGAATCGACGGAACCCTGCAAACTGGTATCACATTCAATGCCCCTGCTGAGGTTTTAATAGCATCGGCATTCCCGGCAGCAGCCCCCTTCGTAGGCACCACGATAGCATCAACCCCCGCACACTCGCAAGTCCTCGCGATAGCACCGAAATTTCTGACATCCGTCACCCCGTCCAACAACACCAAGAATGGGTCTCGCCCCTGTTCGTATATCATTGGAATTATGTTCTCAAGATTCTGATATTCAATAGATGAAGTAAAAGCCACCACACCTTGATGGTTCTTCATTGTCAACCTATTCAGTTTCTCCAATGGGACTCTCTGAAACGGGATATTACGTTTCAACAACAATGTCGTGAGCTCGTGCGCCAACTCGCCTCCCATGTCACGACGGATGAAAATTTTGTCCATCTCCTTGCCTGCTTCGACAGCCTCAATCGTGGCACGAATGCCGAAAATCATATTTTTTTCTTTCATTTTTATATGTTTATTTTCATGCTGCAAAGTTACCACAAAAAAGCGATATATACAAAGAATACAAAAAAAATTGATTTTTTTTGCAAAATGCTTGTATATTCCAATTTTTATACCTAACTTTGCGGTGAAATTTTTCTTTACTTAAAAAGTATGGATTCGCTAATCTTTTTCAGTATGGGCAGCGGCAGTAGCGGGAACTGTTATTACATCGGGACTTGCGACTGGGGCATCCTCATTGATGCTGGTATTCCGGTACGCGCCATAAAGCGAGGATTACGACAACATGGTCTTGGGTTCAACAATATTTGGGGTGTAATAGTAACGCATGACCATACCGACCATATTAAATCCGTCGGAGTTTTAGGCGAAATATTACATCTTCCTGTTTACGTCACCCGCGAAATGTACAACGGTATAAACCATAACTACCGCGTGACCGAAAAACTCAACAGTGCACAATTTTATAAAAAAGGCGAACATTTTCAAATCAAAGATTTTGATATTCAGTCTTTTCCCGTATCGCACGATGCATCTGACTCAGTAGGGTTCACCATCTCATACAAAAACAAACGTTTCGTGATAGCCACCGACCTCGGGTTCATCGGCAAGGAGGCAGCTGAACATATCAGCCGCGCCAACTTTTTGGTCATCGAAGCTAACTACGATGAAACGATGCTCAAAAATGGTCCATACCCCTACCCTCTCAAGGAACGCGTACGATCACATCTCGGACATATGTGCAACGACCAGACAGCCCAATTCGTTGCAGCCAATGCGAATGCCGAACTTTCACACATATTCCTCTGCCACCTCAGCAACGAGAACAATACCCCTCAAATAGCCTACGAGACTGTCCATAAAGCACTCACCGAAAAGGGCATTGAAGTCAAACTTCTATTGCCACTTCCGCGAACCGCTATCACCGACATTTTCACACTCGAATAAAAAAACTGGAATGCATGATAGCACTCCAGTTTTTTTATACATCAATCGGATTTATTTCTTGGATTTATATCTTTCGTTCAGCAATTCTACGACCTCATTCGTAATATCATACTCGTCGGCACAATATAACACATTGTCGCTCAACGATGAAGTCGTGATAATCAAATGATATCTACCATCACTGTTGATTACAGCAATTGCACTATTGATACTATCCTTAACCTCCTGGCTAACACGTTGCTGTTCATCGAGCAATTCCTGGGTTTTCTCGCCCTCATACGTTTCAAGTTCCTGCTGACGTTTTTGCAAACGCGCATATTCGTTCTCAGCTCTCTGACGGTTAAGAAAAGCATTATTTTCCATCTTGTTTTGGAAATTCACCATATCGTTATTCAACGCACGTGCACGCTGGCTGAGTTCCAATCTGACATCTTCTTGCTTATTCATCAGCATTTCGTTTGCTTCTGTTGCAAGATTGTATTGAGCAAGAATAGTATCCACATTGACAACAGCTATTGGAATAACATCGCCAGCTACAATGTGTATTTTAGACTTCTCAGACTCTTTTGCCTCTTTCTCCTCTTTCTTGCCACAAGCCACAACAGCCACCGCAAGCATAAATAAAAGTAAAATTTTCTTCATATGTAATAATTTGTTAATTATCTTATTGTCTTTTCCTCGCTTCTCTATCCTGTTCGTTGACACATTTTATTCCTCTCTTCCGCATTTCCATGCTCGCACCGACATGCGTATTGGGAAATCTTCCGAACTTCCCTCTTCTGACGAATAATGGTCTGAATGCCATTGCTACTACTGCAATCAGCAATATGACCAATGTCAAACCCAACGTGATAAGCGTCACTTTCATTTCGGCTGCAAAGATACATAAAAAATGAATATCTACATACGATTTATTTGATAAAAAAACATAAAAAATCAATTTTACCTGTTTTTTTGCGCTTTTATGGATTTTTTTTGTTACCTTTGCACCCGAAAAATCATATAAACTTAGTACATATGGAAATTACAGATCTTGAACCAAAACGATTGTGGAAACAGTTCTATGACATTTGTCAGATTCCACGTCCTTCGAAGAAAGAAGAGAAAATGATTGCCTTCCTCCAGAATTTCGGCAAGGAGCACAATCTTGACACTATGACCGACGCTTGCGGCAATGTGTTGATTCGTAAACCTGCTACTCCAGGCTATGAGAACAAACCATGCGTTGTACTTCAATCACATATGGATATGGTGTGCGAGAAAAACAGCGACACGAAACACAATTTCGACACCGACCCTATCCAGACTTGGATTGACGGTGAATGGGTGAAAGCCAAAGGCACGACACTCGGTGGCGACGACGGCATAGGTTGTGCAACCGAGCTCGCCATTCTTGCCTCCGACGACCTCAAACATCCTGCTCTCGAATGTCTATTCACTCGTGATGAGGAGACTGGTCTCACAGGTGCTTTTGCACTCGACCCTAACCTGCTGAAAGGCGAATTGCTCATCAATCTCGACTCAGAGGACGACGGACAATTCTTTATCGGCTGTGCCGGCGGTATCGACACAACTGTCACTTTCGACTACAAACAGGAAGCTATGCCTGAAGGTCTCTACTATTTCGAGTTGAAAGTCAATGGTCTCAAAGGTGGTCACTCTGGTGGTGATATTCATCTCGGCAGAGGCAATGCCAACAAAGTGCTCAACCGCATCATGTGGATGACTATGAAAGCTACCAACCTCCACATTGCTGAAATCTCAGGCGGCAACCTCCGCAACGCTATTGCTCGCGAAGCACGTGCTGTTTGCGCAGTCCCTGCATCGTATCGAGACACACTCGTTGCTGAAGTCAACAAATTTGCAGCCACAGTCAAAGCTGAACTTTCGATTGCTGATCCTGACGTAAATGTTGAAATCAATACAGTCGAGCGTCCTGCATATATGATTGATGGTGATACCGCTCGCAGGCTAATCCAATCACTTTATGCTTGTCCTCACGGAGTTATCCGCTGGAGTGATGAACTCGAAGGCATTGTCGAGACTTCGACCAACCTTGCAGCAGTCAAGATGATTGAAAACAACCAGATTCTCGTCACCACATCGCAGCGTTCGCTTGTTGATTCTTGCAAACGCGACATCGCTAACCAAGTTGAAATAGTCTTCACTATGGCAGGAGCAAAAGCCACTCACGGTGATGGTTACCCAGGATGGAAGCCAAATGCTAATTCAAAAATAGCTAACGCATTAGCTGCCACATACAAGAAGCTCTTCAGCAAAGAACCACAGATTCTCGCCATCCACGCAGGTTTGGAATGCGGACTTTTCTTGGAGAAGTATCCTAAACTCGACATGGTCTCTGTAGGTCCAACGATGGTAGGTGTTCATTCGCCAGACGAGAAACTACACATTCCTGCCGTACAGGATTTCTGGAAACTGATTGTCTATACTCTCGAGAACATCTGATAATAAGACGACATAATGTAATAGTGCTGACTTTCACATTGGGAGTCAGCACTTTTTTTGTTCCAGAAATTATGCCAATACGGCACAAAATGTGACGAATCAGCCACTGCGCACAAAAAATCTGTCAAGGACTCGAAGTAAATGCGACTTCATCATCAATTACTCAACAAAATTCCCGTGCCTAATGATAATTTCAAACTTCTGAAAACTTGATTTGATATTATTAATAAACTTCTTGTATGAATCAGGAGAAACGCCTTTGTAACCCTCGCTATATCCACCAGGCTTCACATCCCAATTTTTTCCACCATCAGCAGAAATACCCACCTCGAAAGAATTTTCCTAAAGTATTTTTATTTACATTGTTATTCAATGTATTATATGATTAAAATTTTTTCGTAAAAAGTTGCTTGTATTTTCGCAAAATCAAAAAAAAATATCATCATAATAGTAGTGAGGGGTTAACGAAATACTAATTATGTTCTGACAATCCACTGCACATCTCAAGGAGACCCTAAGCAGACCCTCCGCTCCTATAGCAGAGAAATAGCATAGGCAGAGCAGAGGATCTGCTTAAGATTGGCTTAAACATAGAAAGGGATTATTAAGATTTCGATACTAAAAGGAAAACTTATCAACGCAACAATATATCCCTATTCTAACCAAAATCACTCAAAACATCTCTTTAATCAACTAATAATCAAATGCGATTAACTACAAACTTGCTATCACAGAAAAATTCCGAAGTCAGGAGATTTATGCCCAAATCAACAACCCTGCACATATGATGACTCCCGTCACCAAAAGGTCGATGATACAGAAACCCATAATGTCCTTTGCATTGAGTTTCGCTATTGCCAATGCAGGCAATGCCCAGAAAGGTTGTATCAGGTTGGTCCATGCGTCGCCCCATGCAATTGCTATTCCGGTCAGTCCAGGGTCAACCCCGAGATTGGCTCCTGCCGAAAACATAATCGGTGCCTGGATAGCCCAATGCCCACCACCAGATGGGACAAACATATTCAACACTGCAGCGCAAAGGAACGTCAGCAACGGATATGTCGTTGGATTGGAAATACTTATACACGCATCGCTGATTATCTTTCCGAAACAGAGACCCGACTCGCCCACTCCAGTTATTATACCCATAATTCCAGCATAGAATGGGAATTGCAACAATATCCCTGCCGCACTCTTTGCCGCCTTTCCGAAAGCATGAACATACGCCAATGGTGTTCCATGCAACAATACGCCCATGAAGAGGAAAAGCAATATCACCGAGTTGATATCCAATGCAGCGCCCTCGACGAATATATGTAAAACGAAATACCCAAGCCCGATAGCCGAGATAATCCAAGTCAGCAACTTACTCTGTTCCAAATGTTCAGCAGGTGTAGTTGGTTTATCGAACACCTCGTCGCTCTCCTCTTTCAATAGATTTGCATCAACTACAAAAACCTTGTCATCTTTAGGATGCATCAAAGCATTCACTGCCACTATTGCAACCATTACCACCACTACCATTATGATGTTCTGAGGCGCAAGGATGGTAGATGAGACTGGTACAGGCGATGTCAAAACTCCGTTTGTAGCTTTCGCCAACGCCTCGCCTGGTGTCGCCATAGTCAAAGGTATCGAGCCTGACAATCCTGCATGCCATACGACAAATCCGCTGTATGCCGAAGCAATCAGCAGACGATAGTCAACACCTTTCACCGAACGAGCCACCTCGCGCGCCAATATTGCTCCAACTATTAGTCCGAATCCCCAATTGAGCCAACATGCCACCGCGCTCACACCAGTCACAAAGGCTATCGCCCCTGCTGGTGTCTTCGGGATACGACCAAGACGCATAATACCTTTTTTGACAACAGGGGCAGCAGCGAGCGTTGCGCCAGTCACCAATACGAGCGACATCTGCATGGCAAATGCCAATAATCCCCATACGCCGTCGCCCCAATGTTCGACAACCTCCAATGGTGTCTGATGACAGATAGGCATTGCCAATATGCCAGCGAGCAATGTAAGTATCAGCGCAAAGATAAAAGGTTCAGGCAGATAGCGCTGCACCATGCGCACACATCCGTTGATTATTTTCTGAAACATTATTCTATTATTTTATATTTTTCTCTTGCTTCGTCAGCCGTCACGAGATTGAAATGCCACCACTCTGAGGTGATTGTCCGCAACCCCTGGTCGGTCATAACCTTACGCAACAACAGACGGTTTTCAAGCTCTCGTTGGGTTATTCTTCCACGTTTTAGCAAATCCTCCTCCTTATCTGTGTTTGCCTCCTCACCGAAATAATCATACTCAGACCCCATAGGCATAGCCTCGCCAGTGCAATCCATCAACGTGAGGTCAACAGCCGCACCATAGTTGTGAAGACCATTTCGCTTTTCAGGATTTGCCACATAGTAATCCATCTCGGTTCCCTTCACCATATTCCACATATCCCGCTGCACAGCCAACGGACGGGCAGCATCATAGATAATAAGGTTTGCGTCTGGACGAATTTTCTTCAGTTCTCGACTTGCCGCCACCACCTTCTCAGCCAATTCTGGTAACATAAATGCCTTGTTTACGTCCTTATATAGCACTTTACCCATGAAATTATAAGGAGTGGAATACACGAGATGGACCTTGATTGTCGAGTCTAAATCGTGTATGTCAACGAGTCCCATATCACGCATGAATGCTTCTGTTTCAGTATCTGAACTCACTGATTGTGTAGCATTTACCTGCTGCTCCGACGACGTAGTTTCGCCCATCTGACATCCAGTCAGAATTATAGCCGCAATGGCTAAAAAATATATCCTTTTCATAACAAAATTGATTTGCTGCAAAGTTACGATATTTTTCCCAATATTAGACGACTATTCTGAAAAAAAATTTGTAACTTTGCAGGCTGTATATTATACATTATAAAATGGTAAGCAAATTTGATTTCATCGTTGTTGGTAGCGGCATTGCCGGTATGAGTTTTGCACTGAAGGTGGCAAACCACGGCAAGGTCGCAATTCTATGTAAAACTACTCTCGACGAAGCTAATACGGCTCTCGCTCAGGGCGGAATATCGTCCGTCACCAACCCAGTCCTCGACAATTACGAAAAGCATATTCAAGACACCTTGGTTGCAGGCGACGGAATTTGCGATATAAATGCCGTAAACAAAGTGGTGCGCAATGCTCCGAAACAGATAGAACAGTTGCTCGAATGGGGTGTCGATTTCGACAAGGCTCCAGATGGTACGTTCGACCTTCACCGCGAAGGCGGTCACTCCGAGCACCGAATCCTGCATCATAAGGACTCGACAGGTGCCGAAATCCAGCAGTCCCTCATCAAACGACTGAAAGCACACCCAAACATCACTATCTTCGAGCATCATTTTGCAATTGACATAATCACTCAGCATCACATGGGTGAAATTGTGACACGCAACACGCCTAACATCGAATGCTATGGTGTTTATGCACTCAATACCCAGAACAATATTATCCGCACCTTCCTCGGCAAGATAACTATGCTCGCCACTGGCGGCATAGGCAATGTATATCCTACAACCACCAATCCACCTGTCGCTACAGGCGATGGCATTGCAATGGTTCATCGTGCACGTGGTGTAGTCCGTGATATGGAGTTTGTACAATTCCACCCTACTGCTTTCTATCGCCCAGGTCTTCACCCTTCGTTCCTCATCACCGAGGCAATGCGTGGCTACGGAGCAGTTCTCCGCACTCTGAAGGGTGACGAATTTATGCATAAATACGACAAACGCGGCTCGCTTGCCCCTCGCGATATAGTGGCTCGCGCTATTGACAACGAGATGAAACTCGCTGGTACCGACCACGTCTATCTCGATGTGACACACAAACCTGCCGACGAGACCAAAGAGCATTTCCCAATGATATACGAAAAATGCCTTTCGTATGGCATAGACATCACCAAAGAATATATTCCTGTAGTACCTGCTGCACACTATCTCTGTGGTGGCATAGTGGTCAACGAGAATGCTGAAACCTCGATTGCACGTCTTTATGCCGCTGGCGAATGCTCGTGCACTGGTCTTCACGGAGCTAACCGTCTCGCATCTAACTCGCTGATTGAAGCTATTGTATATGCCGATGCTGCCGCTGAACATTCTCTCGCACGCATAGGCTCGATTGCCATCAACGAGAATATACCTAACTGGGACGACGAGGGAATGCGTCTCCCTGAAGAGATGGTGCTCATCACGCAGTCAATGAAAGAGGTACAACAGATTATGAGCTCGTATGTAGGTATCGTCCGCTCCAACCTCCGTCTGAAACGCGCAAAAAACAGACTCGAAATACTCTTCCGCGAAACCGAAAGTCTTTTTGACCGCTCCATCGTCAGCCGCGACATCTGCGAGCTCCGGAACTGCATATCGGTAGCTTATCTGATTATCAAACAGGCATCTGCCCGAAAGGAAAGTCGTGGACTTCATTACACTATCGACTACCCGAACAAAAGCAAAATCGAAAATAAATAATTTAATATGAAACATTTTAAGCTTTACAACAACATCATGGGTTGGCTGGCATTTGCCGTGGCAGCCGCAACCTATCTGATGACAATCGAACCTACCGCCTCGTTCTGGGACTGCGGTGAGTTCATTGCATCAGCAAGCAAGCTTGAGGTGGGACACCCACCTGGAGCACCGTTCTTCATCATCACAGCACGCATCTTCTCGCTTTTTGCCTCTGACCCCACACAAATTGCTGCAATGGTCAACTCAATGTCAGCCATTTGCAGTGCCTTCACCATTCTCTTCCTCTTCTGGACAATAACTCACATTGTCCGCCGCATTCTCACTCGCGATGGCAAGGAACTGACTGTAGGCGAAGGTATTGCAGCTCTCGGTTCCGGACTTGTAGGTGCTTTGGCTTATACTTTCTCAGATACGTTCTGGTTTTCGGCTGTCGAAGGCGAGGTTTATGGTTACTCTTCGTTCTTCACTGCAATCGTTTTCTGGTGCATATTGAAATGGGAAGATTCTGACGAATCATACGCCACACGCTGGGTGATTCTTATTTCATATCTGATGGGACTCAGTATCGGTGTTCACTTGCTGAACCTCCTTGCTATCCCTGCTATCGTACTGATTTATTATTTCAAGAAATACGATATCTCGGCTAAAGGAGTCATCATTGCGCTCATCACGTCCGTCATAATATTGGCAGCAGTTCTCTATGGTATGATACCTGGCTTCTGCAAAGTAGCTTCGTGGTTCGAGCTCTTGTTTGTCAACGGACTTGGATGTTCTTTCAATACAGGGTTGGTCATCTATCTTGTAATCACCGCAGCCGTACTCGTTTGGGCTATGTACGAGACTCATACCGAACGTAGCCAACACCTTTCTGCCATCTCGTTCGTCGCTGGACTTTCGTTGGTAGGCATTCCTTTCCTCGCCGGCAATGGCATTATGAGCAAGGTGCTCGGTGTATTGATCATCGTAGGTGCATTGATATTCCTTCTCTCCAAAAAGAAGATTACCTATCGCATCTACAACACAATTCTGATTTGCACTACGATGATATTGATTGGCTACTCTTCATATGCCCTAATCATCGTCCGTTCAATGGCTAACACGCCTATGGATCAGAACTCGCCTGAGGACGTTTTCGCCCTTCAGTCATACCTGAACCGCGAACAATATGGCGACAACCCTCTATTCTACGGACCTGTATATTCTGCTCCTGAAATTCTTGATATTCAGGGTCAATACTGCGTTCCTCGCCCTAAATATGCCAACGACGTATGGCAACAGAAGGTCAAAGAGACACCAGACGAAAAAGACAGATACATAAATACTGGCAAACGTCAGACTGGCTACGAGACTGACCCTCAATTCAATATGTTGTTCCCCCGTATGTACTCGTCACAACCTCAGCACGTCCATGCCTATGAGGAATGGGGCAACATTATAGGTAAACGTATTTCGGTTGACCGTTGCGGCAGAAACGAGACACGCGTGAAACCTACGATGGGCGAAAATCTCCGTTTCTTCTTCTCCTATCAGCTGAATTTCATGTATTGGCGCTATTTCATGTGGAACTTCTCAGGCCGTCAGAACGATATGCAATGCCATGGCGAGATAGACAAAGGCAACTGGATTTCTGGTTTCTCGTTCCTCGACAATAGCCGTCTCGGTGATCAGAGCAAATTGCCTGACGTTCTCAAAAACAATCGTGGACACAATGTATATTATATGCTTCCTCTGCTACTCGGTCTGCTCGGAATCTGCTGGCAGTTGATGCGCAAGAACGAAGGCAAGAAACAGTTCTGGGTTGTCTTTACGCTATTCTTTATGACAGGTATTGCCATAGTAATCTACCTTAACCAGACTCCATTCCAGCCTCGCGAACGTGACTACGCTTATGCCGGCTCGTTCTATGCCTTCTGCATTTGGATTGGCTTTGGTGTCATGTTCTTCTACGAGATTTTCGACCGTCTGCTCAAGACACAGATTGGCAAAACGGCAATTGCTCTTATAGCTACAATCGCTTGTCTCGGAGTTCCTGCACTGATGGCTTCTGAGAACTGGGACGACCACGACCGTTCAGGACGTACTGTAGCTCGCGATTTCGGTCTGAACTACCTCAACTCGTGCGACGAACAGGCTATCCTTTTCTCAAACGGCGACAACGACACATTCCCTCTTTGGTATAATCAAGAGACTGAAGGCAATCGTACCGATGTTCGCGTCTGCAACCTCTCCTATCTCAACACCGATTGGTACATTGACCAAATGAAGCGAGAAGCATACGAATCAAAACCTCTCCCTATCGATTGGGAAAAGACTGACTATCAGTCAGGACGTCTTGACGTATCACGCGTCACGAACGACCCTCGCCTCAACGGAATGCCGCTTGAACTGAAAGCTATGCTTCAACTCATCCGCGACCCTCGCATGATTGATGATACAGGAATTGGCAACGTTCCTTCCTCAACTCTCTATATCCCTCTTGACACCAACGACCTGCTTCGTCGTGGAATTATCACCGAAGCAGAGTGCGCTGAAGTCCCTGAATTAATGATGATTGGACTTCGCGGATCAATGTCCAAAGCACAACTGATGTTCCTCGAAATGCTCAACACTGCAAACTGGGAACGCCCAATATACGTCTGTGCTACTGTCGGCGAAGAGTTCTATCCTGCCCTGCAAGAGCATATGGTTCTCGAAGGTCTTGCATACCGCATTGTGCCTACTCGCGGACATCGCGACCGCATAAATACAGCTAAGATGTACGACAACATGATGAACAAATTCCTCTATGGAAACATCAAAGATCCACACACCTATATGGACGAACAGCACTGCCGTATGGCACGTACAATGCGAATCATGATGGCTCAGCTTGCCGAAGCTCTTGTTGAGGAGGGAGATAACGACAAAGCACGCCAAGTCATTGACAAGATTCTCACCGAGATTCCTATCGAAAACGTTCCTGTTGACTATAGCACCACACTCATCGCAAATACCCTTTGGCGTATGGGCGACAAAGAACGTGCACGCGAACTCAACGACATGGTGGTCAACGAGTGTCTCCAACGCATTGAATGGAATATGAGTATCCCAATGTCGCTCCGCAAAAGCGTCTCAACCGAGATGTCAGTTCGTCAGAACTTCGGACTTATCAACAACATAATGATTGCCGCACGCAACAACAACGACATTGAATATCTCAATAAGCTCCAACCACACTTCGACAAGTATCTTCCATATATCGAAGCTATGGAACGTGCAGGACAACAATGATTCAAAACCAAACACAAATAAAAAAAATGCTGCCCATCGGGCAGCATTTTTTTGTTTGTGTTCAGTATATCGTCATTTCACAACGACCTTCTGTATTCCCTTGTTGCAACGTACGAAATAGACACCAGCAATTGGCAACTCAACTTCATTTGCCTTTCCGCTGTATATCATTTGTCCTCCGGCGTTGAAAACGGTATAAGCATCTTCAATCTCGCCGTCAACATACATTGTCAAACCATTGGTGTAGATATTCATAGCATTTTCAACCACCTGCATGACATCTGTATGAACACCCGAATAGTTCAAAGTGAATGTAGAACCATGCTTTGAAGTCAAAGTTCCGCTGACCGAAATATTCGTTCCATCGTATGTAAGGTCGAAACTACCTGCCGTAATAAAGTAAATTTCACTCATTGTACCGGTAGCCTCGTCCAAATAATAGACATAAGACGGCATTAGCATTTCATAATAGTCGTCATATCCAGCGCTATACCAGAATATTCCATCTCTCTCATCCATAGGATCAGTTCCACATGTATAATGTCCGTCAAATCCGTTTGCTGATGCAGGATAGCACACCATCTGAGCAACATATCCAGTTGCATCCTTAACTGTCAGGACAAACAAATCTTCATTATCCTGAATACCAGCCGCGTTATTTAATGTGACATTCTTCTGCTCATAACTCTCGTAAGCATAGACACTGCAATTCTCAATCTGCATTGACGAAGCCGAATTGAATTCAAACAGACCAGCTGCACCGAAATCGAAAGTTATAGTTGTACCTTGCGCATATGAAACAGTCACGTTTCCTGTCGAAACCAATATTGTATCTGACATTCTACCTCCAGACACTTCGACAATATACGTTCCAGAAATATAAGTACCAGCAGGATAACCATATGCAATTCCTTCATCATATCCAGCCAACATAGTTTGTGGAGCGCTCGTGTTTGCTACAGTATATGTCCCAGCTGCTGGCGCATAGTTAGCATCAACAGAGGTAGCTATAAAATCAGCAATCACAATATATCCATTACCAGAAAAACCACTTTGGCTATACGATAACCCTTCCGACAAAAAGTACAATATCACTTCGCGACCAGTATTCTGTGCATCAAGATAATCCTGGTCATAGAACAATCCCTGCAAATAATTCAATGATACTGCCTGTTCTGCTGCTACTGGATTAAACGTTCCTCCATCAACGTTTTTTGAAAACTTGACAGAAGGTTTCATCATCGGACTTTTTGTCAAACTGGCAACGCTGTTCACCTGCCCAATAGCAAATGATGCGAAACACATCATTGCAACTACAAATAAAGTAAATTTCTTCATATTATATAAATTAAAAATTACATCATCTTACAGCACTATAATAAAACTTCACATAAGGGTCGGTTTTCAACATATGTCCGGCTGCTGTGTATTTTATCACATACATCACTCCTGCAGGCAATTCAGGCAATACAACCGATGTTTCGTTGACAGGCACATTTGCCACCAAAATCCCATCGATACTGTAAATAAACAGTGAATACACTACTTTGTTACCTTTTTGGTCATATTGTTTCAGTTCCGACAAGGTCACAACATATTGTCCGTTGGCATCTCTCGACAAATTCAATTCTGCATCACCATCTATAAGCTTACTTCCTTCAGCCGTAAACAACATCTCGTTGGATGGGGAAGAAATATTTTCATACCTTGGGTTGTTAGGATTCCCATCAATTCCCACCTCGTCACGATCGGTAGCACGTACAGTGAAACGATACTCTTCACCTGCAACGAGCTTGCCTTCAACTCTATACATAGTATCTCGAGAAGCTACATACTCGTTCTGCAAAGCGTAATTGTACGTTTTGCTCAGTGTAGCCTCGAAATTATCAAATGCAAGTTGTCCGGTCTCGTGATAATAATATATCTTGAACCTGCGATAACCCTCCTTAGGAATTTTCATCGTCTGAACCCCATTAGTGCTGCTTTGAACAGCTATTTGTCCGAGACTTGCCCACTCGCCAGTCTCATAATGCTGTGCCAAAACGAACAACGAGCCATTAGACGTCACCGACTCAATCCAAAACGAAATCTGATTTACGTCAGCAATATACTCTTTTGTAAATAGAGTATCGCCTTTTGTAACAAACAAGGCAGCACGTTTGTCCTTCATATATGTTTCGCTATATGTCCTGAAATTCGCCGACCATCCCTCCGTCATTCCTTCAGGGAACTCCTCGAACTTCTCGGTTTCGGTCGAAAATTTATCTGAAACAGAGTATAAATTCAGATAATACTTAGCACCATCTTTCTTAAAATCAGGATTTTCAGTCTTAGCAGCATCTAACACAGGACTCCATCTGAGTGTGCACGACGTTCTGCTCACTTCTTCTGGTTCATAAGCCACTGGCGCAGTGATATATATAGGGCGACGATTCCTATACTTGAAATTAGCCGACTTGGAAAGTGATGACGAAACAGTACCTTTTGCCATCATTCTACCAAACTGATACTCATCGTATGTCACCTTGCTTGGCGTCAATTTGACATCGATTGTGTCATTAATCTCGGAAGTTCCAGGTGCAGGCTGCAACATAAGTGTCTGCACAAATCCGCCATCTCCTTCAGTCGTATGTTTCCGCAACTCAAACTCGCGATATTTATCATTATACATCCAAACCTGCAATGGTTCATCAATATCCACGCACTTTACAACGAATTGAGTCACCGTATCTTTTCTGTCAGAATAGTTATCAATATCATGTACAAGCAGCTGCAATGATTCGTTCATCGTCAGATATTCAAACTCGACACATGAGTCCAAATCGGAGATATTATCAATATACCTCGACATCGGGTCATCGTCGTTGCGCAATTTGAAGGTACACAAATAGACATTATCATTAGGATATGGGAATAAATCTTCCTGGCTTGAATATGTAGATTTCCATTTTGGCAATACTATCTCGTAACCCAAATCATTCCTGTCGTTATTCGGTTTATTATTATTCCAAGTTGCCGAGTTGAATTTAATATGAGTTATCAGCAATCCTTGTCCGAGACCTCCACTATGCCAGTAACTATTGCCATGTCCTTCCATCTTTCTATATTCCAGCATGAAGAATTCGTTTGGATTTGGTGCGACTCCATTCAAATTGCTTTTAGTCTTTGAAATAATATAGGCAGTATTGGACGACAATAAAGATTTCAGATGATATATCCCCTCACAATCCTCGTTTGGGTCATTAGTTAATGGAATAGGTTTCAACCATTTAAGCATAAAGCGCTCGTAAGCCGTATGCGTTGGCGGAGTACGCCCATCGTTATTGTAATTTCCATTCGTCATCAAGTCCCATGAACTCATTGGGCTTGCACCTTTGTCATAATCAGTGTCATAAAAGTCAGGCAATCCCAATACATGCGAAAACTCATGGCAGAATGTCCCTATACCGCACATCTGCGAACCTGTTCCACTAAACTCAGATGTACAAGCATAATCACTGATTTTCTTCCCCGAAAATGTTGCTGGCGAAGAGACCGACGAGCGGTGTGGCCATATCGTATTGTCGCCACCTCCCTCAGCTTGGTTGTTGCCTGCATAATAAATAAACACATTATCGATTACTCCATCATTATCATTGTCATAAATCGACAAATCCGCTCCTGCCTGCTCGGCTAACGAACAAGCATCAATTACCATTTGTCCGGGATTTTGGTCATGCTGAGAGCTCGTCTGTTTACCATAATAATCGGCATTATTCGGCAATACATATGGTCCCAAGACATCAAATGTAGGGGTAAATTGCCCGAACGAGCACTCTTTGAAATAATCAGCTATAGAACCCGTACCATAATTTCCGCTATAGTTTTGCTGATTAGCCATATTCTTGAAGTTCTGCGCTGAAGTAGTAAATTTCTTATCCTTGAACGAAACAAGGATTATCAGCACCTTAGGCGAACCGGTAAGCGTAAAACTCGTACATTTACGCTCATCGGGCATTCTGACAGGCGACTTTGCCCTTGCCGATACATACGCTGACTTAAGTGGGACACTGATTTCCTCTGCCTTTTGCAGACCAGCTAAATAAGCCTGTTCATTGATACTTCTCATCAACTCATTATGTGCAACGACACCCATTGGGACAATACCCTGACCATCCAGCAATTCGGCATACTCCAAATAGCCATCCTCGTTCTGAGCCAACAGATAGCCGTCAGTCGAGGTCCTGTAGCTGAAATATTCATCTCCATGGAGATAATATTCTATTGTAGTCCCATCAGGTTGAATGGCAGTAATCAACCCTGGATAAGCAGGTGCTGCAAATAGTCCTACAACCGAAAACAAAGCACAAATTAAAAGTAAATTTCTTTTCATATATTCCATTTTGTAAGTTTACAATTTATCGACTGCAAAGTTAGAAAAAATTTGTCAGTTGCGCAATGATTTTCATAAAAAAAAATCCATCCGACATTTTGTCGGATGGATTATCATTAATATTTTATAAATAAGATATTAACGTCTTGTCATAGCATACTGCAAAGTCGAATAGATAGCGCTATTAACGTTCTGCATAAGTCTGACAGTTCTCATCGACATTGGTTTTGCGTTATCAACAGGGTTAACAGCATTGTGGCGTGGAGCCTGCTGGCTGATACCCTTAGTGAAGTTAACGAGTCTTGGCTCTGACATCTGGAGATTTCCGCTTTCATCAAAATCGTATGTCATTCCCTTCTCGCCAGTCTCAGGATCTTCAACTTCGATAATCTTGAAGCAATATCCAAATGTAGGGTTATCATACATCCATGCTTCAAACGCATATGCTGAAGCTGACAACCAGTTTACGCCTCCCGAACGAGATGGTTGGTCAAGTTCGAATCCACCACCTGCTACAGGGTAACCGAACAATGGCATAGTAGTACCATAGCTTTCGCCAGTTTCTTCGTCTTCAACCTGATATGCAGGCATGATGAATGCATCATACTTACGGAAGAAATCATAGTCACTAAGAGAGACTTCTTCACCAGCCATCAAACGGGTAAAGAAATCGATATAAGATTCCGAGTCAAACTCAGCAGCCTGAATAGTTGATGGCATTGGCATTGGATCTACGCCTTCTGGACGTATCTTGTCATAAGCTGTAACGTCAGCTACGATATCGTGTTCGCCGAGCACATATGCAGTATTATTCTTTGACAAGAAACACAAAGTAAATTCAAATACGGCACCATTGTCAATTACCGAGAATCCGTCCTGAGTGAAGATACAGTCCTCAGAAATAATCCATGCACGCATTGTCTCAACTGAATCCTTGAATACACCGATTGTATCAAGTTTGCCAGTCTCAGAATTCTCTTTTGTATAGAGGAATGTGTACTTGCCGTCTGCAGGAATATAATCTCTATTGTATTTAGCATCACCTGCAGTATCAGATTCCTGAGTAACCACATGCGACATGTCAGCTACCGAGCCAGCATCCAACTTAGTGCTATAACGACGAATCTCATAAATTGCATATGTCTGCTCCTGCCATTCCTTAGTTGACTTCATAAGGATCAACTCATCAAATACGAGTGCATCAACCAACGATGTAACAGTAACAGAAATCGCTGCAGATACAGATTTACCATTCAAAGTTGCAGTTACAGTAACCTTAACAGGAGACTCAGTAACCATGTTGGCATAAATGATACCATTTTCGTCAACCTCGACATGCGAAGGATCTGCACTTGAATAAGTGTAAGCAACATTTTTCAAATCAGCAGGATCTGTCTTAATAGATAGACGTTTTTGTTGTCCTTGAACCATTGAAATCTCCGAGCCTTGGTTAATGGTGATACCAATAATCTCGCTACCAGAATCTTTCTTGCCTTTGTTTTTGTTACAGCTGAAGCATGCTACAAGCGAGCATACTACCAATACTGCGCATAATAATTTTTTCATAATTTCAATTATTAATTAAGTGAATAAATTGATTTCTCTCAACATCAACTTGGAATCTCGTTGTTATATACAGCCTCGGTGCTTGGCATGACGAACAAAATGTTGTAATCAGTTGCCTTAACCTCATCACCAGCCTTATAGAAGTGGTTACCTCCACGATGCTTGCTTGTATATCCATCAGCCGAGAAACGTTTCCAAGTGTTCAATGCACGACCTTCTGCAAACATCTCAACACGCCAATTCAAATAAATCTGATCCAAAAGTTTGCTATCATCAGAAATGAGTTGACTGATAACATCAGTATTTTTAAACCTCTCGTTCATCAGTTCAGTCAACATTTTACGAGATGCTGCCATATCGCCTGCACGATATGCTGCTTCGGCAGCCACAAGATACATCTCTTCAATTCTGAGATAGACGATATCATTCTTCCAGTCACGGTCAATCTCGTCAGCTGTCGTTCCACGATTGCTATCATAGAATTTCCAATCTGGAACATACTTGATATCTGGATTGAACCACTCGCGACGAATGTCGTTAATGTCAATCTGGTTATACAAATTCTCATCACATCCCTTATACGCTCCGGCATAAGCATATGAATAAGTATGGATATCCATATGACCCCAGAACGATGCAAGACCAGTACTATTCTCAGCTGTCACATCAAGACCCCACATCCAGGAATTTGAGTTAACATCTGAGAATCCTGTTGACTTCACTTCGTTGCGACTGAGCATCTTATAATTGCCATCATTAATAACTGATTCTGCAATTGTATATGCCTCCTCGTAACAGCGCTGAGTGTTGTATTCATCCTCGTCCGACATAAGCCATGCCATCTCCAGATAGTTATATGCGAGCAAAGCACGTGCAACATCCTTATCGACAAAAAGTTTCGACGTACGAGGCATATTTGACTCTTTGAATAATTCTATTGCATCAACGAGATCTTTGCGAACAAACTCACGAACCTGTTTGTGTGTAGAAAGTGGTTGCTCAACAGGAAGACCCTTATCATTCACATACGACTGACGATAGATTGGAGCAAGGTCATACTCAGCACCTTTACCACGATAAGCATATGTAGAAGGAGTCTCCAAATCGCCATGAGCAGGAGTGTAATAGTTAGCAATGTTATAGTAACAATAAGCACGCATTGTCAATGCCTGAGCATAGGCATCTTTTTCCTCGTCACTCAATGATTCCTTAGCATCGAGCATACGAAGAACAGCATTGGCATTCATGACAATATCGTAATAAAACACCCAAAGATACCCCGTACGATTCGAAGCAATCATCTGAGCATCAACAGTAAACCAACCATAAGCCTGAGCAGACATAGCAAGATCCGACGACATGAGGTCTGTTGCAAGGTCAATTGATTTCTGTCCGAAATAATCGTGTTCACCACCATAGGTGTACATTGCAGCGTAAAGACCACGTACACTTCCAACGGCTGCATCACCCATCTTGTTATACTCTTCCTGCGTAAGAGCACTACCTGTCATCTCCTGGTCGAGCCAAGAACTTGCACAGCCAGAAAGGCCGAACAAAGCAGCGAGTGAAACTGCAAATATTTTTATTGATTTCATATTAATTTAATTTTAAGCGGTTATATTAGAACGAAATTTTGATACCACCCATAATAGTTGACAATGGAGAATACTGGTATGTGCTAGACGAACCAGTGAACGAAGCCATAGGGATATAACCCTTACGGATAGAGAGACAGAAGAGGTTGTCGCCAGAAACGAATACGCTCAAACTGTTCAGATGAGCTTTCTCCATCCATTTCTTAGGGAACGAATAACCGATACGGATGTTCGACAATGTCAGATAATCAGACGAATTGACGAAACGGGTCGAACCTGAGTTAGCATAGTTGTCTTCACCATTCGAGAGACGTGGAATGACTTTCGAACGCTCTTCAGCCGACATGCTTGACCATTTTTCGCCAATCTCGGATGTCCAACGATTCTCAATATCCTTGTGCCAGTTAGTTTCGCCCGAAGGACCTGAATGCATCATCAACTCGTAAGCAGCATCGCTACCATAACCACCGAGACTATATTGGAACGAAGCGTTCAACTCAACTCCATAGACTGACAAGTCGAATCCAAATCCGCCTTGAAGCTTTGGAATAGCCGACTTACCAATATAGAACGATGATGCATAGTTATAATTTTTCGTAGTAGTTTTTTCAAGAATCAGGTTTGGATTGTCAAGATACTTCTGCTGAGTAGCTTTATCAACGAGCACACAATACTGTCCTTTAGACACCAATTCATTATATTTAGCCTCGTCTGTAACCCAGTGTTCCAAAATATAACGATGTACTGATGAAATGTAATCGTATGCCTCATGGAACGTTCCTGACACAAGGTCAGCTGGATTATAATACAATGTATAGAGTGCTTCACCAGTTGCTCCGTCAACACCACAATACTCAGTAGTATAGTAATCGTAAGGCGAATGACCTAACGAGAAGCCATTACTCCAATCAAGGGGTTTTCCATTGTTGTCAAGAGGCATTTTTGTAATCTTATTGTCATAGTATGCACCATTCAAACGGATGTCAAACTTAACCTGTTTCATATCAACTGCATGTACGTTAACCTGGAACTCAACGCCCTGGTTCACCATAGCACCTTCGTTGACATAGTATGACGAATATCCGAGAGAAGGAGCAACAGCACGCGAGAAGAGCATGTTATCGGTCGTCTTATGGAAATAATCAAACTCGATGTCGGCATATTTACTCAAGCTCATCTCGAAACCAGCGTTCCACATCGAAGAATGCTCCCAAGTGATATCAGGGTTACCAATGTATCCCAACGAATAACCGACTTGACCATCCACATTGTTAATAGCGTATTGGTTAGTGTACATAAACAAACTAATGTTCTGGTTACCAAGCGAACCCCAAGATGCCTTGATTTTCAAGTTTCTCAATACGTCAACATCTTCCATAAACGATTCGTTTGTCACCATCCATGCCAAACCTACTGCACCGAATACACCCCAACGTCTGCCTGGAGCAAAACGGGAAGAACCATCAGCACGCAAGTTACCATAGAAGAAGTAGCGCTGTTTGTAGTTGTATTTTGCCTGAGCAAAGTACGATTCGATAGTAGCCTTGTTTGTTTCAGACGCGATACCCGACATCTCAATTGCGTTCGAAAGTTCGAGACCTTCAGGACGTGCAGTGTAGTTCTGAGATGCAGCCATTGATGATGAAGAAACATAACCAGTCTCGTGTGCTACGAATACATCGAGGTTATGGTCACGACCATTGAAATCGGTAGTATACGAAAGTATCTGGTTCCATGTAAATGACAAATAATTGCTTTGGGTCTTAGTGATACGTCCTACGCCTGCAGCATCGCCATAATAGCAGTTTGTGAGGTCAGAGTTGTTCGAACCAACAAACTGTACACCGAAGTTAGTCTGGAGTTTCAAACCTTTATAGAAAGTAACCTCCAACATTCCGTTTGCCGCCAATTGGTGAGACTCTGTACGATCCTTGTCGTACTGCAAAGCACCAGCCGGGTTGATACCGTTACCATATTTACGACCGATTACGTTACCATTCTGATCTACATCACCATAGTCGTATGCGTATGGATGTGAACCATCAGGATTTGTAATCTTGCTATCATACAAGCGGTATCCGTTAGCATCACGAAGGAATACAGGGTAGATAGCAGGACACTCGTTAACGTATGCAAAACCATTGTTCATATTGCTTGACTGTCCAGGCGCATTGTAATGAGAATAAGCATAAGACATATTAAGATTACCCTTCAACCATTTCTTAGCCTGATGGTCAACGTTGACACGTGCAGTGAGACGGTCGAAATCAGAACCGATATAGTATCCTTCGTCCTTCAAATAACCAAACGAAGTATAATATGTAGTCTTCTCAGAACCACCATGGATTTTGAGAGTTGCCTCAACTTTGTCACCATTACGGAATATCGCATCCTTCCATCCCTTTTCAGGGTCGTCAATGTAACCTTGTTTCAACTGAACGCCATCAAAGAATTTACCTGTATATGGGTCAACAAGTTTGTCGCCTGGCAAAGTCCAACGGTTATAAGCTGCTGGCAGACCGCCACTTCCCGACTTGAACAATACTGCACTTGCCTTCTCGCCAGAACCGAGTTGGTTAGCAAGACCTTCCCAACACAACTCTACATATCTCTGAGGATCAGTAATTGTCTCGTACATAGGAATGAGTCGCATATTGCCACCATACTTGACATCTATATCAATTTTACCCTCGCCGCTGTTACCTTTCTTAGTCGTAATCAGGATGACACCATTTGCACCACGTGCACCATAAAGAGAAGTAGCGGTTGCGTCCTTCAGGACTGTCGTAGATGCGATATCCGAAGGGTCAATTCCCGAGATGTCACCATCGAAAGGAATACCGTCAACTACATACAATGGCGACATACTGGAAGAAATAGAACCGATACCGCGGATACGTACCGAAGCAGTAGATCCTGGCTGACCAGAAGAACTTACAACCTGAACACCTGCAACCTCACCGGCGAGAGCCTTAGTTACATCAGATGGGTTCTTTTTCTCAAGTGTTTCACCCTTTACCACTGTTGCGGAACCTGCAAAAGATTTCTTGGTTGATGTACCGTATGCTACAGCCATAACCTCTTCAATCTCAGTAACCTCTTCCGACATAGTAACTCGCATGCCGTTTTTGGCAGCCATCTCAACAGTGTTCAATCCCATTGATTTGAATACGAGTGTTTTGTTTCCAGCTGGAAGTTTAATGGTAAAATTACCGTCAAAATCGGTAGTAGTACCAATTGCTTCAGCTCCTTTGACCTGAACAGACGCCCCAATCACTGGCTCTCCCGCTGCATCTACAACAGTACCGCTGATTGTAGTCTCCTGTCCAAACGCAACACCGATACAAAGTACCAGTGCAGAGAACAAAAGAATTACTCTTTTCATAAAAAATTGTTTTTAGTTATAAATTATTTATTGATTTAATTTGCAGATTTTCAACCTATAATATATTCATTATGGAATATTAAATTCTGCACACATTTCAGACCACAAAGTTAAATAATTTATTTGTTCTGAACAAATCTGTTTCAATTAAATTTTCAATATTTATCACCAAGAGTGATTTATCAATAATCCATACGTAAAAAACAAAATCAGGAATCATTTTATTGACTCCTGATTTACACGTATTTATCGAGACATTAAAACAACAAGTCCCATATATACCAAAGTTAATTTTATGTTTTGGAACATAGTCCACCAACCACTATCACAATTTCACCTTTTGCAGGTATTTTCTCATAATGTTCCTTAAGGTTTTGCAGTGTATCGCGCATGGTTTCTTCATACACTTTCGATATTTCGCGAGATACGGATGCTCGTCTGTCTGCACCGAAATGTTCAACAAAATCAGTTAACGTCCTGACAAGCCGATAAGGCGATTCGTAAAAAATCATAGTACGCTGCTCTGTTTCAAGTGCTTTCAGATGGGTTTGCCTTCCTTTTTTCTGTGGCAAAAAACCTTCAAAACAGAATTTATCAGAAGGCAGTGCCGAGTTTACCAAGGCTGGTACAAATGCCGTTGCACCAGGCAGACATTGTATTTCAACATCTAAAGCAGCACATTCCCTGACAAGCAAAAATCCGGGATCGGATATTGAAGGTGTTCCGGCATCAGACACCAAAGCGATATTCTCGCCTGCCAATATTCGTTTCGCATAATGCGCTGCTGTCTCATGCTCGTTAAATTTATGATGTGCAGCCAATGGCGTATGAATATCGAAATGCTTGAACAATATACTGGTCGTCCGTGTGTCTTCGGCAAGGACCAAATCAACCTCTTTCAATATCCGCAGAGCACGAAATGTGATATCCTCAAGGTTGCCTACAGGTGTGGGAATCAGATATAGCATTAAAATTTACGTTGAAGAATATTAATAAAGTCCTTGACAACAGCATTTTCCATATTCCATTTCAGATTATGTTCAATATACGCCAATGCCTCGTCAATATTTGTCATTTCATTTAACTTTTCAATCTCTTCGTTCATTTTCGGAGCACTGTTGCCGAACAACTCACGTTGGAAGCGGAAACGATCGAGAATCGTAATGGCAGACTGCAATCTCTCAATCCTCACCGAAAACTGCGAATTGAGGGTTGTGATTTGCGGCTCTTTGCGCATTTCGTTCTTTTGCTTCTCTGCCACTTTTTGAATGGTTTCTACCACAGTCTCGGCAGGTTTTTCCTCCTGCGGAGGTTCAGGAGATGCAACTTGTGTTTCCACAACCTGTTCCGATTCTTGAGATGTCTCAAATATAGGGTCAGGTACTGCAATTTCTATTTTTTCATCCTGTTCTGTTTGCAAATTCTCCTCAACAGGCATCAAATCCGTCTTAACTTCAGGCACTTGGAACGTCGATGCAGTTATCATTCCCGACAATGTTGCCACCTGCGCCTGCAATTGTGCGACTTGATTTTGTAATTGAGCTATTGTTGCCTGCAACTGCCCTACCACAAGTCTCGTCTTTTCATTCTTAACATCAAGCGAATTTTCAAATGCTTTCAGCTGATCGGTATTAACCAAGCTGTCAAAATAATCAAACAATTGCTGTTTATCCATAGTTTGTCAATTTTTTATCTTTTCTTCATTACTCTCAATCATCAAAATCAAAAGTAATACTATTTGTCTTACAATATCTTTGTACCATCTCTATACACTGTTCCCCGAACAATCCGATTTTCACTTTACCGAAACCTTTAATCTTTGCCAACTGCTTAATATTCTGCGGTAAGTATCGCGCCACGTCCTTCAAAGTCTGCGTGGTAAACATCCGATATGCCGGAATATCTTTCTCCGTACAATACTCTCTTCGCCATGCACAAAGCAATCTGAACAATGGTTCATTTTCGATTTCTTCTTTCTCCTGCACGTCAACGGCATATGCCTTTACACCTAATTTCACAGAAACATACTTTCTTCGTTTCTCAAAAAAATTCTCAACCGAGCAATCCACAGAGACCACATCAAAAAGAAATATCTTTTTACATATTGTGTCATGCAATTCGCCAAGCAGTTCCAGATATTCATTTGCCAAATCGCGACTCTCGGTAACAAAGTGCGACATCTTTATTTTCCCGGCTATCTCATTGAGCTTAGGTGTAAAATAGCCTGACGCTGCAGTAATGCGATCTTGAATCGCATCATCTGCTATTGCCGATAACTGATTCCGGAATTTACTGGAAACTGTTGCAATTTCAGACAATTCCTCCTTCAATTCTTCCACATAATCCATAATGCCTTCCGTAAAGGATTTAGCATGAGGCATCACCTTGGCATACAATTGGACAGCGGTTGACAACAACGGTTTGAGGTCGAACAAATCAATCATCAATTTCCTGCCATACAATGTCCTGTCTGAGACCAACAAATCATTAAACTGCTCTGGAGTCAATGCCGTCTGGCAATACATTGCCACATTGCTGTCCACCCTCAACGCGGATGTGTTAACCTGAGATGTCAGCACTATTCCTTCAAGCGTCCTACACCTTGAGAAAGCGACATATATTTGTCCCGAGGCAAATGCTGCCGCCGAATCAATCACCACGTTATCGAACGTGAGTCCCTGACTCTTATGAATCGTAATTGCCCATGCAAGCCGTAATGGCATCTGGGTGAACCGCCCGATGAGAGTTTCCTCTATCTCGTTGGTTTTCTTGTTTATGGTATATGCATTATTGTCCCAAGTCTCGGGTGTAACGACTATCGGCACGTCCGACCCTGGCGAATCGACAACTACTTTCTCTCGGTCAATATCAATAATTGTCCCAATCATACCATTATAATAACGTTTCGCAGTCTGTCGGTCGTTAGTCACGAACATCACTCTCGCACCCTCCTTCAATTCAAGGTCAGCATCCGTAGGATATGCTTTTTCAGGAAATTCCTTCTCAATCACAGCGACATAATGATAGCTACGCCCTTTCAGTTTATCCAGTTGTGCCATATTGACACTGTCAGCCTTCGCATTATGCGTTGTGAGAATTATATAATCCTTTTTCCGCGACGGATTGAACGAAGGGTCGTATCTCGACTCTAACAGTCCCATCGAATGTTGCGATACATTATTGTTTCTCAACTCATTGAGCAAGTTGACAAATTCTATGTTTTTCTGCCTGAAAATCGTAGTCAGTTCAATCACAGCTGGGCAAATCTCCGCCACTACCCTCGAACTGAAAAAGAAAGGATTCGGATAAAATCTCGAAATCATTTCATATTCACTGTCAGTCACGACAGGAGGCAACTGATACAAGTCACCAAAAAAGACAGCCTGAACCCCGCCGAACGGCAAATCCGGGCAGCGTCTGTAATACCTGAGCACAGCATCAATCGTATCAAGCAAATCTGCCCTCACCATTGATATCTCGTCAATTATCAGCAGTTCAAGTTCCCTGAACAATTTGCGTCGATCCTCTCTAATCCGCTGCTGACCTATCATCGAATGGTAGCTCTGAGGAACTGGAGGAACAAAATGCGGTGGTATCTGAAACAGGGAATGAATCGTCACCCCTTCCGCATTTATTGCAGCCACCCCTGTAGGAGCTACAACGACAGTCTTTTTATACCCTCTGGCGACAATTTTCCGGAGCATGGTAGTCTTGCCGGTACCTGCTTTCCCTGTAATGAAAATCGAACGGTTGGTCTTCTCAACCATTTCAATCACATCATCATATTTCAGTTCCAGATTTTCCACTTGATATTCTTATTTCCCGTCACTTCCTTCAATTAACCTGTTCTTTCTCAAGAAAATGAAAAAAGCAACTACCGTAGCACAAGTAATCACGCCTGCTATTACATATGTCACATTCAACGGCAGACATATATAACACTCTGGTGCATAGAACAAATATGCCAACGACACAGCTGTCATAAACATTGCAGGGAAAAGCGAAATCCAGAAAAACTTTCTATTTCGTGCCAAATATACGGTCACAGTCCATAGCGTGATTGCAGCCAACGTCTGGTTGAACCATGCTGTGTAACGCCACAAGACTTGAAAATCAATTTGTAACAACACAAACGTAATGACAAATATTGGCAACGACGCCAACAATCGCTTGTATATTTTATCCTGCCTGTATGAAATGGTATCAGCGATGACCAACCTCGACGAACGCAATGCAGTATCTCCAGAAGTGATAGGAGCCACTACCACACCCAATATTGCCAACACACCGCCTAACTTTCCAAGCCACGAATTACAAATTTTCGTCACAACGACAGCACCTGCATTAGTTCCGGCAGGCAATCCAGCGACGAAATCATTCAGACCTTCAGTCGACCCCCAAAATGACGATGCCGCAGCAGCCCATACCAAAGCCACAATCCCCTCAGCTACCATCGCCCCATAGAAACAAAACCTGCCATCCTTCTCATTAACCAAACAGCGCGCCATCATAGGCGATTGAGTGGCATGAAATCCCGACACTGCACCACATGCAATTGACACAAACATCATAGGAAATATAGGAAAGCCGCTCGGATGTTTCGAGCTGATACCCGAAGTCACCTCAGGTATCGAAACGCCCTTCCATAACATCGCCACCAATATTCCAAATGCCATAAACAACAACAAAAATCCGAAAATCGGATATATCTTGCCTATAAGCTTGTCGATAGGCAACACTGTCGCCAGCATATAGTAAGCAAAAATTATGTAAATCCACCAATTCTTGGTTATGAACGGCACAAGTTCCGTCAGAATGTCAGCAGGACCACTTATGAAAACTGCAGCAATAACTAAAAGAATAACAATTGTCATCACCCGCATTAAATACTGGACTATCCGACCCAACTGATTGCCAGCCAATTCTGGCAGTGAGGCACCATTACATCGCAGCGACAACATTCCTGACAAATAATCATGAACTGCACCACCGAATATACACCCAAAAACAATCCATAAATAAGATGCCGGACCAAACATAGCACCCATCACAGCACCGAATATTGGTCCCAAACCAGCAATATTTAAGAACTGAATCAGGAAAATACGCCACCTCGGCATCTTGACATAATCTACTCCGTCAGCCAATTTGCTTGCAGGAGTTTCCCTGTTTCCATCAGCCCCAAAAACTCGTTCAACCACCTTACTATAAACCAAATAGCCCACAAGCAACAACACAAGTGCAATCACAAAAGAGACCATAACTTTTATATTTATTTAACGACACTACACACTACTCCAAATTAAAATGCAAAGTTAGCATATATTTTCTCTAAAACAAAATATTTATAAAAAAATTTAATAACAACCTTTCGATGCCTGATTGAAAGCACATTAATTCACTGACTCAATCACTTTTTTTCGCCGTTCCAACACCAGTGCAAGTTTGCAGGTATGAAAATATGACATTTCCTTGTCATAATGAGTATAAAAGCAGATTTTCACCAAATCTTCATTACTGCCTTCCATTTCCCTTCGGAATGACTCTCTCTTGCCTTTGAAGCAATCACCAATTTTGTACAATATAATTACCATTTATATCCCATTCCCAATGGGAGATGAATGGGACCTGAATGGGAGGTGAATGGGACACACTCCGAAGGAAAGTCAGAGG
>JAKSNU010000019.1 GCA_024399535.1 Paludibacteraceae bacterium
TCAGTTGGTAGAGCACAACCTTCCCAAGGTTGGGGTCGCGGGTTCGAGCCCCGTTTTCCGCTCTATTTTTTTCATAGTTGATTTGGTGTAGTTGGTTTTTTAGCAGAATATTAAGATTATTTGCAGAACAATTGGTTTGCACGTTCATTTTCCGATAATTATCGGACGATGGCAAGTGGAACATAGTGTTTACATAGCGCGATGAGTGTTGTTATATAATTCAAATTAGGTTATAAAAGTGCAAATATAAAATTTTTTTATGTAATTTTATTCCGTTTATATTGAAATTTTTCAGTACCTTTGCAGTCGATTTGACGAAGGATTATAGATATTAAAGATTATGGGTGAGGTCAAGGTAATATACCATACGAAATTATGGCAAACAGAAGTTGGTGAAACTTGGAGTAAGGAGGATGAATTGTATATGGATAGGTGTTTCCAATTGGCTCGTATAGCTGAGGGAAAGACTTCGCCAAATCCTATGGTGGGTGCAGTGGTGGTATGCGATGGCAAGATAATTGGGGAAGGGTTTCATCATAAGGCTGGCGAGCCTCATGCCGAGCCTAATGCTATCAATTCTGTCAAAGATACGGCGATGTTGCGACGTGCTACTCTCTATGTATCGTTGGAACCTTGTTCTCATTATGGAAAGACGCCGCCTTGTGCTGAACTTATAATCCGTATGGGCATTCCGAGAGTTGTAGTTGCCACTTTAGATCCAAACCCTCTTGTGGCAGGCAGAGGAATAAAGATGATGCGTGAGGCAGGTATTGAAGTGAAAGTAGGTTGCCTGGAGGGAGAATCATTGCGATTGAATCGTCGTTTTTTTACATTCCAAAGATTTCATAGACCATATGTGGTGTTGAAATGGGCGCAAACAGCAGATGGTTTTATTGATAAGATTAGGGAGAAAGCTGAAGGTGAACCAGTGAAGATTAGCAACGCTATAACCAAAACTCTGAATCATCAGATGCGGACTGAGGAGGATGCTATTATGGTTGCAACACGTACAGCAGTTCTTGACAACCCTCATCTGACTGTCACCAAGTGGTGCGGAAGAAATCCTGTCAGGGTTTTATTAGATAGAACTCTCAAGGTACCAAAGGAATATAAAATTTTTGATGAGAGTGCTAAAACTATCGTTTTTACACAAAAAAAAGGTAGTGGTTATGGCATAAATGTTGAATTTGAAGTAATTGATTTTGGAGGAGATGTATATGCTCAAGTTTTAGAGCGACTGTATGAGAGGAATATATTGTCTGTAATTATTGAGGGAGGTGCTCAATGGTTACAAACTGTTATTGATTCTGGAGTTTGGGATGAGGCGCATATTGAAACTGGCGAGATGTTTTTGGGCGAGGGAGTGGCTGCTCCAAAGTTGTAAATTGAGAACTCACCTTAAACTTTTTTGTATTATTAAAGTCGAAAGTATAGATGTAACTTGTGTAATTGTATGGTTTGGGATATTTTATATTATACTTTTACGATTATCTATTCGCTGATAGCTGCAGCATTGGCAATCGTCATAATATTGGAGAACAGAAATCCAGTAAGAACGTTGGCATGGATTCTTGTGCTGATATTATTTCCAATAGTCGGAGCTATTTTGTATCTTTTCTTGGGGCGTGACTATAGGCGAAAGCATTTGCTGAAGGATAAACTTGTGACATCTTTACCGCAGATTGAGTTTTCAGAATTAACCAATTTGGGTATTCACGACAATTTTCAGAAACTGGTTCGTTTGATTGACAACAATCAGCATAGTGGGCTGTATGTAAGAAACGATGTACAGGTGTATGCAAAGGGGAATGAGATATTCGACACTTTGTTTGCTGATTTAGCTGCGGCAAGAAAGTCTATACATATCGAATTCTATATCATTGAGGAGGGCGAAGTAGGCAATATGCTTCATGATATTTTGCTCAAGAAGGCGAGCGAGGGTGTCGAAGTGCGTGTGATTTATGACTACATAGGAGGAATGCAACTACCTATTGAATGGAAAAAATCGTTATTGGATGCTGGTGCGAAGATTTATCCGTTTTTATCGGCAAAATCGCTCCGTGGTCTGCAATACATCAATTACAGAAATCATCGGAAATTAGTGATAATAGACGGCGAGATTGGTTATACTGGAGGAATAAACATTGCTGACAGATACAGATTGGGCGACCATTTGGGTTTATGGCGAGATACATTTATCAGGGTGCGTGGTTCGGCTGTAGGTGCAATGCAACATGCTTTTTTGATTGACTGGAATTTTGTGGGTAAAGATGAAATTTTGTCGCTTGAATCGTATGTAGCAGATATGCCTGAGGAGGGATATGCTGATGAAATGGTGCAAATAGTCACATCTGGTCCTGACACCGATTGGCCAAATATTTTAAACGGAATACTTTCGGCAATAAATAATGCTAAGAACAAAGTTTATATCCATACACCATATTTTGTGCCTCCTGAATCGTTAATGTTAGCATTGGAATCAGCTGCATTGTCAGGGGTTGATGTACGTCTTATGATGTCGGAGAACAGCGATTCGCTGATTGTGTCAACGGCTTCACGTTCTTATATTGACCAATTGCTGAGAGCTGGAGTCAGAGTCTATTTATATAGGTATAATTTTTTGCATTCTAAGGCGATAGTTGTTGATGACTACGTGTCTATATTGGGTACTTCGAATATGGATATACGTTCGTTCGAGCAGAATTTTGAGGTGGCAGCATTTGTATATGGGACGGAAACTGCACACAAGTTGACAGATTTGTTTGAGGAGGATGTAAAAACTTGTAGAGAGCTGAACCTGATGTCGTGGCGTCACAGGTCGTTAGTTCGAAGGGTGAGAGAGTCGTTTGCGAGATTGCTTTCTCCTTTGTTTTAGACTATTACGGCTGAGGCTGTGTAAACATATATTGTGAGGTTTTGTACGCTGTCGAGAGCTTTGCAGCAATCGATGATTGTCGAACCTGTGGTGAAAACGTCATCAACCAAAAGGATAGATTTTGATTCGAAAAAGTCAGGGTCTTTTACATAAAAATTTCCCTGAGACATAATGCGTTCTTCGAAGGATGAAGAAGCATGACTTTTCCCTTCATTTTTTCGAATCAAGTTGTCGGATATTACTGAGGCACCGATGATTTCGGCTATATTTATGGCTATCTCTTCACTTTGGTTGTATGAGCGTATGATTTTTTTCTTGTGGTGAAGCGGAACGGGGACAATATAATCAATGTGACCATAGCGGTCGTTGTTTATGATGTTATTTCCAATGGCATGACCGATGGTAATGGCTATTTTGCGATAGCCGCTATATTTCAATCTACGGATTAGTTCTTGTGCGACTGTCCCTTTTTCGTACATCATTAGGGCAGATGCAACTTCGACGCGGGTGATGCCATAAAGTTTTTTTTCAATCCAGTTGCCTTTGTGCTGGACGAGCATACGGTTGAATAGGTTTTTCTCGTCAATACATTTTTGGCAGATACCATATTCGCCATGTTCGAGGTCTGCACCGCATTCTATGCAGTGTAAATCGGTGAAAAAATCAATAAAATAATTTGTGCATGTTTGGATGAAATGGATGATTTTATTGAATGACATAATTAGGAATTTTATTTTGCAAAGGTAGTAATAGTTTTTCAAATATGGAAATGAAATGTGGAAAGTTGAAGAAAAAATGTTAATGCTGAGAAATGAGGAACAATCAGTGAACCTATCAAGGTTTTTCAAGACTGGTAAGGGAGAGTATGGCGAAGGTGATAAGTTCCTCGGAATAAAGGTACCACAGACTCGTCAGGTTGTTAAAGAGTGTTGGAAGGATTGTGGTTTCGATGAATTGGAGCATTTGGTAACGAGCGAATGGCACGAAATCAGACTTTGCGGATTGCTGATACTTGTGGAGAAATATAAAAAATCGAATGAAGAACGGTCGAAATGTATCGAATTTTATCTCGCGCATACCAACTATATAAATAATTGGGATCTGGTGGATTTGAGTTGTTATGAGTTGCTCGGGAGATGGCTGATGAATCGAGATAGAATATTGCTGTATGATTTGGCAATGAATGGAAAAACGTTGTGGGAAAAACGTATAGCTATAGTGACATGTATGCAGTTCGTACGGAATGGCGATTATGATGATTGTCTCAGAATAGCCGATATTCTGATTGACGATAGGAGGGATTTAATTGAGAAGGCAACTGGATGGCTATTGAGGGAGGTAGGTAAACGAGACATTGATTTATTGAGGGATTTCATTATACAACATTACGATAGTATGGGGAGAACAACACTTAGATATGCTATAGAAAAGATGGATGAGAGTGAGAGGAAAAAATGGTTGAATTATCGGTAAAATCATGAAAAAATACATTATTTTTGGACTATTGTTAATCGGAATTCCAATTTCAGCCCAAGAACTGACGTTGGACGAGTGCAGGAGAATGGCTTTGGAAAACAATCGTCAGCAGGATGTAAATAAGGAAAACATTGAGGCTGCAAAGGATTTGCATAAAGCTTCAATAGCGAGCTTTTTTCCTAAACTGACTTTGAATGGGTTGTATCATTGGAACGAGAAGAGTATGTGTCTTATGCCAAATGCAATGGATTTTTCATTCGGCAGTATGAATGCTGACGGCACTTTCACGTTGAAACCGATCGAAATGACAGATTTTTCGGGTAATAGTTTCGTAATAAATCCAGCAAAATACCCTGAGTTAAATGATGCAATAACCAAATTGATAGCAAACGGATATAACGACATTAGAGATTTGTTGAAATTTGACATCCACAATGTTTTTCTTGGGTCAGCGACAATAACGCAACCTATTTTCTTAGGAGGAAGGTTGATAAATGCCAGTAAGATGACTAAAGCAGCTGTTCGTATGGAAGAAATTAAATCCGAAAAAAGTGCTGACGAACTGATAGTAAGTGTAGATGAGGCATATTGGCGAGTTCTGACTGTCGAAAGTAAATACGAGTTGGCGTCAAGTTATTTGGATTTGCTTCGGAAATTGGAAAATGATGTCACTGAATTGGTAGGCTCTGGTTTGGCAACACAGGGCGACCTATTGAAAGTCAAGGTGAAAAGACAGGAGGCTGAAGTGATGCAGACTGAGGCGGACAATGGGTTGTTATTATCGAAGATGGCTTTATGTCAATTGTGCGGATTGCCTTTAGATGCTGAAATCAATATAAGTGACGATGGTTTCACTGATATTGTTTTGGCTGATAGCGGAATGGTAAGTGTTGAGGGGCGTAATGAGTTGAAAATTTTGGAGCAGGCGCGGAGTATAGCTCATTCGGGTGTCAACATGAGTGCTGCGGGCTTAATGCCTAATATTGTGGCAGAAGCGAGTTATTATGTGATGAACCCGAATTTGCAGAATGGGTTTGATAATAAATTTGCTGGAAGCTTTTCGGCAGGTGTGGTAGTGAATATTCCTATAGCTCATGTCGAAGATATCTATGCCTTGAAGGCTGCAAAACACAAGGAGAAAGCACTTGATTGTCAGATAGAGGATGTGCGTGAGAAGTTGCAATTGCAAATAAAACAGTCGGAGCAGGCATTGATGTTAGCAAATAGAAAGTTGCTGCAGACGAACGTGGCAATTGAGAGTGCAGAGGAGAATCTGAGATATGCTGAGGAACTTTTCAGTGCGGGAATGATAAGTGCTACGGAGATGTTGCAGGTAGAGACGGCATGGCTTGAAGCTAAATCGAAGAGGATAGAGGCGGCTGGTAATCTAAGGCTTGCCGAAGTGAAATATAGAGTGAGTACTAATCAGGTAATCAGAGGGACGTAATTTCCACAGCACAGTAATATTAACGTGAAATAGAGTAACTTAGGTAATTAAAAAAACTGCTTGTATTTTTGTAAAAATCGAGAAAAAAACATCATAATAGTAGTAGAGGAGATATTTAATCAAGACATCATCGATATTCTGCTGATACTTTACCGATACTTTACTGATAAATCTTTGATAAACCGCTGTGCCTCCGTCCCTGAAACGGAGAATTGCGGAGACGGAACGGAGGTACAGCGGAAAAACTATAGATTAAGAGTATTGCATTGTTAGTATTTCGTTCTTAAATTGCAATATTTTTTTCGTAAGAATAATAAAAAATTGAGGTGCCTCTCTGAATTGGCACCTCAATTTTCTTATAAAAGTTTAAAATTAGAATTTTGCGTTGTGCATATCGCCAGTTTCGGCAAGCGCTTTGTGCATATTGAAACATGTGTTAAGATCAATAGGCATATGAACCTTTGGTCCGTTGGCAAGGAATTTGCGAAGCATTTCGCGATAGTCAGGTGCTACACAATTGTCGATGATGCAGTTGGCACGCTGGATAGGGTCTTTGCCACGGAGGTCGGCAATGCCGTGCTCGGTGATGAGGACGCGGACTGAGTGTTCGGAACTATCGACATGCGACACCATAGGGACGATTGAAGAAATCTTGCCATCCTTGGCTGTGGATGGAGTAGTGAAGATGGAGATGTAGGCATTGCGTGTGAAGTCGCAAGCACCACCAACACCATTCATAACCTTTGAACCGAGGACATGTGTAGAGTTGACGTTACCGAAAATGTCGGCTTCGAGTGCTGTATTGATTGTGATGAGTCCGAGACGACGTGCAACTTCAGGGTTGTTGGAAAGTTCCTCTGGACGGAGGCAAATATGTTTTTTGTAAAAATCGAGATTGTCGTAAACCTCTTTGAGTTTTTCTTGTGAAACGGTCAGTGAGCATCCAGAAGCAAATTTGACACGTCCTTTTCTCATAAGGTCTATGACAGTATCTTGTATAACCTCGGTGTACATTTCGAAATCTGGAATATCAGGGTTGTTGCCGAGCGAAGCGAGAAGGGCATTTGCAATATTTCCTACACCAGATTGTATAGGAAGGAAAGTCGAAGGAATACGACCTGCCTTGAGTTCGCCAACGAGGAATTTTGCAACGTTTTCACCGATTTTGGCAGTAACTTCATCTACTTCGGCAAATTTACCTACTTCGTTTGGACGATTTGTATGAACAACGGCAATGACCTTCTTAGGATCAACCATAACGTATGGTTTGCCGCAACGGTCAGATGGTTTGAAAACAGGAATTGCTTCACGATAAGGAGGATCTTTAGGTTCGTAGATGTCGTGAATGCCTTCGAGTTCAGCTGGGTGAGCAGCATTGAGTTCAACAATCAGATAATCTGCAAGACGACAGATGGTAGGTAGGATACCTACACCTGAAGTAGGAACGAGTTTACCCTCATCGGTCAAGACACAAGCCTCGATGATAGCAAATTTTGGTTTTGGGAGGAATCCGTAGCGGAGTTCTTGAGCCATATGCGAGAGATGAAGGTCGCAATAGTGTGCCTCCTGCTCGTTGATACGATTGCGCATATCCTTGCTGGACTGGTAAGGAGTGCGGAAGAGTACAGCGTTTGCACGACCGAGCGCTCCATCAAGTGCATCTCCAGTAGAAGCACCTGTGTACATAGCTATTTTGAATTCACGACCTGCAGCATGTTCTGCTTCGGCACGATGAGCGATAGCAGTTGGAACCTCTTTAGGACAACCTGCAGGAGTAAAACCAGAGAAACTGACGATATCGCCGTTGTTGATGAATTTAGCAGCCTCATCGGCTGACATAATTTTGTAGTTCATAAAGTATATTGTTTTTAGATATTTTTACGCAAAAAATGCGGGTGCAAAGTTACGAATTTTTTTTTATGCTGAAAATTTTTTCGGTTGAAAAAATTATTATTAAATTTGCAGTTTGAAAGATAATGTAAAAAATGAAGTAAAAATATGGACAAAAAGCAGTCGGTATTATTGATTTTTACGGGTGGAACTATATCTATGGGTGAAACAAACGGAAGCAAGTCATTAGCTCCGTTAGATACAGAAAAAGTAATGAGTTTTCTGCCTGAATTGAAGATGATGAACGTTGATATTCAGTCAGTAGCATTCCATCCATTGATAGATTCGAGCGACATTGTTCCTGAGAATTGGGTTAAGATTGGGTCGATAATTGAGGAGTATTATGATAGGTTTGATGGGTTCGTAGTGTTGCATGGAACGGACACTATGGCATACTCGGCGTCAGCTTTGTCGTTCATGTTGAAAAACCTAAACAAACCTGTTATATTCACTGGTTCACAGCTGCCAGTCGGAGTTTTGCGTAGTGATGCGAAGGAAAATTTGATAACTTCGATTGAGATTGCAGCCGAACAAGTGGTCAAGGAGGTGTGTTTGTATTTTGAAGCCAAACTTATGAGGGGCAATAGAACCACTAAGAGAAATGCCGAGGATTTCAATGCCTTTGCCTCCTTCAATTATCCAGAATTGGCAAAGGCTGGTGTACATATTAAATATTATGAACACAATTTTCTGAAGAAAAAATCGCAAGAACTTGTGGTGTCGAAACATTTCGACAATAACGTTGTGGTATTGAAACTATTTCCAGGAATAACGCAGAAGACTGTTCGTGCGATATACGACATTGAGGGATTGAGAGGCGTGGTGTTGGAAAGCTATGGTTCGGGAAATGCTCCTACTTCACAGTGGCTTTGCAATGAAATACTGCGAGCTACACGAAAGGGAATAGTGACTGTGAACGTCACACAATGCAGGGCTGGAAGTGTCGAGATGGGACGATATGCAGCAAGTGTAAATCTCAAAAAAGCTGGTGTGATTTCGGGCTACGACATGACGATTGAGGCTGCCGTGACAAAATTGATGTTCTTGTTAGGAAAATTTGAGGACCCGAAAGAGGTGAAGAAGAGATTCCGCAGAAGTATTCGTGGAGAAGTAACTCTGTAAAATCTACGATATGTTTAAAAAATACACGCGTGGTCAGGAAATAGTGATAACTGTGTTGAGCGTTCTGACTGTTATTACTTTGGTTGTATGTTCTGTATGGGGGAAAAACAATGATGGTTTTTATGCTCAGATTGAAGAGGCAAAACCTTCGATAGATTCTGTTGTTCCGATGGATAGTTTTTCAGAGGGAGTGAAGTATCAGGACAGATACAAACAAAAGGGAAAGGAATGTTTCAGATTTGAACTTAATAGTATCACAAAGGAGGAGTTGATGAAATTTCCTGGAATTGCAAATGGCAGGGCATCAGCTATAGTGGGGTATAGGGAAAGATTGGGTGGATATTATTCGATGGAACAATTGTTAGAGATAAAATGTATGAACGATACGTTAGTGGAGAAGATGAAAATGTGGGGATGGGTTAGTAGCGATTCGATAGAAAAGATAGATGTTAAGACTGCAAATGTTGGTAGAATGAAGTTTCATCCATACATAAATTTCTATCAAGCCAAGTCGATTGATTCGGCAAGATGGGTTTGCAGGAAAAGGTGTTGGAGCTTCGAAGTGGATTCTTGTAGAAGAGTATTTACTGAGGAGGAGTGGAAGAAGGTAAGAGTTTATCTAAAGTAGGATTAACGCATAGATAGTTTTATTTTTGTCAAGGCTGCTTTGGTCTGTTCTGGGAAATCGGAATTAATTATCCAATCGTAGTAGCCTTGGTTGGATGAGAGAACTTCTTTTACTTTCTGACCTTTGAACTTACCGAAATTGAATATAGGTTCGTTGTTGTCATCGTAAACCATGCGACCGGCAGGATCGACACGTCGAACGGAAGGTGCTGTGAATTCGGCGAGAAAATGGACATCGTTTTGGAGATCTTGATATTTGTCAAGTTGTGCTTTGAGGACTTCGTATGTTGCTTGAACATCGCTAAGTGCTGCGTGTGCGTCAATATGCTCTTTGTTGCAGTAATATCGGTATGCTGCTTCGAGAGTTCGAGGTTCCTTTTTGTGGTAGATAGTTTGGACATCAATTTTCTCAGCTCGTTCGATGAAATCGGGATTTATTCCTGCGCGAGAAAATTCTTCAGATAATAATGGGATGTCAAAATGGTTTGAATTATAACCTGCAATGTCAGAGCCAGCGAAATCGTTTGCAATCTCTTTGGCTTTTTGTCTAAATGTCGGACAATTGCAAACATCACTATCGGTGATTCCGTGTATTTCGGAGGATGATTCGGGGATATGCATTTCGGGATTGATTCGGAATTTATGTGCAATCTCCTCGCCATCTGTTAGAATTTTGAGATAGGCAATTTCGATAATGCGATCTTTGCAAGTGTCGAGACCAGTAGTTTCGAGGTCGAAAATGATTAATGGTTTTTTAAGATTAAGTTTCATAGAATAATGATTAAAAAGTTTTCGGCAAAGGTAGTAATTTTTTTTGATATAAAGCGAAAATGAAGATAGGAAATATTCAATTTAGGGAAAAACCATTGTTTCTTGCTCCAATGGAGGATGTTACAGACCCTGCATTCAGGGGGATGTGCAAACGTTTTGGGGCGGACATGGTATATACGGAATTTGTTTCGGCGGATGCGTTAATCCGAAGTGTAAAAGCTACTTCGCAAAAATTGACTATACACGATGAGGAAAGACCAGTAGCGATTCAGATTTATGGTAGAGATGTCGAGACAATGGTTGAGGCTGCTAAGATAGTTGAAATGGCAAAACCAGATATTTTGGATATAAATTTCGGGTGTCCTGTCAAGAAAGTTGCAAACAAAGGGGCTGGAGCTGGTATGTTGAAAAATGTTCCGTTGATGCTTGAGATAACCAAGGCTGTTGTTGATGCCGTAAAAATACCTGTAACTGTCAAAACAAGATTAGGGTGGGACAACGATTCGAAAATAATAGTTGATTTGGCGGAACAACTGCAGGATTGTGGAATTCAGGCTTTGGCAATTCATGGACGAACAAGGGCGCAAATGTACACTGGAGAAGCAGATTGGACTTTGATAGGCGAGGTGAAAAACAATCCGAGGATGAAGATACCTATTATTGGTAATGGAGATATATGCTCGCCAGAGAGGGCGAAAGAGGCTTTTGAAAAATATGGAGTGGATGCGATAATGATAGGTAGGGCGACTTTCGGACATCCATGGATATTTGGTGAAATCAGGGATTTTTTAGATTTCGGATGTCAAAAAATGGATTATGACAATAAGGATTGGCAGGTGGAATTATTGAAAGAACATGTGATGAAATCGATTGAATGGTGCGATAATGACGAAAGAAAAGGAATTTTGCATAGCAGGCGACATATTGCTGCCGCTCCAACATACAAAGGAATTCCGAATTTCAGGGAAACGCGGATTGCTATGCTGAGAGCAGAGAGATTGAAAGAGTTGTTCGAACTGATGAAACGGTATGATAATCATTAAAATTTCGAGATATGTTAGGTTATATTTTATGGAATCTCAGTGGGGTGATGGTCGAGTTGGGGAGTTTCAAAATAATGTGGTACGGAATGTTATTTGCCATTGGATTGGCATTAGGGGCATGGTGGGTGTATAAGAGATTCTTGGAAGAAGGAATGACTGAGAAAGATTTTGAAATTTTCGTGATACTGGGATTTGTATGTATGTTCCTTGGATGTAGGTTGGCTCATTGTTTGTTTTACCAATGGGATTACTTTTCACAACATCCGCTCGAGATATTACTGCCGATAAAAGAGACAGCTAATGGCTGGAAATTTATCGGCTATCATGGTTTGGCAAGCCATGGAGGAGCGGTGGGTATGGTGGTCGCATTGGTGATTTTTAAGCTAAAGACCAAAAAAAATTTGTGGAAAGCAATGGATATTGCTGCTATTGCAGCATGTTTAGCAGGGGGATTTATTAGGTTGGGCAATCTTATGAATAGTGAAATAGTAGGGGTAGCGACAGATATGCCGTGGGGGTTTGTTTTTACGAAAATTGATGATGTTCCAAGACATCCGGCACAGTTGTATGAAGCTCTGTTTTATTTTATGTTATTCGTTGTATTACAGTATGTTTACAGCAAGGATAGGTATAAAAATGTAGCAGTGGGTTTCTATGTAGGATTGGCATTGACGGGAATCTTTGTGTTCAGGTTCTTGATAGAATTTATAAAGGAGGCTCAGGAGGATTTTGAGAGCAATATGTTGTTGGATATGGGGCAGATATTGAGTGTGCCATTCATCGTTGTGGGGTTAATTATAATTTTTTTGAGAAAAAGGGTACAAAAGTCAAAATAAAATTGTAAATTTGCAGGCTAAATATTTTGGGTAATTAGGCTTTATGAAAAAGTTGATATATACGATGGCAGTAGTGATGATTTTCATCATTGCGTTTTCGTGCAAAAAGAGCGATTCTGTGGTCTATTCTGACACAGCGGTTGTGTCTGCTTTTTACGTGAAAAGCTATTTCTCGAACGATGCAAAGAAATATACGTTTGTCATTGACGAGGAAAATAAATTGATTTACAACCCAGACTCGTTTGCATATGGTATGAGGGTTGATTCACTGACTCCAGTCATAGCTCCAAATTTTACGGATGCAGTGATAGATGGTGAAATCTCGTTGACAGGTTCTGATACGGTTTGGATTGATTTTAGAACAGAGCATGTGCTGACGGTTACGGCGAGCGACAAGCAGACTAAGCAGAGTTATGTAGTGAGGGTCAATGTTCATAAAGTTGATCCAGATTCGTTTGTTTTCGTAAAAATGAATGCATTGGATTTTGCGAACGTCACGGCGAGTAAGTCAGTTATGACTGAAGGAGGAATAGTGTGTTTGATGAACAAGGAAGGGGAATTGGCGGTTGCGAAATCGGTAAACAATGTAAGTTGGGAAGCGGTTGCGACGCAGATTGAAATTTCGGCAGACTATTTGGATTTGGAGCATGCAACGGTTTGCGGAAACGAAATATGCATTATGAGTGGTTTGGATATTTTTAGAAGTACGGATGGATTGGTGTGGGAAAGAGAGACAACGACATCTGATTTTCGGATATCTCATTTACTTTTCAGCCTTGGCGGAAGGTTGTATGCTTTGGGAGATGGACATAAAATTCTGAGACTCATTGGCAACAAATGGGAAGTGGCAACTGAGGTAGATAGTACTTTCCCAATGAGGGGTGAGGCTGTGTGCATCGGTAAGTCGCCGACAGGGATTGAAGTTGCATATGTGGCAGGAGGAGTTGATGCTGATGGAAACTATCTGTCGAGTGTGTGGAGTACGGAGAATGGTTCATATTGGGTGAATTTAAGTTTGAGAGATAACTCTTATAGCAAGCGGGCATATGCTTCGTTGATACAATATGCAAGTGGGTTGATAATGATTGGAGGAGAGAATGCGGACACTATTGTGTCAGATAATTTTTTGTATTCGCAGGATTACGGAATCAATTGGTGTAAGGTAGATACAGCTTTTAAGGTAGATACAGCGGGAATGGAAAAGATAGAGTATGTAGATAGATATGGGGCGTCGTTGCTTGCCGATGAGGTTGGTAATATCTATATAATCGGTGGAAAACTTGGAAATGTGATTTTGGGCGATGCGTGGAAAGGGTGTTTAAATTTGGCAATTCCAGGATTTAGGAAATGATGAGAGAGGTTGAATTGCCACGTTCGAAGAGTGTTGTCGCACGATTGGCATTGATTTACGCAGTGAGCGGAGAAGAAGTGCCAAAATTCGATGATAATGATGATATAGAGGTGATATGCAATGCGGTGAATTCGCTTAAATATGAGGTAAATGTTCGAAAATCTGGAACGGCGGCAAGGTTTATGATAGCATATTGCGCCAGCAGGAATGAAGAACATTTGATTGATGGTGATGAACAATTGAAGCGAAGACCGATGGTGGCGATTGTAGAAGCTGTAAAAAAGTTGGGGGCTATAGTGGAATATTTGAATGAGGAGGGGAAGTTGCCTATCAAATTAAAGGGGCGTGAATGGGATAGAGACAAAAGAGTGGAAATTGATGCTACAGAGAGTAGTCAAAGCATTTCGGCATTGATGATTGTCGGAGCAAAAAAAGGGCTGGCGATAGATGCGATTGGTAAGAGGGTTTCGTGGAAATATGTCGAATTGACCAAGCAATTGATGGAAAAATGTGGGGCAGAGGTGAGGATTGATGATAGGTCAGTGAATGTTAAATGTGATGAATACTTGATAGATAGAAGTTTATGGTGTGAGCGAGATTGGTCAGCAGCAGTTCTATGGTATGGATTAGTATCTGTTGGAGTTGAAAAAAGAGTATTGCTGAAGGGGTTGAGATCGCAAAGCGGACAACCAGACGAAAGAGTGATGAGGTTTTTTGGTGAAATGGGGGTTGAAAGCATAGAGCGTGCTGATGGAATCGAGATTTTTAGAGTTGGTGAGCAGCGAAAATATATTGAGGCTGATTTTTTGGACAATCCTGATATGGTAATGGTCAGTGTGGCGGCAATGTGCAGATTGGGAATAGAGTTTAAGTTGACTGGATTGGATACACTTGAAAGAAAAGAGAGCAATAGGGGACAAGTGTTGAAGGGGGAGATGGCGAAATGTGGGTATAAATTGGAATTTGACGGGAAAGAGATGTGGTGGAATGGCGAGAAATGTGTGCCGATGGGCGAGTGTGATGCTCATAGCGACCATAGAGTTGCGATGGCGTTGATAGTGATGGGGGTTGAGTTTCGAGGCAAGGAGAGTATAAACAAGAGTTACAAATTATATGGAACAGAGTTTAGAGGAGAAAGAAAATGAGGTCATTGAAGAGTTTTCAGTTTTCGATGATTGGATGGACAAGTACCAATATTTGATAGAACTTGGGCAGGAATTGGACCCTTTGGAGGAGTCGGAAAAAAACGAGCGAAGTCTTATAAGCGGGTGTCAGAGTAAGGTTTGGATAGTAAGCGAGGTAAAGGAAGGAAGACTTTATTTTCGCGCAGATAGTGATGCAATAATAGTTAAGGGAATTGTAGCTATGTTGATGAAAGTGGTTTCGGGTTCTAAAATAGATGAAGTCAAGGAATGTGACTTCAGTTTTGTGTCGAAGATAGGGTTGAGGGAACATTTGTCGCCAACGCGTAGTAATGGTGTCTTGGCGATGATAGAAAGAATAAAGGCAACAGCTAATAGATTGTAATGAAGAGGTTGTATATATTCAATCCTGAGCATGATTTGGCATTGGCGAGTGGATCAGCCAATTACCAAGCACCAGAATCGGCATTATTTTTAGCATCTGATTTGGCGACATTGCCCAAATGGTTTGCTGAGGCTGGTAGCGAGGTTTTTGACCGAGGGGATTTGAATCCTTATTCTTGTGATCCGATGTCGATTGACATAGTCGAACCATGGGGGTGGGATTTAGCTGTTAGGCGGTTATTGATAGCGAATGGTATAGACGATAAAATATTGCCGAGCGTTGAGGAAATAGCAGAATACAGGCAATTGTCGCATAGAAAGATAGCTACAAGGGCTATGAATAGTCTAAGGAGCACGATTGGAGATAAATGGGAATTGCCAAGTTCAGCGGCTGAATTGTATAATTTAAATGAGGTAAATGATTTTGTCGATTTGCATGGCGAGACTGTCTTAAAGGCACCATGGAGTAGCAGTGGAAGAGGTGTGTACTGGTTGAATAAAGATATTTTCACTCCGAGTATGAAGGGTTGGATAAGACGGGTGATTGAAAAGCAAGGTTCGATTATGGCTGAAGTTTCGATGAAAAGACAAAAGGATTTTGCTATGGAGTTTAGGACAATGGAGCATAAAGCTAAATTTATTGGTTATTCATTGTTTTTTACTGAAGAAACCGGTGCATACCGTGGGAACATGCTTATGAGCAATGCGAGAATAGTTGAGGAATTGAGTGAGTATATTCCAACAGAACAGTTGGAAGATGTAAAGACACAATTGCTGGCTTTTTTGGAAAATGTGGTTGCTCCTGTTTATTCGGGCTATGTGGGTGTTGATATGTTTATTTATACTTCGGAGAATGGTGAATATCTGCTGAATCCAGTAGTCGAGATAAACCTAAGGATGACAATGGGTATGGTTGCTCGAATGCTTTATGACAGGTATGTAGATGCTGGAAGTGAGGGAGTTTTTATGGTAGAACATAAGTCGCCAGGTAGAATGAAGGTGAATCAGGCATGGCACGATGTTCATGAAAAAATGGAGTACAACGAAGACAAGCGTATGAAAAAAGGATATTTAAGTTTATGTCCAGTGACTGAAAATACGTTATATAGGGCGAGTATATCAGTTAAACCAGGGAAATATGAAAATTGAATTTGCAAGAAGAGAAGATGTCAGTGATATTCTGAATTTTATAAAAGAGCTGGCGGAATATGAAAAGTTGGCAGATGAAGTTGTGGCTGATGAGCAGACTTTGGAGCACTGGATTTTCGATGAGAAAAAAGCAGAAGTGATTTTTGCTGTTGAAGATAATGAAAGAGTTGGATTTGCTTTGTTCTTTCATAATTTTTCAACCTTTGTAGGTCGTGCAGGATTGTATCTTGAGGATTTGTTTGTTAAACCAAAATATAGAGGGAAGGGATATGGCAAGGCATTGTTGCGAGAGTTGGCAAAAATAGCAAATGAGAGAGGGTGTGGGAGATTTGAATGGGTTTGCTTGGATTGGAATAAGCCAAGTATTGATTTTTATAAGTCGTTAGGAGCAGTTTCGATTGATGGATGGACTATATATAGAATGTGTGGCGAGAGGTTGAAAGAATTTGGGAAATAATTGTTATTTAATTTATAATCTTATGAAAAAAATTAATGTAATGTTGACGTTAGTCATGGCGATATCCATGTTAATGTCGTGTAAGCCAACAGATCCAACAGAAAATGAGATTGATATGAATTCAATCTATTTGGTTGGAAATTGTACAGGGGTTTCAACAACTCTTGGAAAAGAAGGTGATTCATACTACATTGTGGCAACAAAATTGTCGGGTGTCACACTGCAGGAAAAAGCAAAAAAGATTCTTGGTGTACGCTTTTATGTAGGTGATGGCGCAGTCGAAGGTAGCGCATACGTAATGTACGAACTTGGATCTAACGAAACGAGAATTGTAGAAAAACAGTATTCGTACAAAGAAGGTGGTTGGCAGTATGTGATTTTTGATAATCCTGTTGATGTAACTTCTGATGCTGATGTCTATATTGGATATGAGGTTGAGGGTGAAGGTTATTTGATTGGTGTTCAGGAGAAAACCACTAAAGGGGATTATATTTATGACGGAAAAGAATGGTCTGATTTCAAAAGCCAAAATTTGAAGTCGTATAGTTTGGCAATCCAGGCAATTTGTGTTGGAGGAGATTATTCTGGCGAAAAACAGCATAACATTGTCGTTGAAAACCTCAATATTAAGCAGAATTTACGTGCAGGCGAGGTGGTTACTTTTACGGCTGAAATTAGAAATGCCGGTGTCAAAACTACAGGAAAGGTTAATGTAACATGCACATTTGGTAGCGAGACTCAGAATTTTGAGATTACAGGTTTGCGTAATGGTGAAACAGGACTCGTTTCATGTACAATTAATGGTGTAGGACTCGATTTGAAGAGCGTTGTTGTTGAGGCAAACGAAGAGAATGTAACAGATGAAGTTGCTAAAGACAATAAAGTTACACAGAGTGTTAATGTATATGCAGCAGATGCACCGTCAAGAAATCGTATATTGATTGAAGAGTTTACGAGCCAAAGTTGTCCAAACTGTCCAGCTGGCATCGAGAATCTGAGAAAGTGCATTGCAGCATTGTCTAATCCAAACAAAGTAGCTTGGGTGGCACATCATTCAGGTTTTGAAGATGATATTTTCACTTTGACTGGCGACAAATCTATAGCTTCGAGATTCGGTGTGAATTTTGCTCCTGGATGTATGATTGACCGTATGAAAGTGACATATATGAAAGGTGTAACAGAATTGGTATGGATTCCTGGATATTGCACTCCATCTTTGCTTGAGGAATTGATAACTATTCCTGCCAATGCAACAATCAGCATGAATGCAGAGATATCAATGACAGACAGTGTTATCACAGTGACAGCAAATGGTATGTCGTATAAGAAAGATGCTTATATCACGGTTATGCTTTGTCAGAATGGAATTATTGCAAGCCAGTCGAGTGGCGGTAACAATTTCGAACATGGCGAGGTTGTACGTGCATATCTGACTCAACCATTGGGAGATGCCTTGACGCTTGATGAAGAAGGTAATTATACATCTGAGTTTGAATATAAATTACCTGCTTCGATTAAGGGTGTGCAAAATAAGGCAATAAACGTTGACATTGACAATATGTATATTGTGGTCTTGGTTCATGGCAAGGGAACAGGTGCAGTATTTAATTCTGATTTAATGTATTTGGTTAAGAAATAAAATATGGATTTATTAGGAGAGATTAAAAAGAGAGCTCAAGCAAACCTCCAGCACATAGTATTGCCAGAGGGGAATGAGCCTCGTACGCTTGAGGCTGCAAATAGGGTTTTGCGCGACAAGGTAGCAAAATTGACATTGCTTGGCAATGTCGATGAGATAATGGGAATGGCTCGTCAGAAGGGTTTAGAGATGATTACACCTGAAAATATCATTGACCCAAAGACAAGCGAAAAGGCTGAGGAGTATGCAAGTCTTTTGTTCGAGCTTCGCAAGAATAAAGGAATGAGCATCGAAGAGGCTCGCCAGAAGGTGCAGGATCCATTGTATTTCGGCTGTTTGATGATTAAGTCTGGTCATGCTGACGGACAGTTGGCAGGTGCAATCAATACAACGGGAAATGTGCTTCGTCCAGCATTGCAGATAATCAAGACCGCTAAGGGATTTTCGTGCGTTTCGGGAGCTATGATACTTATCAGCAATCAGGAACAATTTGGTGAAGAGGGTATCGTTGTTTGTGGCGACATTGCTGTATTGCCTCAGCCAACTACTGACGATTTGGCACAGATAGCAGTGGCAACAGGTCGTACGATGAAGGCAATATGTGGTTTCGAGCCAAGGGTTGCAATGCTCAGCTTCTCGACTAAAGGGAGTGCTAAGAACGAATTAGTTGACCGTGTCGTTGAAGCTACCAAGAAAGCACAGGAAATGGCTCCGGAAATGATGATAGATGGCGAGTTGCAGGCGGATGCAGCATTGGTTGAAGCAGTTGGCTCGCTGAAATGTCCTGGAAGCCCAGTAGCCGGCAAAGCGAATACGTTGGTATTCCCATCCCTCGAGACAGGAAATATCGCATATAAACTTGTTCAGCGTTTGGGCGGTGCAATTGCAATCGGTCCAATCCTTCAAGGTATAGCAGCTCCAATCAACGATTTGAGTCGTGGATGCTCGGTTGAGGATGTCGAGAAAATGATAGCAATTACATGTAACCAAGCAATAGCAGCAAAGAAATGAAAGTATTAGTTTTGAATTGTGGAAGCTCGTCTATCAAGTACAAGCTTTTCAATATGGAGAATCAGAGCGTAATGGCTTCAGGCGGAGTTGAAAAACTCGGCCTGAAGGATTCGTTCCTGAAGATAAAATTCAATGATGGAAGTAAGAAAATCATTGAGAAATTTTTGCACCAGCATACCGAGGGTGTACAATTGATTTTGGAGTCACTGACTAATCCAGAGTACGGATGTATCAAGAGTCTCAACGAGATAGATGCTGTAGGACATCGTGTAGTGCATGGAGGAGAAACATTTGACAAATCGACAATAGTGACACCTGAGGTCTTGAAGACTTTGGATAAGTGTAATGGTCTTGCTCCACTTCATAATCCGGCAAATTTAATGGGAGTTGAGGCAATAGAGAATATTTTGCCAGGAATCCCACAAGTTTTGACGTTCGATACATCGTTCCATCAGACTATGCCAGATTATGCGTATATGTATGCTTTGCCATACGAATATTATGAGAAATATGGTGTTCGTCGTTATGGTTTCCACGGAACAAGTCATCGTTTTGTATCGAAACGTGCATGCGAGTTTCTCGGATTGGATATCAACAATTCGAAGTTGATTACATGTCATCTTGGAGGAGGTGGTTCAGTAACTGCTATTCTCAATGGCGAATCTATAGATACTTCGATGGGTATGACTCCTACTGAAGGTTTGGTAATGGGAACACGTGTTGGCGATGTTGATCCTGCAGTCATTCCGTTCCTTATGGAGAAGGAGAATCTGGATATAGAAGCAATAAAGAAATTGATTCAGAAGCAGTCAGGTGTCATTGGCGTTTCGTGTTTGTCGAGCGACATGCGCGATATTGAAGATGGAATTGCAAAAGGTGATAAGAAGTCAATACTCACAATGGATATGTTCAACTATCGTCTGTTGAAATATATTGGTGCATATATGGCTGTTCTCGGAGGTGTAGATGCGATAATTTTCACTGGAGGTATAGGTGAACGTCAACCAGAAACGCGCGAATATATTTGCGAGAAATTGGCATATCTTGGTGTCAAATATGATGCTAAATTGAATAATGAAGCAATGAGTATTGATGCAGAATTATCAACGCCTGATTCGAAAATCAAGGTTGCAGTAATCACGACAGACGAGGAGTTGACTATTGCTCGCGACACATACGAGTTGGTTCGCAAATAAAAATTATTGGTATGACAAAAGAGGAATTGGTTTCTGAGATTAAACGTTTGAAAGAGGAGAAGAATGCAGTCATTCTTGCTCACTATTATCAGATAGGCGAGATTCAGGATATTGCAGATGTTGTAGGTGATAGCTTGGCATTAGCGCAATGGGCAGCTAAAACTGATGCCAAAATGATAGTGATGTGTGGTGTTCATTTTATGGGTGAAACGGCAAAAATACTTTCGCCTGACAAGAAGGTCGTAGTTCCCGATTTGAAGGCAAGTTGCTCGTTGGCTGAAAGCTGTGATGCTGATGAATTCGGCCGTTTTGTTGCTGAACATCCAGATTATACTGTCATTTCGTATGTCAATACGACAGCTGCAGTCAAAGCACATACTGACGTTGTGGTCACAAGTTCAAATGCGCATAGGATTGTTGACCAATTTCCAAAGGATGCAAAACTGATTTTCGGTCCTGACAGAAATCTTGGAAATTATATCAATTCCGTTACAGGGCGAAAAATGTTGCTTTGGAACGGTGCATGTCATGTTCATGAACAATTTTCAATAAAGAGTCTTTGTGAATTGAAGGCTAAATATCCTAATGCAAAGGTGTTGGTTCATCCAGAGTGTAAGAAAGAGATTGCTGATATGGCAGATGTGGTAGGTTCGACGCAGAGATTGTTGAATTTTGCTACTGAGACCGACAACCAGCAGTTCCTTGTTTGTACTGAGAGTGGCATATTGCATGAGATGAAAAAGCGTTGTCCTCAGAAGGAGTTTATTCCTGTACCTCCCGAGAATGATAAGACAGCATGTAATGAATGCAATTTTATGCGTATGAATACTTTGGAGAAGGTTTATCTCTGTATGAGAGACGAGTATCCTGAAATTATTGTAGCTGACGAATTGCGTGAAAAAGCGGTAAAGCCTATTCTAAAGATGCTCGAAATGAGCAAATAATAATGCTTATTGATAAAGAAATTGTTCTTGTTGATAACAACACTGAGGCATTGCTTCATCGTATAGGATTGGAAGCATTGCCTCGTGTGGTTATTGAATCGGGAGAGGTGAATAAGTCAATTATGACGGTTTCATCGGTATGGAAGCAGATGATGGAGTTTGGAATGACACGACATTCCAGATTGATAAATGTTGGTGGAGGAATGGTGTTGGATCTTGGTGGTTTTGCTGCTTCAACGTATATGAGGGGGATTGGTTTTGTGAATGTACCGACTACCTTATTGGCTATGGTGGATGCTTCGGTTGGGGGTAAGACTGGTGTGAATTTTGGTGGAATAAAGAATGGGGTAGGAGTGTTTAGCGAGGCTGACGAGGTAAGAGTTTATCCAGAACTATTGGAGACATTGGATATCAAGGAGATGCTGTCTGGATATGCTGAGATGTTGAAACATGGTTTTGTCTCTGGTAAGGATTTGCTTGACAGAACTTATGGTTATGATATTGAGAGGTTGGATATAAATGATTTGAAAATTCTGATAAACGAAAATATAGATTTGAAACGCAGTATAGTGAACGAGGATTTCAGCGAGAAAGGTAGGCGTAAAGTGCTTAATTTTGGACATACTGCGGGGCATGCTTTTGAAGAGTTGGGTATTGAGAAGGGGTTAAAGTTGCGACATGGGTATTGTGTGGCATGGGGTATGGTGGTGGCTACTTATATTTCGGTTGTCAAAACTGGTTTGGAGAGGGGTGAATTGACAAGATTGAGAAGTTTCGTGCGGGAGATTTGGGGAGAACTGCCATTTGATTGTAGCCATTATGCGAGATTATATGAAATTATGTGCGGTGATAAGAAGAATTGGGATGGTAGAGTTAATTTTACGCTTCTTCGTAGAGTTGGGGATTTGGTTACGGATTTTGATGTTGAAAAGGAATTAATATTTGAAGCAATAGATTTTTTAAGATGAAAGCGGCAATTATTGGTTATGGCAAGATGGGGCACGTGGTTGAGCAAATCCTCAAGAACCGCGGCCATGAGGTTGTATGTTGTATTGATATTGGAGAAGAATCAAAATTTGAAAGTGAGGAATTCAGGGGAGCTGATGTGGCTATTGAATTTACACAGCCTGCTTCGGCAATTGACAATTATCGTCGTGCATGGAAGGAAGGTGTTAGGGTTGTCTCTGGAACTACTGGATGGACTTCGCATATGGCTGAGGTAAAAGAGGAGATGATGAGGGTTGGTGGTTCCTTGTTTTGGACTTCCAATTTTTCAATAGGTGTAAATATTATGATGGCGATAAACAAGCAGTTGGCGCGAATCATGAAGGGATATCAGAATTATGACGTGACAATGACCGAAGTTCATCATATACAGAAGAAAGATGCACCCAGTGGAACGGCTATAGTATTGGCAGATGGCATTGAGAATGAGCTTGGACGTCGTCCTGAAATAGAATCAATAAGGGAGGGTATGGTTCCAGGAATACATGAGGTTAGGTATGATTCGCCTGTTGATGTTTTGACGATACGTCATGAGGCAAAGTCGCGGGAGGGCTTGGCTTTTGGGGCTGTCTTGGCTGCTGAGTTTATGTGTGGTAGAAAGCCTGGTTTTTATGATATGAAAGATTTGATGAAAATATGATTATGGATTGGAAAGCGAGATTACAGGTGCCTGTCAGGCAGTGGATAAAATTGGCTATATGGTCGGTTTTGTTCGTGTTGTTCATTATATGGGTTGGGAATTACTGGTGGTTGTTGTTGGAAATATTGATATTCGATGTTTTCATCACAAAGTTTATTCCATGGACGTGGTGGAAGAAATATAAAGATACGAATCATACTAAATATGTGATTTGCAGTTGGGTTGATGCAATTGTATTTGCGTTGGTTGCTGTGTATTTCATAAATCTTTATATTTTTCAAAACTACCAGATTCCATCGTCATCCTTGGAGCAGACTTTGAGAGTTGGCGATTTCCTGATGGTTAGCAAATGCAGTTATGGTCCGCGTGTCCCAAACACACCATTGTCATTCCCTTTAGTGCAGAACACTTTTCCATGGGGTACAAAGTCATATTTCGAGCATCCTCAATGGGAGTATAAACGTTTGAAAGGGTGGGCAAACATTGAGTCAGGCGATATAGTGGTATTTAATTTTCCCGCAGGCGATACAGTTCTGAGTTGGACGCAAAATCCTGATTATTACAGCATGTGTATGGAAGCTGCTGAACAGGCGGCAGGATTTTCAGATTTTAAGGTTGACAGTGTGATGCCTTATGATTATTATATGAGTAGGATGGCTGCTGGAAGAAAAGTTTTGCGTGACATACAAGTTATTAACGGACTTGGTGAAAATAAGTGGCGACCTGTGGATAGAAGGGAAAATTTCGTAAAGAGGTGTGTCGGGTTGCCAGGTCAGACGATTGAGATTAAAGATGATGTTTTATATGTTGATGGCAAGAAATTCCCAATGCACAAAGGAATGCAACACAACTATTGTGTGCAGACAAATGGTCAGGCATTCAATATGGAGTCTTTGCATAAGGCAGGTGTGAGTACCACTGAGGTTCAATGTTATGATGGGAATGAGATGGATGGTTATTTGAGAAAAATCGGTATGACTCCAGCTATTGACAGTACGACTTGGGGACCTATTTATATATTTGCTATGACTGACGAAGTTAAGGGTAAAGTTGAGAAAATGCCATTAGTAAAACAGGTGGCGAAAGAACGTATTCTTGACGATTTCATCGGGCGTTCTGCAATGTATCCTTTGGCATATACATATAAATGGACGCGTTCTGATTATGGTCCGTTGTGGGTGCCTGCGAAAGGGGCTGTGATAGAATTGACCGAGGATAATGTATTGCGATACGGTCGTTGCATCACTGCATTTGAGGGGAATAGCCTTGAGTGGAAAAATGGACAAGCATATTTGAATGGGGAATTGGCTGAAGTTTATACGTTTAAGATGGATTATTATTTTATGATGGGCGACAACCGTCATAATTCTGCCGATTCTCGAATGTGGGGTTTTGTGCCTGAAGACCATATTGTTGGTCGTCCGGTATTTGTTTGGCTCTCGCTTGATAGGGATGTAGCTTGGCTCAATGGTAAAATTAGGTGGAATCGTATAGGACTTGATGCATCAAAATAATGCTATGGCTAAAATCATTGGAGTATCTGGTAATTGGCTTGACGATGTCAGCGAACATAGGTTGGTGAATTCCTACGTGAGATGTATTTCGGAGAATGGAGGAATACCTATTGTTTTGCCTGTCACTGATAGGGTTGATATTATTCGTGAGTATTGCGGGATGGTTGATGCGTTGTTGTTGACAGGTGGTGGGGATGTAGATCCAAAATATTGGGGTGAGGAGTGGACTGAAATGAGCAACAAGCCGTCGATTTTGCGTGATATGTTTGACATCGCGCTTACGAGAGTGGCTTACGAGAGTGGTAAGAAGACTTTAGGCATTTGTCGTGGTATGCAGGCAATGGCTATCGTCAGTGGCGGAACGATATATCAGGACATTTACCGGCAAGTGGGCAGAGGTCGTGTACTTGGACATTCGCAGAAAGCTGTTCGTTCTGAAACATCGCATAAGGTTTTGATAGATGCAGATAGTAATATGGCTAAAGTGATGGGATGTACTGCTGCGATGGTTAATACGTTTCATCATCAGGCGGTCAGGAGTGTCGGCGATGGTTGCAGGATTACGGCTTGGGCTGAAGATGGTATCGTTGAGGGTATTGAGATGATTGAAAAACCTATGATAGGTGTGCAATGGCATCCCGAGGAGCTATTTGGCGAGCACGAAGAGCATAAGCATTTGTTTGAATGGTTGATAAATAAATAAATTCAGGGAATATGAGAAAATTATTGTTTATTTTTTCGTTTTTGGTATTTATTACCAATATTTCGATGGCTCAAGCGCGTTTTATGGGCATTCAGATGGGAACTAAGTTTTCGTATTTCGAGCAGGAGTTGAAGAAAAAATCTTTTGTTTTTGTTGAGAAAACGGAAGATGGAACGCTATTGTATAAAGGCGAGTTTTTCCAGGAAGAGGTGAAATTGTATGTCTATTTGTCAGAACGCGAGAAAAAAGTTTGGCGTGTGGCAATAAGGTTTATCGGAAAGGAGTATGATAATTATACTCCAAAAGGCTCGGTCGAGGAAGTGGCGATTTTGTATAATGATTTGAGAAAGGGGTTAGAGGAAAAGTATAAAACGCCAGTCAAGGTCGATGACGAGAACAAGAAATATGATTTGGTTTGGAATCCCGACAGTTTGACTAATATTGAGTTATACATATTGTCGCAAAATGTTGAGGAGTTGGAATATCAGTGCGTTAATTTGATTTATACTGATGTTGTGGTGGCAAAGGAAAATGAATATTCAAAGTTTGATGACTTATAATATTATGAAAAGGTTTTTTTTAATATTGGTAATGGCTCTATCAAGTCTCTTGGTATTTTGTCAGGAGAGTATTGTTAAGAAATTGTCAGTCGAAAACGGAGATGGCAATAAGGTTGTCGTGCATCAGACGGCAGATACGCGTGATCTTGTTCAGTCATCATTAGACGTGGCAATTGGCACAGGAGTTACGGTTGATGGGTTTAGGTTGCAGATTTTTTCAGGCAATAAGGGTTCAAAGTCCAGGAATGAGGCATATAAGATAAAGGAAGATATCGAGAAGGTTGCAACTGATGTTGATATTTATGTGCTTTATATGGTTCCATTTTGGAGGGTACAGATAGGAAATTGCCTGACACGTGGCGAGGCAAACGAACTCAAGGCATCATTTTTGAGTAAATTTCCAGAATATTCAAACGAGGCATATATTGTGCCGGTAAAAATACAGAGATAAATGACTGAGATTGAAGCTCAACTTGCTGAACATTATAAGGCGATTATTGAGTTGCTTGGTGAGGACACTGAGCGTGAGGGATTGATTAAAAGTCCGGAACGTGTGGCTAAGGCCATGCTTTACAACACAAAAGGGTATAATGAGGACCCAGAGGCTATTTTGAAATCTGCAATGTTCCATGAGGACTATCACCAAATGGTGGTGGTGAAGAATATTGAGTTCTATTCGTTGTGCGAGCATCATTTGTTGCCTTTCTTTGGTAAGGTTCATGTGGCATATATACCCAATCATCAGGTGACTGGATTGAGCAAGATAGCACGTGTGGTGGATGTCTATTCGCGTAGATTGCAGATTCAGGAGCGGTTGACTCTTGAGATAAAGGATTGTATTCAAAAGACTTTACAACCACTCGGAGTTATGGTAGTGGTCGAAGCGCAGCATATGTGTATGCAGATGCGTGGAGTGCAGAAACAGAATTCGGTGACTGTAACTTCCGATTTTACGGGAGCATTTACACGTCCTGAAACTCGTGCCGAGTTTATGAAACTAATCGAAGAGTGATAGTATGAAGGTTTTGCAGGGAATGGAAATAAAGCAAGGGATGAAACTCAGTCCGCAGATGTTGGCTGAGTTGAAACTTTTGGAATATCCTGTTGTGGCTCTTGAACAAAGGATACGCGAGGAGATTGAGTCGAACCCTGCGTTTGATGTGGATGAGTCGGTGTTGGAAAATAAATTTGAAAACGAAGAACCTCAAGATGAATTTGAGGGTGAAAAAGACTTAATAGGCGATGACGAATCGCGCGATTTTTCGCCGGACGATGGAGATTATGACGATGGCGAGGGGCATTTTAATAATCCTAAGTATAGCGAAGGTGATGATAATTATCAGATTCAGGTCAAGGACGAAATGAGCAAGTCTGATTTTCTGAGACAGCAATTGGATTACAAGGATTTAAGCAGCAAGCATAAAAAATTGTGCCAATATATCGTTGGAAATTTGGATGACCGTGGTTTCATAACTGGCGAAATTGACAGGATGATTGATGATTATGCTATGGCTGAGGGCGAGTTGGTCGATGAGGCTGAAATTCAGTCTGCTATCGAGACTATAAAGACGTTGGAACCTACGGGAGTAGGAGCGAGCGGTTTGAGGGAGTGTTTCTTGTTGCAGTTGGACAAAATGGTTGAGAATGACGATGTCTTATTGCTGAAACACATAATAAATGAATATTTCAAATTATTATCTGATTGTAATTTCGATGTAATAAAGAGTCGGCTGGGGATTGCTGATGACGAATTGAAATCTGCGTTGAAAGTAATGAGGCGGTTGAACCCTTCACCATTAGGATCGTTCTCAGATTCGGCACAGGTGCTGAAAAGGACCGTTTCACCTGATTTTCTGGTTGAGGAAAGTGATGGGGAAATAGTGGTTTCGCTCAACGACAGTAATATCCCTGCTATGAAGGTGAGCGAGCAATATAAGATGATGGCTGACGGGTTGATGAAGAAGGCTGACAAACAGGCTGTGCGATTTGCTCAGGAGTATGTAGGTAAGGCTGATTGGTTTATTGGGGCAATAGCCCAAAGACAGCGTACGCTTATGACTATAATGGTGGCTATAGCCGAGTTCCAAAAAGAGTATTTCCTTACCGGTGATTTCAGTAAGCTCCGTCCAATGCATTTGAAAGATATTGAAGAACTGACGGGGTTTGATGCCAGCACTATATCGCGTGCTACGTCAAACAAATATATGCAGACCAATTATGGTATTATTCCGTTGAAATCGATGTTTTCGGAAGTTGTGAAAACTGTTGATGGTGAAGATATGTCGAATAGGCAGATTAAGGAAATATTGTTGGAAATTGTTGATGGCGAGGATAAGGACAATCCTTATTCTGACTCTGAATTGGCAAATATGTTGACCGGGCGAGGCATTGCTGTGGCAAGGAGGACTATTGCCAAGTATCGCGATCAGATGGGAATACCTACGGGGCAGATTAGGAGGTTGATGAAAAAAAACAAATGATGAAAGGACTTTATCTGATATTGTTGGTTTTCTTTTTGAATGTGTCGCTTTTCGTTTCGGCTCAGAATGGTCATGCCGAGTGGGGAATTATGGTCAAGGATTTAACAGACAAGAGAGTGGTTGCTGACGAGAATGGTAATGTCAAAATGACTCCTGCCTCGACTATGAAACTATTTACTACTGCTACTGCCTTGGAGATTTTGGGCCCTGCTTACAAAATCGAGACTGCCATATGGACTGATGCGAAAATCGGTGATAAGGGCATTTTGGATGGCAATTTATATGTCCAAGGCGGATTAGACCCTACTATAGAGTCGTCTGTGATTGAAAACTATGGCTTTTTTGATAGTGTCGCAATGGCGTTGAAGACATTGGGTATCAATGAAATTAAAGGTGATATTATTGCAGATGGCAATATCATATATGGTGACGAGGCTTCGCCAAAATGGGTGTTGGAGGATTTGGCTACTTATTATGGGGTAGGGTGTTTTGGGTTGTCGGTTTACGATAACGTACAGAATGTGACAGTCAAGGCTGTTGACAGAAATGGGAAATTGCAGGTCAGGACGCAATATCCTGAGGCGGAAATCAGTGTGATTAATAAATTGAAGATTTCAGGGGGTAGTGATGCTGTGGTTTATACTTACTCAATGCCATACGGCAAGGAGGTACTGCTTGAAGGCATATTGGGCGTAGGTGTCACAAAATATCTGAGATTGGCAATTACTAATCCCAATGAGGTCGTTGCAAAGATTCTCTTGAACAAGTTGCGCTCAAGGGGAATTTCGGTAAATGGTACTGCACGTGAATCAAGATGGATTGATTATGATGAGTTTGACAAATTGTATAGTTATTATTCACCCTTTCTCCAAAATATTGTGAGTGAGATAAACTTCAACAGCAATAATCATTATGCTCAGCATATATTCCGTCTTCTGGGAACGCAGGTCCATAAGCGTAATGCAACATTGAAGGATTCGGAGAATGTCATAAAGTCGTATTGGAAAAAACGTGGAATAAATATCGATGAAATGGCTATTTATGATGGCAATGGACTGTCGCCGATGGATGCTTTGAGTCCCGCGATGATGGTCAGGATGCTCGAATATATGTATCACAGCAAATCGGCATTTGCTTTTAGGAGTTCGTTGCCCGAATGTGGTGCAGAGGGTACGGTAAAGGCTATTTTCAGGGGAAAGGAATTTTATGCCAGGGCAAAAAGCGGTTCGATGAGTGGGGTTCAGGCATATGCCGGTTATGTGAACTACAAGGAAAGGGAATATGCGTTTTGTGTAATAGTCAACGAGTTTGACGAGGAACGTTCGAAGGTCAAGATGATGATTGAACAAAGGCTGATCAATGCAATAAAAGAATATGAGACTTCACTTCAACGAGATAGACTCGACATCAGTGTTCCTGAAGAATAATGTTGGGGAATTTAATCATGGCGATTGGGTTTCTGCTGATTATCAAAGTGCCGGTCATGGTCAGGTGGGGAATGGTTGGGAAAGTGAATCTGGTCGGAATGTGTTGCTCAGTCTGCTGATGAACCCGAATAAAATTCCGGCTTGTGAGGGATTTCGCATTACTGAGGTTGTGACTCTCGGAATTTTGGATGCTTTAAGCGATTTTGATTTGAGAATCAAATGGCCGAACGATATCTATGCCGGAGATGGGAAATTGTGTGGCATATTGATTGAAACCGGCATATTAGGTGGACATATTGATAAAGCAATAGTGGGAATAGGACTTAATGTCAATCAAACTTGTTTTGAGTCTGATGCTCCGAATCCTGTGAGCCTTGCGCAACTGAGTGGTAAGGAGTTTAACGTAAACGAGATGGCTGAGCGGGTCGTTACTATGGTTTTTGAAAGATATGAGCGTGGGGTTGAATGTCATGAAGAGTATTTGTCGCATTTGTATCGGAGGGGTGAATGGCACGAGTTTCAGCGGTCAGATGGGGCGAGATTCGAAGCAATGATTGTTGACGTTGAGCGTAATGGACTTTTAGCGATGAAGCTTCGCTCTGGTGAAATCGTACATTTTGAGTTTAAATCAATAAAATATATACTATGAGCAAATTTGGATGGTTTTTAGGAGGTGCATTCGTAGGTGCAATGGCAGCACTCTTATTGGCACCTGAAAGTGGTAAGAATACACGCGAAAAAATTGCCGAAACAGTGCGTGAGAAATTTCCCCAGCTTTCGAAGGAGGAGTTAGAGAAATTCGTTGATAAGATGATGAGCAAAATTAACGAAGATACAGCAGATGTTGAGGAATATTGAGGCATTTATTGCTGAACTTCGTGAATACATCCTCGTTCGTGGCGATTTGCTGAGACTTAGGGTGATTGAGAAAAGCTCAAGATTGGTAAGCTGGCTGCTGATACTGCTCATCGGTTTTGTTGTGTTGATGTTTGCTTTGGCATTTGCAGCGTTTTCTATAGCAGTATTGTTGGCGAAAGTGATGCCTTTATGGGGAGCATGTCTTGTTGTGTCAGGATTGTTCTTGATATTGGTAGTGCTTTTGCTGATTTTCAGGAAGAGGTGGTTCATCAACCCTACCGTGAGGATATTGAGCGATATATTGGTAACCAACGAGGAGGACGAAGATGAAGAGATTTGAAACAATTGATGAGCTTAACACCGCAATCCGGAGGTTGGAGCGAAAGAGCAAAAAGCAGGAGAAGCGAATGACTAAGAGCTTTCACCGAATCATTGATAATCCTTTCGGCGAGATTGGGTCGTTTGCTAAATATCTGTTCCGGATTATTACTCTGAAACGGGTTTTCCGGAGACGGAAATAAGTTTGATTTTGCCGTCGACGACCTCGAATACTGATGATTCTCGGTCGGTGAGTAGCTTGTCTATATTATTGTGCGATGTGTCGGTAATGAAAATTTGCCCGAATTCATCTGACGAGACTATGTCGATAATGTTCGATACGCGGTTTGTGTCCAGTCGGTCGAAGAGGTCGTCGAGCAGCAGGATTGGTTTGCATCCTTTAGCGTCGTTCAGCACTTTGTATTGAGCCAGTTTCATTGCAATGACGAAACTTTTGTTTTGCCCTTGCGAGCCAGTGGTGCGGATAGGGTAGCCGTCAATCGACATTACGAGGTCGTCCTTGTGTATTCCTCGTGTGGTATAACCGAGGATAATGTCGCGTGCCTGACATTCACGGAGCAGTTCTGACAGTTTTGCACCATTGTCGAGGTGCGAGACGTATTTCAGAGATATGCAGTCATCGACTGTTGCGATTTTATTGTATATTTTTTGGAACGAAGGGATGAATTTATCGATGAATTCGCATCTTTTTCCGTAGATGTATTCAGCCTCGTCCTGGAGTTGCAGGTCGTAGATTTCGAGTAGCGAGCTGTCAACCGAGTTGTTCTCGGCGAGTTGTTTCAGCAGGTTGTTTCGGTTTTGGATAATGTGGTTGTATTTTGATAGTGAATTCAGGTAGCGGGAATCGCATTGCGAGATTACTATGTCCATAAAGCGCCGGCGTTCGTCGCTGCCATCTGCAATGAGACTTTGGTCAGCTGGCGAAACGAGTACTACAGGTATGAGACCTATATGATCCGACATTTTAGTGTAGATTTTCCCATTACGTTTAATACATTTTTTGACTCTCGGTTTGATCGTAACGTTCAGGTCTTCGCTATTGTCGTTGATAGAGTACTCAGCCTGCATCATTAGGAATGGTTGATTGTGGCGAACCAGTTGGGTATCGGTTGATGCGAGGTGGCTTTTCGTAAGCGAGAGGAATAGGACTGAATCGAGCAGGTTTGTTTTGCCCATACCGTTATTGCCCAGGAAACAGTTGAATTTCTTGGAAAAGCGGATGTCGCACTCAGCAATATTCCTGTAGTTCAGCAGCGAAAGATGTTTCAGCTCGCAATTCATATCTTGTTGTC
>JAKSNU010000002.1 GCA_024399535.1 Paludibacteraceae bacterium
CGCGACCCCAACCTTGGCAAGGTTGTGCTCTACCAACTGAGCTATTTCCGCATTAAAATTTTCAAGGGTGCTTCCCCTTCCGAAAGCGAGTGCAAAGGTACGACTATTTTCGGACGTGACCAAATGTTTTTCATATTTTTTTCAAAAAAAATTCATGTGCATATTTTTTGCCTGTTTTTCTTGGCTGTTCCAAATATTATAAGTATCTTTGCACAATTATAAATATATATTTCGCTATAGTTATGGATAAAGTGGAACTAAACAATGTGAATGCTGAGGATGAGAAGGTTAGCAAGAATTTCATAGAGCAGATAGTAGAAAAAGACCTTGCCGATGGTCTCAACGGAGGTCGTATCCAGACCCGTTTTCCGCCAGAACCAAACGGCTATTTGCATATAGGCCATGCCAAAGCTATCTGTATGGATTTCGGTATCGCCCGCAATTATGGCGGTACGTGTAACCTCCGTTTCGACGACACAAACCCTGTGAAAGAGGACACGGAATATGTGGATTCGATACAAGAGGACATAAAATGGTTAGGGTTCCAATGGAATAATATCTATTACGCTTCAGACTATTTCGACAAGTTATATGAACTCGCAATACGATTCATCAAAGAAGGAAAAGCTTATGTCGATGAACAGAGTGCTGAAGAGATAGCTGCACAGAAAGGCACGCCAACCCAACCCGGAACAAACAGTCCGTTCCGCGACCGTCCGATTGAGGAGAATCTCGAACTGTTCGAGAAGATGAACCGAGGCGAAATCGAGGATGGACGGATGGTGCTCCGTGCAAAGATAGATATGGCGCACAGCAATATGCACTTCCGTGACCCAATAATGTACCGCATCATCACTACACACCCACACCATCGTACCGGCACGAAATGGAAAGTATATCCAATGTACGACTTCGCACACGGACAGAGTGACTATTTCGAAGGAGTGACCCACTCATTGTGTACTTTGGAATTTGAGGTTCATCGTCCGCTGTACGACTATTTCCTCGACCAGTTCGCAACACCAGACTACCGCCCTAAACAGAGAGAGTTCAACCGACTGAACATAACATACACTGTGATGAGCAAGCGAAAAATGCTCGCTCTCGTCAAAGAGGGACTTGTCCGCGGATGGGACGACCCACGAATGCCTACAATATGCGGTCTCCGTCGTCGTGGATACACACCTGAGAGCATACGCAACTTCATAAACCGAATAGGATATACCAAATATGAAGCTTTGAACGACGTCTCGTTGCTCGAAGCGTCGATACGCGAGGACCTCAAACCAAAAGCATATCGCGTATGTGCAGTTATGGACCCTATCCGTCTCGTGATAGATAATTATACAGGCGACGGGGAAATGGTGCAGATAGAGAACAATCCGGAAGACGAAAACGCAGGAATGCGAGACGTACGCTTCGGTCGCGAACTATGGATAGAGAGGGGCGATTTCCGCGAGGAGGCTGACAAAAACTTCTTCAGACTATCGCCTGGAGGACGCGAAGTGCGACTGAAAGGCGGATACATAATCCAAGCTGTCGGTTGCGAGAAAGATGCGGAAGGAAACGTCACTACGGTACACGCAACATACGACCCGGAGAGCAAGTCGGGTACCGAAGGGGGAAACCGCAAGGTGAAGAGCACTATCAATTGGGTAGAGTGCCAGACAGCCTTAGATGCTGAAGTGCGTTTCTACGATAGACTGTTCACCGAAGAGAATCCAGCAGCCTACGAGGGCGATTTCCGCGAGATACTCAACCCAGAGTCGTTGAAAATAGTATCTGACGCAAAGGTGGAGGCATTCCTCGGAAACGCTAAGAAGGGCGACAAATTCCAGTTCCTCAAGACAGGATATTTCAATACAGACGATGATACAGTTCCAGGAAAGTTGGTCTTCAACCTTACGGTCAGCTTGAAGGAACAAAAAAAGTAATACCATGAAACATTTCTTAAATCTTATCAGAGAGAGTTCAATCAAGAACCCCAATGAAAAAGCCCTTTCCGATTATGGAGAGGATGTATGCTACACCTATGCCGAAATGGTGGAAGAGGTGGAGCGTGTCGCAGAATGGCTCACATCAATGGGCATAGAAGCAGGCGACCGTGTCGCAATATGCGGCAGAAGTTCATCGCACTGGGGAATATCGTTCCTCGCAACAGCCGTGATACGTGGAGTGGTGGTATCGATACTGCCGGATTTCACTGCCGAAAACATCACATATTTAGTGCGTCACTCGGGAGCAAAAGTGCTGATGGCTGGTCCGAACGTAATGTCGAAACTCGAAAAAGAGCAGATAGACAATGTGAAGATTGTCGATATGGAGCATTGGTGCATACGCAACGGAGAGCAGATGGATTGCCAAACTCGCCGCGAATGGAAGGAACTCGACAATATCGACGAACTGGTGCTCATCAATTACACATCCGGTACGACCGACAAACCGAAGGGGGTGATGATTACGAATCGTGCACTGAGCTCGAACGTCAATTATGCGCTCAAGACCATTGAAGTGCGTCGCGGAGATGCCATAGTGTCGATGCTGCCATTGGCACATATATTCGGAGTGATGTTCGATTTCGTTTACCAACTCGCAGGAGGTGCGCAAATAGTGTTCATGAAGAAGATGCCAACACCATCGCTACTGCTGAAAGCATTCAAAGAGGTGAAGCCATACATGATACTGACCGTTCCGCTTGTGATTGAGAAAATCATACAAAACAAAGTGTTCCCTATAATCAACCAGCCTAAGATGAAGATGTTGTGGTACACCCCAACGTTGAAACACATCATCCGCAAACGGGTTAAAGAGAACATCCTGCAGGCATTCGGTGGAAAACTTCGTTTCCTGATAGTCGGTGGAGCCGCTATGAATCTGCAAGTCGAGAAATGTCTGAAACAGATACGTTTCCCATATGCCAGCGGTTACGGAATGACCGAAGCTGCCCCTCTGATATGCTACGAGAACTGGTGGGACTATAAACAGGGGTCGGTCGGAAAAGTGGTTGAGAGAATGGAAATCCGCATTGATTCGGACGATAAATACCGAATCCCTGGCGAGATATTGGTTCGTGGCGACAACCTCTTCATAGGTTATTATAATAATGTGGAGGCTACGAATGCCGCTTTCGACGAGTACGGATGGTTCCATACGGGCGACCTCGGAATCGTTGATAAAGAGGGAACCATTTATCTCAAAGGTAGATGCAAGAATATGATACTCGGTCCTTCAGGTCAGAACATATACCCAGAGGAGATAGAGACTAAACTTAACCTCATGGACAAAGTCGTGGAGTCGCTCGTTGTGGAAAGGGCAGGCAAACTCATAGCACTCGTATATCCAGACTATGACCAACTCGACGAAGAAAAGATAAAAGACGAAGTGCGCGAATGGTTGCTCTCGGTGAACCGCCAGCTGCCAAACTATTCGCAACTGTCGAAGATAGAACTCATGGAAGAGGAGTTCGAAAAGACACCTAAGAAATCAATCAAAAGATTCTTATACAAATAATAAAATTAAAGCTATGAAATTTTCAAAGAATGTATCGTGCTTCCGTCCATCGCCAATCAGAGCGATGATGAAAGCTGTAGCAAATCCAAACGTTATCTCGTTTGCAGGAGGTATGCCAGGTGAGGAACTTTTCCCTGTACAGGACCTCAAAGAGATGATTGCGGAGATGCCTCGCAAAGAGATGGATACCGCTTTGCAGTATGGTGCAACCGATGGTCTGCCTGTATTCAACAAATTCCTCACGGAGAAGATGCAGGAGCGTGGGTTCGATATGACAAAGAACCGCATCATTGTCACTACCGGTTCGACTCAGGTAATGAACATTGTTTCGAAACTATTCCTCGATAATGGCGACACAATGCTCACCGAAGACCCAGTATTCTGCGGATCGGCAGGTGCTTTCTGCTCGTATGGAGCCAATATCAAGGGCGTGAAACTCGACGATGAGGGTATCATCATCTCAGAGCTCGAAAAGGCTCTCGAAAGCAACCCTAAATTCATCTACACAACTCCAACATTCCATAACCCAGCAGGTCTCGCAATGTCTCGCAAACGTCGCGAGCAGTTCCTTGAGGTGATGGCTAAACATCCAGATGTAATCATACTCGAAGATGACGCTTACGGTCAGCTCTATTATGACGATAATGTGAAGAACGATATTGTGCCTATGAAGACATATGCTAAGAACGAACAGCAGATAATCTACTGCTCGTCGTTCTCGAAAATCTTCAGCCCAGGTATGCGTATCGGTTGGATGATTCTCCCTAACGAGATGTACGAATATGCTGAGATTGCAAAACAGTCAATGGACGCTTGCACACCATGTCTCTCACAGATGCTCGCTTACGAGTTCTGGAAATCAGGACGTATGGATCGCTATATCGCTTCGCTTCGTGCTGAGTACAAGAAACGTCGTGACGCAATGGTAGAGTGCATCAAGAAATATTTCCCTGAAGGAACATCGTTCGTCACTCCACAAGGTGGTTTCTTCCTCTGGGCAAAATTGCCAGATGCAATTGATATCGACAAATTGTTCGAAAACTGCTCGCAGCGAGGAGTGGTATTTGTAAAAGGTATCGCCTTCAGTGCAACATACGAGAACAACCAGCACGTACGTCTCTCGTTCTCGAACACCAATACTGAGACTATCGAACGCGGAATAAAGATGATGGCAGAAGAGATGAAGAAACTGATGTAATTCATCCCGTTTGAATAAAAAAAGAAAGGCAGCCGGTTTTTTGAGGCTGCCTTTCTTTTTATTTAAGATTTTCAACGTATTCAACAATTTTCGGAAGTTCCGGGAGACGACCGAGTCCTACCGAACCGCATGCTAAAGAACCGATGTCGGGATTCATCACATGGACATTTGGTAACTGCTGCAACGACTTGATGTTGCGCTGTACAACGGGATGGGTGAACATACGGTCGTTCATTGCTGGACAGAGTACAACCGGTTTGTCGAACGCAAGGAAGGTGGTTGACAAAAGGTCGTCGGCAATGCCGTTTGCAAACTTGCCAAGGACGTTGGCTGTAGCAGGAGCTACGAGAAAGACATCAGCCCAATCGGCTATCGAGATATGGTCGGGCGACCAGTTCTTCTGCTCAAACTGCTCGGTATATACCTTATGCTGACTCAAAGTCTGCAGTACGAGAGGAGTGACGAAATTCTGAGAATTCTCGGTCATGATGCAGGTCACTTGATGACCATTCTTGATGAAGAGACGAACCAATTCGGCAGTTTTGTAAGCTGCAATACCTGCTGATATTCCTAATGCTATATTCATATAATGTGTGCTTATTAAATTATCTTCTGCGACTGCCACCAGACATACTGCCACCAGAGCGACTTCCGCCCATTGAACTTGAGCTCATCGAAGTTCCGCGACTGCCACCACTGAACGAGCTGCTCGAACGTGAGCTTGACGAAGAACTTGAGCTCGAACTCGGACGGCTATAGGACGAGCTTGAACTCGGACGCATAGAGGAGGAAGATGTGGATCTCGTCGAAGTGGAAGAGGATGTGCTGGAGCTCGATGATGAAGAGGTGCTACGGGTGGAGGTTGAAGTAGATGTGCGAGGTGCGGTTGAGGTTGAAGTGCTGCGAGTCGTAGATGATGAAGTAGATGTGCGAGTTGCAGGGGTAGATGATGTGGAACGTGTGCTTATAGTGCCCGAACCAGTGCGAGTTCCGGTTGTGGTGGTAGTGCGAGTGCCTGTGGAAGTGGTAGTCGTGCTACGAGTACCAGTCGAAGTCGTACGAGTGCCAGTTGATGTGCTACGAGTGCCAGTCGAAGTCGTACGAGTACCGGTCGATGTAGTGCGGACACCTGTAGATGTCGTAGAGCGAGTGCCAGTCGATGTGGTTGATATTCTCGAAGGAGTGGTTGCTGCAACCGATCCACGGCGAGCTGAAGGAGTAGCTGCTACTCGTTCGCTATGAGTCTTGTAATCGCGTGCATAATCCTGACGGGAAATTTCGGCACGGCGAGATTCGTAACGGGCGTTTGCATAATGCTGGATGTGGCGGTTGTAGTGAGGTGGCTCGCAATGCCATACATGGTGGTGGCAACGATGGTGGTAGATATATGGTCCGCAGCACCCATAGTGATAGTACCATCCAGGGTAGTAGCCCCAGTACCAAGGCGAATGCCAGCAGACATACCCAGGAGCCCACCAATAGTCGAAGATGTATGGGCGTACAACATAAGTCGGAACAATGACATAGTCAGGACCATAAATGTAAGGGTCGCCAACTATTGTGACGGTAGCTGATTCAGGTCTGCTGCCTTCGATAAAGAGTGTTGCAACATCTTGGAACAGGTCGTCGCCGAGAACTGCCTGAAGCAGTACATAGTGTTCGCCTTGTTCGGTGATTTCGACAACACGGAGATAATCAACATATCCATCGCGATTGAGGTCGAGATTGGTCAGTGGTGCACGAGGGTCGTTGAGAACCTTCTCAAAATCCTCGAGGGTATTAGATTCGCCGAAAGCACGAGCAACGGCTTCAAGGTCGAGATTATCAGAAACCTCATAAGTCTTAGCTGTAATTGTGACAGTCTTTGTCTTCTGTGCGAAGAGATTCATTGTCAACGATGCGGTCAGAACGACCATCAAAAAAGTTAATCTTCTCATAACGGTTTGATTTTATGGTTTTGTATTTTAGACCATTGCTTCATAGTTAGGTTTAATTACAATTTTGCACATTTAGCTTCGAGCCAAGCGAGTTCCTCGTTGTTCAGCAGAGGACGGAGTTCGCGAAGGACGAAAGCATGATATGAGTTAATCTGGAGGAGTTCGTCAGGAGTGAGCATAGAGATATCGATAGAGTTGCGGTCGTAAGGGAAGAGGGTGAGAGTGCGGAAATGGAGCCAGTGTGCGAAATCGTTCACATTGTTCTCGTATTCAGCCACAACGACAAGATTCTCAATACGAACACCATGTTCGCCAGTGCGATAGATTCCAGGCTCGTTGGATACAATCATGCCAGGGAGCAAAATCTGAGGCACCTCGTTCAGACGGATGGATTGAGGACCCTCGTGGCAGTTGAGGAAATGGCCGACACCATGACCAGTGCCATGTCCATAATGGATTTCCTCGTTCCACATGAATTGACGTGCGATAGCATCAAGTTGAGCTCCACGAGTGCCGTAAGGGAAGAGCTGATGACCAAGGGCAAGATGACCCTTCAAAGTGAGGGTATAGTCGCGTTTCATGCGTTCGGTAGCCTTGCCGAGAGCAACGGTACGGGTGATATCGGTTGTGCCAGCGAAACAGCCATCTTCGTTTTCAATCATATATTGACCACCAGAGTCGAGAAGAAGGAAACTCTCGGCTTTGAGAGCGACATCTGATTCCTCGTCAGCTTCGTAATGAACAATAGCACCATGGGCACCAAAACCAGCGATAGTGCCAAAAGAATCGTCAATCGCACCTTGCTCGCGACGAAGCTCATGAAGCTTGTTGCCAACACCAACTTCGGTCACATTGTGTCCAGCTTTCATTTCAGCTTCGAGCCACATGAAGAGGCGGGTAAGGGCAATGCCATCGCGATGCATAGAATAGAAAGTACCAGCAAGTTCGGTTTGATTCTTCACGCATTTAGTTGTGAAAATCGGCGAACCAATCTCGCGGATGGATGCTTTGGAAGTCTTTGCAGCTTTATAGAGAGCCCAGTTGCATTTCGTAGGGTCCATACCGAGAACAACATCCTCGCCAAGAGATTTAAGAACATTATATGTCTCGTAATAATCCTTGATGTCAACACCCGATTTCTCAAGGTAGGAACGCATATCTGGGGTCACCTTGTCAAGCCAAGTGAAGAGAGTGGCATGCTGCATATTGACAAATGCCATAGCGATAATTTCAGGATTGAAAGCGATATCTCCACCACGCATATTGAAAAGCCAAGCAACATCGCCAAGGTCGGTATAGAGCATAGAATTGACATTCAGAGCAGCCATCTTCTCACGAATACGAATCAGTTTGTCGGAAGTAGATTCACCAGAGAAACGCTCGTCGAGGAGAATGGTTTTAGAATCAGGAATAGAAGGACGATCCTTCCAAACAGCATCAATGAAATCGAAGTCGGTGAACATACTTATGCCGGCATTTCCGAGCTCAGTTTCAATCGAACGGAAATCGTTTATAGCAATCATCTCAGGATTGATAGCCACACGGTCGCCTTTTTTGAGTGTAGATATCAGCCAATCGGTGATGGATGGGGTGTCGAGTTCGCCATCCTTCATAAGGGTGAGACCCGATTTCTTAAGCTGTTCGCCTGCTTGAAGGAAGTAACGGGAGTCAGTCCATACGCAACCACCATCGCGAGTGATTACGGCTGTACCAGCTGAACCTGTAAAAGCCGAAATATAAGCACGTTCGCGCCAATGTGCAGCAACGTATTCACTGCCGTGAGGATCGACTGACGGAACGATGAGAGCCTGTACGTTTTTGTCGCACATGAGGGTGCGAACATCATCCAATTGTTTCATATTTTTGTTGTTTTTATTGATTGCACAATTTGAGTTGGCAAAGTTAGTCATTAATTTTATAATGAGCAAGGTTTTGAATGGATTTTTATGTTGAAAAATATTTTGCTGAAAGTTGTGGCAGAAAGCAATAAAATTTGTAAATTTGCAGCCGATATTGTATAATGTTGGAAACGTACATTGGAACTTATTCTGATGTGAAAATAGAAACGACATGAAGGTACTGGTAACAGCGGGTCCTACATACGAAAAGATAGACCCAGTCAGATTCATAGGCAATTTCTCGACAGGGAAGATGGGAGTAGCCATTGCTGCGGCATTTGCTGAGAAAGGCATTGAGGTAGAGTTCGTTTGTGGACCTATTTCAGCGGAGGTCCCAGATTCGCCACTTGTCCACAGAACTGATGTCGTTTCGGCTCGCGAGATGTATGATGCAGTGATGGAGAGGTTTGGCACGTGCGATGGGGCAGTGCTATGTGCAGCTGTTGCTGACTACACACCGGCACATGTATATTCGGAAAAGGTGAAACGCGAGACAACAGGTCCGATGACTATTGAACTCGTACCTACGCAAGACATAGCTGCAGCGTGCGGACGACAGAAAAGGGACGACCAGTTTATGGTAGGGTTTGCTCTTGAAACCTGCGACGAAATGGCTCATGCAGCTGACAAACTGAGACGTAAGAATTTGGATTTCATCGTGATGAACTCGCTCAAAGTGCAAGGTGCAGGATTCGGAGTGGATACAAATGTGGTGACATTCGTCTATGCCGACGGGAGGACAGAGGAACTCCCGCTAATGCCGAAAACAGAGGTTGCACGGGAGATAGTGAAACGTATTACAAGAAAATGACAATCTATATGAAAAGGTTTTTATTCATCGTTGTAGCATTGATGGTATCTGTTGTGATGTTCGGACAAAGAGAACATGTGACTCGTCGTGCCGGTCATATAACTCAAGAACGTAATGTGATAAGAGGTAATGTTGTGAAGAAAACTCCACCTGATATGTACCATTGTGCTGCATCACCAGAAGACGTGCAACTGATGCTCACGGCAATTAAGGGACAGAATTTCGAGGATAAGAAGCTCGAACTTGCCATTGTATTCGTTCGTATCAAACCAGTGACAGTTGAAGGTTTGAGAACACTGGTTGAAGCATTCGATTTTGACGATTCAAGGCTGGAGTTCCTGAAACAGGCATACACAATGTGCCCTAACAAAGAGAGATATTTCACGTTGTATGATGTGTTCTCGTTTCAGACCAATGGCAACAAGTTGCTGGAATATATAGGGTTGGAACGTTATTAACCCTCAATCAATACATAAGAACACTGGTGATAGTAAATTTATAGTTATGAACAAGATAAGATTTGCGTTGTTGGGGTTGCTGATAGCAGGAAGTGTGATGGGGACGTACGGACAGGAGATAAAGTGGAACTTCATGATGAACACCTCGCAGGTGCAGGGAACTAATACGGCTGTATTCGATGCGTTGGAGAAAGATTTGAAGGAGTTCCTGAACAGCCATGTTTGGACCGACATGAAATACAAAGAGCAGGAGAGGATAGACGCAAACATGTCGCTTATCGTGAAATCGTATGCTGACGGACTGATGATGTGCGAGATGCAGGTGTCAGCCACACGACCAGTATATGGTACATCATATACCACAACCATTCTGAACGTAAGAGACCAGTCGGTGAATTTCCGCTATCAAGAGTTCGAGAAACTGGAAGTAGATGGTTCGTCGTGGGACAACAACCTAATGGCTATAGTGGCTTATTATTGCTACATGGTGATAGGATGCGACCTCGATTCGTACAGCGAGAAGGGAGGACAGAGCATGTTTGATGCAGCAAACCAGATAGTGGCAGTATGTCAAGCCAAGTCAGACGAAAACGAGTCGGCAGGATGGAAAGCATTCGAAAAAGGGGGTAGAAACCGTTATGCACTGGCAGGAAATATGGTTGACGCAAGATACGAGTCGGTCAGGAAATTCTTCTATTCATACCATAGATTGGCTTTAGACAATATGGCGAAGAATGTGACCAACGGACGCGCAATGATAGCAGAAGGAATAGCAGCAATGCGCAAACTGAACCGTGATTATCCAGGGTCGGCTATTATAGCTACGTTCCTCGATTGCAAAAACGACGAACTCATCAACCTGTTCAAGAAGGGAACAGACACCGAGAAAACAGATATGGTCGATGCATTGTCGGCTATGAATCCGACACTCACCAACAGGTATGAGGAGATAAACGGAAAACAATGAAAATATGCTGAGAAATCTAACAATATCGAATTACGTGCTGATTGAACGGGTAGAGGTTGAGTTCGAGAGAGGATTCAATGTCATCACTGGCGAGACAGGAGCAGGAAAATCAATCATGATGGGGGCATTGGGGCTGCTGATGGGAGTGAGGGCAGATAGAAATGCCATACGTGAAGGAAGCGAGAAATGTGTAGTCGAAGGCGTGTTCGAAAACGAAGAAAAGGAGGTGATTGTAAGACGGGAGGTGTGGCGCAACGGACGGTCAAGATGTTTTGTGGAGGATTCGCCAGTAAGTCTTGAGGAGATGCGGAGTACGGTTGGCGAAATGGTGGATATACATTCTCAACATGCTTCAGGATTCGTAGGTAACGAGACATTCAGAATGCAGATTGTAGATGCTGTGGCTGGTGCTGGAGATACACTATCTGCATACACGGATATCTGGAAAGAGTATGCGAGAGTAGGGAAAGAACTCGAATCAGCAAAGGCAGAGATGGAGAGAATGGAACGAGAGCGTGACTATACGGAATTTCAGGTTGAAAAACTCAGGGAAGCCAACCTAAGTGAGGAGGAAGACAGGCAACTCGAAGAGGAACTCGGACGGTTGGAACATGCCGAGGAGATGATGGAACAATACGGCAGAGCTCAAGAGGGATTGGAACAATCGACAGCCATAATCAAGGAGGTGGTTGATGCGTTGGAGAGAATATCAAAATATGCGACCATCGAACCAATCGAGAGCATCCGCGAAGCATATATTACAATAAAAGATGCAACAGGCGAGATAAGCAGGGAGGCAGGGAACATAGAGATAAACCCCAGAAAGAGAGATGCCTTAGAGGAGAGACTCGGTACGATATACGATTTGGAGAAAAGATATGGAGCGAAGTCGTGTGGGGAACTGATTCAAGTAATGACCGAGATGGAGGCAAGGTTAGAGGGAATGGCGTCAACGGCTGAGAATGTAGAAAAACTGACAGAAAGGAAAAATGATTTATTTGCCAGACTATGCGATGCAGGGAAGAGACTGACTGAGAAACGACACTCCGCAATAACCATCATAGAGCAATCGGTCATGAAGGGAATGGAGTATCTTGGGATGAAGGGAGGCAGATTCGAGGTGAGGTTGGAGGCATGTGAATACGGTCAGAACGGAGGAGAAAAAGCAGAATTTATGTTTTCGGGCAACGAAGGAGTAGCAGTGGCGCCATTGGCTAAAATAGCATCGGGAGGAGAGGTGTCGAGAGTGATGCTCGTACTGAAAAAACTGGTGGTTGAGAGTGTGGGGTTGGGAACAATAGTATTCGACGAGGCTGACAGTGGGGTATCAGGCGAGATGGGTGTTAAGATGGGCAACGTGATGAGCAAGATAGCCGAAGGATGTCAGGTGATAAGCATAACGCATCTTGCTTCGGTGGCTGCACAGGGAACGGCTCATTATAGAGTTTATAAAGACAACGAAGGAACTCATATCGGCAGAATCAGAGGCGAAGAGAGAGTAGTCGAGATAGCAGGAATGATAGGCGATAAAGATGCTGGAGAGGTGGCAAGACGAATGCTTGGTAACAGAATATGATATGGAAAAGATAGATAATACATTTGGTGTAGGCGCAATGTGCAGGGAGAAGATGGAATTCCGAAATGACGAGGAGTTGAGGGAGTGTCTGTCGAAGGTGGTCGGAAAAAAATTTATGGTTGTAGGCGGTGGGGCAAACATCCTGTTTGTTGGGGATTATGATGGCATTGTGCTCCATTCGAAGATAAAAGGAATAGAGACAACTGAGGATAAAGAGGGAACGACGTTGGCAGTTGTGGGGAGTGGCGAGACTTGGGACGAATTTGTGGCGGAAATGGTGAAAAGAGGCTTGTGGGGGGTGGAAAATCTGTCGTATATCCCAGGAGAAGTGGGAGGAGCGGCAGTACAGAACATAGGTGCTTATGGCGATGAATTCAGCAATGCGGCAGAGTGGGTAGAGGCAATAAGCATCAACGATGGTACGTTGAGGAGATTCGACATCAGCGAACTCGGCTATGGTTACAGATGGAGCGAGTTCAAAGGAAAATTTAAGGATAAGTATGTAATAGTGAGGGCATGTTTCAGATTGAGACGAGACGGTAAGCCGAATCTCACATACAAACCATTGGCAGAGGCATTTGCAGATACTGAAAATGTAAGATTGACAGATATTAGGGCAGAATTGGAAAAGATACGATGGGGAAAATTGCCACGTCCCGAAGAGGTGGGTTCGGCAGGAAGTTTCTTCAAGAATCCAGTGGTCGGCAGGGAGGTGTATGAGTCGTTGGCTGAGAGATACCCCGATATGCCCCATTTCGAAGTTGAAGGGGGAGTAAAGATACCAGCTGGATGGTTGATAGAAAGATGCGGATTGAAAGGCTATAGGCACGGAACAGCCGGTGTGTGGGATAGACAAGCACTTGTCATGGTGAACTATGACCTCGGAGGAAGAAGAGCTTACGAAGATGTGGAGTATGTATATAGACACGTTATAGAGACAGTTCGCGAGGAGATGAAAATAGAACTCGAACCTGAAGCAATAATAATAAGGTAAGAAATGTATAGTGTATCGGATTTGACAGTGAACTTCACGGGAGATCCATTGTTTGAAGGAATCTCGTTTGTGATGGCGGATAAAGAGAGAGTTGCACTATGTGGGAAAAATGGTGCGGGGAAGTCAACTCTGCTGAAAATATTTGCAGGGGTCAAAGAGCCGTCGGGAGGCAGTGTGTCAATGCCCAAGGGGACAAGAGTGGGATATCTGCCACAACATCTATTGACCGAGGACGGAAGGACGGTTGTCGAGGAGGTGAAACTGGCATACAGCGGTGTGACAGCAATGCGTGAGGAGGCAAACAGGATAGGCGAGCAGATAGCGACAAGAGAGGACTATGAGTCGGAAGAGTACCAAAAACTCATTGAGAGACTGAACGAAATAGAAGAGCGACTCGGTATGATGGGCGAGAGTGGTATGATGGGCGAAATAGAAAAGACAATGGTCGGATTGGGGTTCAAAAGAACTGACCTTGAGAGACCATGCAGCGAGTTCAGTGGTGGATGGAGAATGAGGATTGAACTCGCAAAAATATTGCTTTCGCGACCAGACCTGCTGCTATTGGACGAGCCGACCAACCATTTGGATATTGAGTCGATACAATGGTTAGAGGGGTTTCTGAAGACATCAGGCAGTGGGTTGATACTCGTCAGCCACGACAGGGCATTCCTCGATGCAGTAACGACACGTACAATTGAGATAACACTCGGGAGAATATATGATTATAAAGCATCATACTCAGGTTATGTGAAACTTAGGCTGGAGCGTAGGGAACAGCAGCTCCGTGCATACGAGAATCAGCAGAAAGTGATAGCAGATACCGAGGATTTCATTGAACGTTTCAGATATAAGGCGACAAAGGCAGTGCAGGTACAGAGCAGGATAAAAGCATTGGAGCGTATGGAACGTATTGAGGTGGATGAAATGGACAACAGTGCTGTCAGATTGAAATTTCCACCTGCACCAAGGTCAGGTTCGTTGCCAGTTGAAGTGGAGGGAATGACGGTAAGCTACGGAGGACCAGAGATACTGAAAAACGTAGATTTACAGATAAAAAGAGGCGAGAAAGTGGCATTCGTAGGGAAGAACGGAGAGGGGAAATCGACATTGGTGAAATGTCTGATGGAGTCGCCAGAGGTGGAGGTGAAAGGAACTTGCAAATTAGGATACGGTGTGAAAGTTGGTTATTTCGCTCAAAACCAAGCTTCGCTGTTGGACGAGACATTGAGTGTGTTCGATACAATAGATAGAGTGGCGGTAGGCGATATACGCACAAGAATAAACGACATACTTGGGGCATTCATGTTTGGAGGCGAGGCTTCAGAGAAGAAAGTCGGAGTGCTTTCGGGAGGGGAACGGTCGCGACTCGCAATGATACGGCTGCTGCTCTCGCCAGTGAATCTGCTGATACTCGATGAACCGACCAATCATTTGGATATGAGGACAAAAGACGTACTGAAAGAGGCAATAAAAGCGTTTGACGGGACAGTGATTGTCGTTAGTCATGATAGGGAATTCCTCAGTGGTATGGTCGAGAAAGTCTATGAATTCGGGGGCGGCAAGATACGTGAGTGTCTCGGCGGAATAGAGGAGTGGCTCGAAATGAGAGCAAAAGAGAGAGCTGTCGAAAATGGGGATACAGTCAAGAAAACAATTGATAGTATATCAACAGGAGGTAAGGGGGAGTTCGAAAGACGCAAAGAAGAGTCGAGACAGGCTAAAAAGGCGGAACGTGACAAGGAAAAATTGGAAGCTCAAATCGAGAAAACAGAAGCGGAGATAGCTGCAATGGAAGAGCGATTTGCAAAAGGCGAGACAAACGAAGAACTGATGAGACAGTATGCCGAAGCAAAGGAACATTGCGAGCAATTATGGGAAAAACTAATATGAAGTATATATATGGCATCATTTCTGATTGAAGGAGGACACAGATTGCATGGGTCCATCGAACCACAAGGAGCGAAAAACGAAGCATTGCAAGTGATATGTGCGGTGTTGCTCACAAAGGAGAATGTGACGATACACAACATTCCGAGAATACTCGACATACTGAATCTCATACAGTTGCTGAGGGATATGGGGGTTGAGGTCACAGAAGATCCTAATGACGAGAACACATTTACGTTCTGCGCGCGAAACATCAATATGGAGTATCTCGAAAGCGAAGAGTATTTCAACAGATGTGCACGACTCAGAGGTTCGGTGATGTTCCTCGGTCCGTTGGTGGCGCGAATAGGAAGAGTGTTCTATGCCAAGCCGGGGGGCGACAAAATAGGCCGTAGGCGACTGGATACACACTTTATCGGAATACAGAAACTTGGTGCTAAGATGGTGTATGACGATACACGAAAAGCATATTTGCTGGAGAGATTCAGCGACCTCAAAGGGACATATATGTTGCTCGACGAGGCTTCAGTGACCGGAACGGCCAACATCATCATGGCAGCAGTGACCGCAAAAGGGACGACAACGATATACAATGCCGCCTGTGAACCATATATACAGCAATTATGCAAGATGCTCAACCAGATGGGAGCAAAGATATCCGGCATAGCATCCAACCTCTTGACCATCGAGGGTGTGGAAGAACTGCATGGAGCAGAACATAGAATATTGCCCGACATGCTCGAAGTGGGTAGTTTCATAGGAATGGCTGCAATGACGGGAAGTGAACTGACTATCAAGAATGTGTCGTACGAAAACCTCGGACCTATTCCCGATGCTTTCAAGAGGTTAGGAATAGACCTCAGACAGGAGGGCGACGACATACACGTTATGGCGCAGAACCGTTATGAGATAGAATCGTTTATCGATGGTTCAATATTGACAATAGCCGACGCTCCATGGCCAGGGCTGACACCTGACTTGCTCAGTGTGCTTTTAGTAGTTGCCACACAGGCTAAGGGGAGTGTGCTGATACACCAGAAAATGTTCGAATCAAGGTTGTTCTTTGTTGATAAGTTGATAGATATGGGAGCACAGATTATCCTTTGTGACCCACACAGGGCAGTGGTCATCGGGCATGACCACCAGATGCAGCTCGTCTCGAACAACATGACATCTCCAGATATAAGAGCGGGAATTGCACTGCTGATAGCAGCAATGAGTGCTAAAGGAACAAGCAAAATTGACCATATAGACCAGATAGACCGTGGCTACCAAAATATAGAGGCAAGATTGAATGCTATTGGAGCAAAAATCACGAGAATAGACTGATGAAAGAGGCATTTGTAAGAGATATGCAACGAGAGTTGGGCGAGCAAGAGGCTGCTGAACTCGTTGAGGCATTGAACGGAGAGCCGATTACCAGTATCAGACTCAACGACCGTAAGGAGGGAATGCCAATATGCACTTTGGGAGAAACGGTGGAGTGGTGCAGATGGGGGAGATACATAGACGAGAGACCGAATTTTGCGACTGACCCGCTGTTCCATTGTGGCGGGTATTATGTGCAGGAGGCTTCATCAATGTATCTGTGGTGTATGATGGAGCGATATGTCCGGAAAGATGCTTTGGTCATTGATTGTTGTGCCGCTCCCGGAGGAAAATCCACTCTCATTGCCCAATATCTGACTGAAGGCGAAGGCTTTGTGGTGAGCAACGAGTTTGTGGCAAAACGGGCTAATATACTTGCCGAGAATATGATAAAGTGGGGCTATCCAAACATGATGGTGACAAATAATGCGGTGAGCCATTTCGAAAACGTAGGGGCGATTTTCGATTGTGTAGTGGTGGATGCTCCATGTTCGGGCGAAGGAATGTTCAGAAAGGATTATAATGCGAGGGAAGAGTGGTCGGAGGAGAATGTGGCTATGTGTGTCGAGAGACAAAGGGAAATACTCCAGTCGGCAGCAAAACTCGCTAAAGAAGGTGGTGTATTGATATACAGCACCTGTACTTTCAATAGACGTGAGAATGAGGAGAATGTGGAATGGATGGCTCGGGAATATGATTTTGAGATATTGGAACAACGCCATTTCTATCCACATCGAGACAAGGGCGAAGGTCTGTATATGGCAGTTTTGAAATGCAAAACGATAGGCAAAGTTGGTAAAATCGGAAAAAAGAGCAGTCTGAAAAAACTGAAAGAGCAGGCAGAGTGGTTGAAAGACAGTGAGGATTACGAACTGGTTGAGTTGAAAGAGCAGAGGTGTGCAGTAAGCCTGAAATGGGAAGAGACAATAGAGCGTATAGCAATGTGCGGAGCGAATATATTTGTCGTAGGAGTGCAATATGCTGATTTGAAGGGAAAAGAGTGGGTGCCTTCAGCTGGATTGGCATTGTCGCAGGCAGTAGATGAGAGCAAATTTAGCATCATAGATGCAAATTACGATACGGCGATGAGATACCTGAGGTGCGAAGCAATAACAGCAGGGACTGGCATCAAGGGAATAATGATGGTGAGATACGAAGGACATCCATTGGGATGGGTGAAGAATGTTGGAAACAGATGCAACAACATGTATCCTGCCTATTGGAGGGTGAGATGTTGAAAAAAAAATTATGTTATATTTTGCAGTACAGAATAAAAGTATTAACTTTGCGGCGATAAATAGATTGGCAAGATTATGAAAACACAGTATAAGGTATTTATAGCCATTGCGGTAGCTATGTTGGCTATTGGATGCAAGATTCAAGACGCTCCCGGAGCATATGCGCAGGCACAGGGTAAAGTTGATAAACAAAAGGTCGAAAAGCTTGAGGAAGAGGAAGTTGCACCTATACCAATGCCAGCGAAAATCAAGAGGAAAATAGTATCAAACAGCAAGTCAGTGAGGGTCATAGATTCGGCGGACCTTGTGGTCAACGAACCATCGGCAGTGGTGGAGAGGGATCCCGAAATATATGTGCCTGAGAAAGATACAGTGAGCGAAACTATTGAGAAAGCTGCAATGGAAGCAGTTGAAAATGTAAAAGAACCTGTGGAAGAGCCAAAGGTGGAGGAGAATACGCGAAAAGAGAAGTTTGATGTGGTCAATGGTCAAGGTGATGTAAAACTGAAAGCATACAATGTGGTAGTCGGGAGTTTTGGAAAGGAAGAAAATGCCAAACGACTGAAAGAACAATTGAAACCTGAGTATGACCCTGTGGTAGTTGTAAATTCAAGGGGAATGTTCAGGGTGATACTTATATCGTACGACACATATGGCGAGGCAAAGAGCAAAATAGGGGATATAGTTGATGAATTCCCTGACGCATGGTGCCTCGTGCAAATATAGGAAATTGGATTACAGACTGAACATATTGGGGAGTGGGTCGGCAAAACCGATTTTTGGGAGGTTCCAGACATCGCAGATTCTCGAAATAAGAGAGAGACAATTTATGATAGACTGCGGTGAGGGAGCTCAGATAAGGATGAGCCAAAATAAGGTGAGGACATCAAGGCTCAACCATATTTTTATTTCACATCTCCATGGTGACCATTGTCTCGGGTTGATAGGGTTGTTGTCCACATTCGGAATGCTCGGACGGACAAACGAAATGGTGATACATTCAGCACCAGAACTCGAAAAACTGATTGGAGAACAATTGCGTTTCTTCATGCAGGGGTCGCAGTACGAAGTGCGTTTTGAACCATTCTCGCCATACCGTAGCGAGGTGATATATGAAGATAGGGCTGTGACAGTCAGAACATTGCCGTTGGTTCATACCGTACCTACATGTGGATTTCTATTCGAGGAGAAGTGTTTGCCGAGACATCTGAACAAGCCGATGTGCGATGCATGGGAAGTGCCAATAGCATTTTATCAACATCTTCAGGCAGGCGAAGATTTTGTAACTGACGAAGGCGAAGTGGTTGATAATTCGCGACTGACATTTGAACCTACACCGAGCAAGCGATTTGCTTACATGAGCGATACGGCTTATACTGAAAAACATCTGGACGCAATAGAAGGAGTTGATTTGCTATATCATGAGACTACATATCTATCATCAGTTGATCCGTTGAAACTGAAGACGAGAATGCATAGCTCGGCAGCACAGGCTGCAACATTGGCTAAAAAGGCTGGAGTGAAGAAACTCGTAATGGGGCATTATTCATCACAACACAGAGATGTTTCGGAATTTGAACGTGAGGCGAGGGCGATATTTGCTGAAAGTTATGCAGCTACTGATGGAAGTGTCTTTGAATTTTAAGTTATGATGAAGAGGATATTGATGATATTGATTCTGTCGTGTGTAGCGGTGAGCGTAATGTTCGGGCAGAGCAGAAAACAGAAAGAGGCTGAAGAGATAAGGCAGAAAGCTATTAAGGCATACGAAACATATAGGTTCGGCGAAGCGCGCGAGATGCTCGGAGAATATCTTGCCAACGACTATCGCGATATGACGAAGGATGAGGAGGTGGCTAAGATGCTGAATAAAGCCGAGCGAGCTGAAAATATGATGGATAGAGTTGAATCGGTAGCGATAACGGACAGCTTAGTGGTTGACAAAGGGAAGTTGCTCAATGCATATCGGTTTGGCGAAGAAATCGGGCAAATGATAAAAACCGAAAAAGGGATAATGTATGTGTCGGGAAGAGGCGACAGAAGTGTATATTCGGAGAATGGCGATATGTGGTGTTCTTGGAATGGAATAAGGAAGTTCAAGATAACGGAAGGGGTAAACACTATAGCCGACGAGGATTATCCATTTCTTATGACGGACGGAGTGACGTTGTATTACGCTTCAAACAACGATGAGAGCATAGGGGGGTACGACATATTTATGACAAGATACAACAGCGAAGCGGAGAACTTTATGTTGCCGGTGCAGATGGGAATGCCGTTTAATTCGACTGCAAACGATTACATGATGGCAGTCGATGAATTTAACGGAATAGGGTGGTTCGCAACAGACAGAGGACAAGCAGAAGGGAAAGTGGTTGTATATCAATTTGAGTATAGCGAAGAGAAACGGCAAATAGACAATGTCAGTGATTCATTGCGTAGGGAATATGCTCAACTCAAGAGATATACAAGGAAAGAAAGCAAAAAAGTGAAAAGAGAAATTGCTGAAACCGAAATAGAGGGCGAGGGTATCAGTTTTAAGGTCAACGATTCGATAGAATACGACAATGTGAAGCAATTTAAGGATGCTGAGGCATTGAGACTATACGAACTGACAGCTGCTGAGGAGATGGAGGTTGTGATAAAAGAGATTGAACTCGAGGGTATGAGACGGGAGTACAGGACAAGCTGCGACAAAGCAGATATTGAAATATTGAAGCGAGAAATACTGAAATCAGAAGAGGAGATTATGCGGAAAAAAGACAAGATAAAAGACAACTATAATAAAATCAGAATAATAGAAAATAAAGCATATGGTAAATGAGGTAATAGTAGCCGTATTGGTGTTAGTCAGTGTGATATTCCTTGTGATGGAGATATTCATCATTCCTGGAATATCGGTTTGTGCAATAATATCATTCATATTCGGAGGAGTAGCAGTTTGGTATTCGTTCACGAAAATCAGTGTGACGGCAGGTCTTGTCACAATGTTGATATGGTTGGTTGTGCTTGGAATAGGGATTTGGATATTCGTGCGCAGCAGGACATTGGACAAAATGTCGCTCAATACTGAACTGAAGGATACCTCCAATTTGTACGAAATTGACAAAGTGAAAGTCGGAGATAGCGGGACAGCATATTCCAGACTTGCTCCAATGGGTAAAGTTACTATAAACGACAGAGAATTTGAGGCAAAATCGGCTGACGGTTTCATTGACCAAAAATCAGAAGTTGAGGTGGTTGGAATAGAGGACAACAAATTGATAGTTAAACTCAAAAAGTAATATATATGGAAATTTTAACGATTATTGCAATAGTAGTAGCTGTCATACTGCTATGCATCTTTTTCTATTTCGTGCCATTCTCGTTGTGGCTTTCAGCGAGAGTGTCAGGAGTGAGAATTTCATTGATACAGCTCTTTCTGATGCGAATCAGGAAGGTTCCGCCATCAGTGATAGTGAATGCTATGATTGAGGCTCACAAAGCGGGAATCAACATTTCGCGTGACGAACTCGAAGCTCATTATCTTGCTGGAGGACATGTGGTGAGAGTGGTACATGCTTTGGTATCAGCATCGAAGGCTGACATCAATTTGTCGTTCAAGACAGCAACCAGCATTGACCTCGCAGGACGTGACGTGTTCGAAGCAGTACAGATGAGTGTAAATCCAAAAGTTATCAATACACCTGTTGTATCGTCGGTGGCAAAAGATGGTATTCAGTTGCTTGCCAAGGCGCGTGTCACAGTGAGAGCTAACATCAAACAGTTGGTCGGTGGTGCTGGCGAAGAGACAGTCCTTGCACGTGTGGGCGAAGGTATTGTGTCGTCAATTGGTTCGAGCGAGAGCCACAAGAGTGTGCTCGAAAATCCTGATTCTATTTCGAAACTTGTGTTGTCGAAGGGACTTGATGCAGGCACTGCGTTCGAGATTCTCTCAATTGATATAGCAGACGTTGATGTTGGCAAGAATATCGGTGCACAGTTGCAGATGGATCAAGCTAATGCTGACAAGAATATTGCTCAGGCGAGCGCAGAGAAACGTCGTGCTATGGCTATAGCTCAGGAACAGGAGATGAAGGCAAAGGCACAGGAAGCGAAAGCACGCGTTATCGAAGCTGAAGCCCAAGTGCCATTGGCTATGGCTGAGGCATTTAGAAACGGCAATCTCGGCATTATGGATTATTATAGGATGAAGAATATGGAGGCTGACACCAATATGCGCCAAAGTATTGCGGGACCTGTCAAGGTTGACAACGAGAAGAAATAATCAAACAATGAAGATAATAACAAGCGCAGCCGAACTCAAGGCTATATTAGCAAACGAGAGAGCTGGCAAGAGAGTCGGTTTCCTGCCAACAATGGGCGCACTGCACGAGGGCCATCTGACGTTGGCTCGACGTGCTGTCAGCGAGAACGATATAGCCGTAGTTTCGGTGTTCGTCAATCCGACACAATTCAACAATAAAACCGATTTAGAGACCTACCCACGTGATGTGGAGCGCGATGCTCGTCTGTTGGAAAGCGTAGGTGTGAAATATGTGTTCACACCTATAGCCGAAGAATTTTATACCAAAGAGGAGATGGAACAGCGTTTCCAATTTGATTTCGGCGGATTGGACCAGGTGATGGAGGGAAAATTCCGTCCAGGGCATTTCAATGGTGTAGTGCAGGTGGTGAGCAAATTGTTCCAGATAGTTGAACCTGAAAGAGCATATTTCGGCGAGAAAGATTTCCAGCAACTTGCTATCATACGTCGTATGGTAGAGGTGATGAAATTCAACATCGAGATAATCGGTTGCCCGATAGTCAGGGAGGCAAGTGGTTTGGCATTGTCAAGCCGTAACGCACTGCTTACTGATGAACAGCGGAAAATAGCTACCAATATCCATGCGGTATTAGCTGAGAGCGCGACATTCTATAGCCAGACGACAGTCGGCGAACTTCATGATTCGGTCATAGCGGCAATCAATCGTCACGAAGGATTGGATGTGGAATATTTCGATATAGTCGATGGTCGTACATTGAAGAGCATTGACAGTTGGAATGCGAGCGAGGATATCGTTGGATGTATTACAGTCTATTGTGGCAAAGTTAGGCTGATAGACAACATACGTTACAAATAAAGATAGTGAGGGTTATGTATATCAATTTATTGAAGAGCAAGATACATAGGGTGAAGGTCACCGAGTCAAATCTAAATTACATCGGCAGCATAACAATCGATGAGGATTTGATGGATGCAGCTGACATAATGGCAAATGAGAAAGTACAAGTGGTGGACAACAACAATGGAGCTCGTTTTGAAACTTATGTCATACCGGGCGAACGGGGGAGTGGTGTCATCTGCTGCAATGGTGCAGCTGCTCATTTGGTTAATATTGGTGATGTTGTGATAATAATGGCATACACCTGGATTGAAAAGGAAGAAGCTAAACATTTCAAACCGAAAGTGATATTTCCGCTTGACAATAAATTATAAACCATAAAATAGAGAGAGGGGCTCTGAATCTTTAGAGCCCCTCTCTCTATTTTATGGTTTATGCTGAATCAATCAGGCTTCAAACATCTTGTTGAAGTCGTCAACCGATATTTCAGTTTCAGTCAGTTTTGCAGCATCACGCATTATGTTGACAACCTTCTCCTCAAGCACTTTTTCTGAGATATTGCGGAGAGTTTCCTCTTTCCCAGTGAACTCCTTAGTATAGTTGTCGAGTATATCGTCAGGCACTTCGGTCATACCGTATTGTGCAAACTGCATACGAGCCATACGGCGGGCGAAAGTCTTGATTTCGTCCTCTTCGATTTTGAGGTCGTGAGATTTAGCCATACGGTTCTTGAAGATATACCATTTCAAGTCGTCAAGCATAGCAGGGAAATCGTTATTCAGTTGCTCTTCGGTCATTTTCTCGTTCGTACGGAGCAACCAGCGGCGGAGGAACTCTTCAGGGAATACGAGTTTGCCCATCTTTTTGATGGCGAGAGCTTTTGCATCAATGCCGAGCTTGTATTCAGAATCCTCTTTGTAGTTAGCGCGAATGCCGTCAGCCACTTTTGTGCGGAACTCCTCTAATGATTTTACTGAGTCCTTGCCATATACCTTGTCAAAAAGCTCCTGGTTGACCTCTGATGGGGTATAGCGTACGATGTTGTTCACTGTCAAGTTGAAGTCTGAAGTCATCTCGGCAGCCTGCTCTTTGGTTATGCGGAGCATTGATGAGAGCTCAATGTCGCTGTCGTAAGCCTTTTTAGGGTTAAAGCGGATGACTGCACCTTTCTTTGCTCCATCGAGTAGTTTCTTCTGCTCTTCGTCCTTGATGTAATCAGCAGCCATAGTAGCTTCGTCAACGTGAATTCCGCCTTCGAGCGTATTGCCTTCAGCGTCGAGCTGATCCATCGAACCTTTAATCATATCTTTGCCGTGAGCTTCATCTACGTCGTTGTATTTGCCGAAACGAGCCGCATAGTTTTCAACCTGTTTGTCAACCATCTCGTCAGTGACTGTGATGTTGTAGTATTTCAGGTTGTCCTTTTTGTTCAGTGCAGGTTCGTAAGCAGGTGCTATACCCAACTCAAACTTAAAGTTGAAAGTAGTGTCGTTGTCGAAATCTACAGGCTCTTGGTCATCTACAGGGAGTGGTTCGCCGAGGATGTCGATATCATTCTCGCGGATGTAGTTGAAGATAGCCTCTTGGAGGATACGGTTCAACTCATCGGCTTTAACGCCACGACCATACATTTTTTTAATCATGCCGAGAGGAGCCATTCCAGGGCGGAAACCTGGGATATTGGCACGACGGCGGTAATCGCGGAGTGCTTTATCCACTTTTTCAGCGTAGTCAGCCTCGTCAATCGAGATAGTCACGATAGCATTAACTTCGCTAACGTCGTTACGTGAAATGTTCATAATCAGATATTTATTTTAATTATTTATTAATTTTGCGTATATAGATATTCGAGGGTGCAAAGGTACAACAAACTTTTGAAAGGAAAAAGGGAAAAAGGGAAAAATTATGAAAAAAGTTTTTTTTAGAGTGAGTCCATATTATTTTTACGCAGAATACGTGTTTATGTTTTACGTAGAATTAGCAGAACCCGCAGCCCCTGTACCCCATAGTTCCGCTGCGGGGTTTGCCCTCGCACTCCTCAGTTCCGCTGAGGAGCCACCTGTCAAAACTCTGTTTTGATTGCTGCCGAACGTTCACCGTGCTGCGGTGCTTACCCGATGATGTCTCAGCCTGCGAAATGACCTATGCAACAGAAAAAATGCCAGTTGAAGAGTGTCCCCCGACTGGCATTATGGCTTTTCGCAATATAGTACTGTTCCGGAAGTACCGACATTTAGTAATATTTACCCAGAAGAACATTTGCCATCATGATGGTCATGCCATAAACGTGCTCAAGAAGAGGATTACCGCCCATAATCGATGAACTTGGGGTATCAGGCGTGAGTACATAACTGTTTCGCAAACCTGCATAAGCGTTCACGAAATTGTTGTATGAGACGATTCCGTCAGGGTTGCAATGGAAGAACTGCAGAGGGTAGCGCGGCTGCCATCCGCTGCAGAGGTTCTGCCTGTCCATCATCGCCAACAGGGTGTTATAAGCCTCGGGATTGTTCTCAATATAATCCATATTGAGGATGTCGCTCAATCTGGCATTGTTCAGCCGGATCATCATATCACAAATGCTCTCATCGTTGTTCCGGACAGCCTGTGGCACGCCGGTGGAAAGAGCCCAAGGGGTGAAGAAATCCTCATAATTGAACAACGCCATCTCGTCAGGATAACTGTTGAACATACTGTTGATGACCAAAGGGATGACTGAACCGAGACCCATAACCTTTCCCGCCTGCTCATCTGCCACGAAGCTTTCGAATGTACATCTCAAATCGTATGGGCCGTCACCACAGATAACCTTCTTGATTCTGAGCTGAGCCTGCTGGCTGGCAGAAAGGGACTGAATGGTCCTCAAAGTTGCCAGGGAAACAGAACCGCCCTGCGAGTAACCGAGGATATAAGTATCAAACCTCTTGTCAAGATTGATTTTTTTCTGCTTTGCGAAAGAGAGCAAGGCGAAAAGCGCATCGGTGCTGGTACGCCCGTGAACCTCGGCATTCAGGTAAAGATCGGGATGACACGACGAGGCACCCACGCCGATATAGTCTGGAAGAATACACAATGCGCCGGAGGCGGCAACAATTGCCTCGACAGAGGTCATATATGTCGGAACCATCGCTACGCCCATGTGAGTACCGTGGTTTACGAGCATAACCTTGTCGATCTTGCGCAGAAGTGGATAAATGACCTGTGCGGACACTGTCACATTCTGATTGGCGGCATCTTTGGTCACATAAGTGATATTTGCGATGCGGTAGAACAGCGGAAGGGATAACGTATTGTTATCTGCCACCTTCTGCCCTCCTACAGCCACGTCATACGCCCTATGGAGCTCGCTAAGGTCAACACCCTCAATGGCCTTCAAGGGACTCGTGACTGCATTGAAGAAATCAGTGCTTGACACATCCGATTCCTCAAGAACGGTAAATTCCACAACACGTTCTTCGTCAGCGGGTGCCATAAGCATTTCGTTCTTGTTGCACCCGACAAAACTGGCAACGATTGCCAGCAAAAGCAAAAAATTTTTTTTCATATTGAATTGTTTTTTATATTACAAGGTTAAGATTGTTTCACTGTGTTGGAGAATCTCGAGTACCTCTGCCGCGATGATATCCGAAACAGGCAGATTTTGTCACGAAGTGATGGAATCATTTTTAATTGGAATCAATATCTGCTTACCTGCTGTATTGTTAGGCTCACCTGTAGTCCGGAAGTTCACTACAGTTGTGCCTACCTCTTTATGCTTGGCATCGTAGGTTGTTGCAACGATGTCGTATTTTGTACCACCATTCAGACCTGCAGCCATAAATCCTTTGCTCTCGCCATATTCATTGCTTGTAGCTGTGCCAATCTGCAACTTGTACGAGACGGACTTTGCCGGGCTGTAGTCGCATTTTACCACTGCAGACGAGTCAGTTATTTCGCTTACTGTCACAGCGACTTCGCTCTGCTCCTTGTCCTTGTTGCAGCCAACGAGAATAGCCACAACCACGAATGCCATCACGGCAAAGATTGATTTTTTCATTATGTAAAATTATTAATAAGTTGATTTGTGCAAAAGTCAGCCGCATTCACGCTGCAAAGTTACGACATTTTTTTGAGTCGGCAATGCGTTCTTGTGAAAAAATACATTTTATTTTGTTTTTAACATTGAATGTATTTTTGTTTCACGCAAAACTTGCAGAAAATCGTGCTTTGCCTTTTCAGGGCGTTGGTGTTGTCCATGTAACCCAGGGTGTCGTGCTTCGCACTCTGCCCTGGACTAAAAGCTTGATGCCCTTTCAGGGCGTTGGTGTTCAAAATCCATTGTACATCTTGGCGACGTTTGCCTATTTCATCCTGTGACTTCGCTGAGCAGGGGGCTTACTGTTGTTTACGGAGGTTACTCTCTCGGAGATAACGATTTTGCAATTAATCTGACGGAATGTCACATTGCCAAATGAACCTCTGATTCTGTTGTTGAAGCCTTTGAAAATTGCCATAATATAAAGATTTTAAGTTGATAAATGTTCTTTTCGGTATCGAAATGGGAGCGATTCCTTGCTGTGCCTCTGCATATCCTCTGCATATCCTCTGCTCATTCTCTGCTATTTCTCTGCTATATGAGCGGAGGGTCTCTTGAAGATTAGCAAAGTATTACTGGTATCATACTCAAATATCGAAGACTGTTCGGTCAGATATCGCTCTCTACTACTATTATGATGTTTTTTTCCCGTTTTTATCAAAAAAAAAATTTTTAATAGATAGAACTCATGACATATCATATGTCTATATAGCTCTTTCAGAACTTTTGGTTTTCGTTTTATATGTTAATTTTGCACAATGTGTTATTTATTGCCTGTTGAGACTCGGTATCATAATTTTGTAATTGATTTTTTATTTCTATGTAAATTATTTACTCCTATTTTTTCATTATTAGATTATCAATTAGTAAGCCATTTGTTGAGGTTATTTTGCATTTATACTGTAGGAATGGAATTTATTTTGAGTGCTATTTTTAATATATAACTATGCTATATATCATATTTTTTGTGCATTATTTGCATGTAATTAGGTTGAAAAAATGTGCAACAACTTCATTGATAATTTGATAGCTTACGATTTATTCCTACTTTTTGATATAAATGGGGGGGGGTAATATGTTGATATTCAACGATTTATCGGTGTAAAAAAATAAATCGCTGATTTCTTGTTTGTTGAGGAAAAAATTACTATCTTTGCAATGTGAAAAAACGGAAATTTGTTTCTTTCATAATGATAAGCCCGTACCATATTTATTTGCAAATAGTGAATATGTTTGGATGGGTTTGAATATTTGTTTTTAATCCTTTGCAAAATATGCTTTGACGCCCCGAATTTGATATTATTATTTATCTCGGATGTGCGGAAATAAGGGATTGTATTTGAAATAATTTAATAAATAAAATATTGTTAACATTTATTATGAAAACAAAGAGTCACAAGTTCAAAACGGCATTATTGTTATTGATGCTGTTGATTGTGCCGGTCGCTGCAGCCGCGAAAATTAAATTGCAGGTTACTGGGACAAGTATTAAAACTGAGAAGCCTTTTGATGGAAACAACAAAGCAAAGGTTCTCTCGGTGGGAACTATCACTACTGCATTAGATCCTGAGCATCCAAACATTGATGTCATGTGCGATGCTTACTATGACGATTCTAATGTGGGTGTAGGTAAAAGAATCACAGTTGTATTCAAGGTCGTAAATGTAGGAGAAGGTTCTTTGAGTCATGACAAGGACTATTACGATGCGCCTGATACAATTTTCCTTTACGATTGTCAAATCACACGACTCACGCTCAGTCTTGCAACTGCAGTCAATGTTCAGAAACAGAAAGTATATGATGGCACAAATATTGCTCAGGTGAATGGAGTGCCAGCGCTTGCGGGAAAGGTTGATAACCATGGCGATGTCTATATTTCGGACATTCAGGCTACATATAATGACAAATATACTGGTTACTACGATAAGGTTATCATTGTGAAATATACAATCAGCGGTGCTGATGCAATATACTACAATGCTCCTTTGGATGACCAGATTGACGAAGCATCAATTCTGCCAAAACAGCTCACGATAAGCGGTGTGGTTATCGGAGATAAGCAATACGATGGTAATAATGTCGCTTATATTCAGGACTATGGTGAGTTGCATGGCATTGAGGGAAACGACGTTGTTTCGCTTTCCAGAACTGAAACGGTAGCGTTCTATGCCGATAAAACTGCTGCTGACAACAAATCTGTTACGGTCACATACGTGTTGTCAGGTCAATATAAGGAACAATATATTGCTCCTATGCCTGAGACATTCACTTCGTCCATCTCGAAACTTACTGTAAATGTCACTGGTACTACTATTGCTCCAAGAGATTATAATGGATCAGATGTGGCTACAATAAGAGATAGTGAAGTGGGAAGCCTCAATACTATCCTTCCAGGCGATAATGTTGTGCTCAAGGTTAGCTCTGCAAAATATGATGCGGCAAATGCTGGCACACATAATGTGAATGTCAACTATTACCTTTCGGGAGCAGATGCTGCCAATTATCAGCTGGGTCAGTTGCCAGTTGTCCAAGGCGTAATCAGACCTAAACAACTCACTATTTCTGGAGTTTCAATTAAAAGTTCAAAGGTGTATGACGGAAATGACAATGCAGGTTTCATTTCTGAAGGAACACTTAGCGGTGTCGTCGGTTCTGATGTGGTTGATTATACAGCGACTGCAAAATATGAAGACAAGAATGTCGGTTCTTACAAGAAAGTGACTGTCAGTTACACTATTTCGGAACAAGGTGGAACACAAAACTATATAGCACCTTCGCTCACTTCGATATTCCATGCGGATATTACTCCTAAACAATTATACATATCGGGATTTGAAATCGAGCCTACTAAGATATATGATGGAAAAAAGGTGTCGCTGATCAGGAATTACGGAATGCTGTCAGGTATTGTCAGTGGTGATAATGTCTCAATCAGTTCGGTAAATGCGGAATATGTTAACGAGTATGTGGGTAATTCGAAACCAGTGTATGTCGATTTTACATTAATCGGTGTTGACAAAGACAATTATGTCGCTCCAGAACAGCCAATTGGACTATCTGCTAACATCACTCCAAAACAACTTACTGCTACAACTCCTTCAGTTGTGACTACAAAAACGTATGACGGAAACACCAATGCGTCTTTGACATTGGGAACTTTGGGTGGCAAGGTCGGTAGTGATGACGTGCAATTACGTGGTACGGCTTCGTATGAAGATGAAAATGTCGGTGGCAATAAACTTATAACTGTTGTCTATTCGTTAACTGGCAATATGGCATCAAACTATATTGTTCCGGAAAATTATACTACTACAGGTTCAATTACCAAATCGACTTCTGCATCGGTAGTGCCAAATAGTGTCAAGTTTGACAAGAGCAAGACATACGATGGTACGACTGACATAGTTGTGACTGACAATGGAAAGTTACAGAATGTCAATCCTGGTGATGACGTGAGACTGATTGCAAAAGTCCGTTATGTAGATGCAGATGCAGGAAATGGTAAGACAATTTTTATAGAATATGAGCTTGAAGGTGCCGACAAGGACAATTATGAGGTTCCTCAACCTGAAATATTATATGACGGCGAGATTAAACCTAAACAGTTGACCGTATCTTCAATTCCAAACGTAAACGACAAGGTGTTCGACGGAACAACTGTTGCCGAGGTTGACGGTACTGTAACTCTCACTGGATTGATTTCTGGAGATGATGTGACGGTAACGCCTGTTTGCAATTTTGATAATGCTACTGTAGGCGATAACAAACGTGTTTCTTTCACTTTCACTTTGGATGGTTTGGATAAGGGTAACTATATTGCTCCAACAACAACTTCTTCAAAGACGGCAAATATTATCAAACGACAACTTACGGCTGATGCTCCTGTCATCACTAAAGGAAAGGTTTATGACGGAAATACAACGGCATCTGTAACAGCAACTGTAGATTTGCTTCACGGTTTGCAAACCGGATATACCAATGTTACGCTTAAGGCTGTTGCAAACTATGCAGATGCCAAAGTGGGTACAAACAAGCAAATCACTGTGGTTTACACGATTGATGGTCAAGATGCCTTTAATTATATCAAGCCTTTTGATTACCATGCTTACGATGGTTATATCACCCAAGCTTCGGCATTGACGGTTGAAGAGGGTAGCGTGGTGTACGAAAACGAGAAGGAGTATGACGGCAATGACACAATCCATGTGATTTATCCAGGTCGCTTGATAGGTGTAAATCCTAAGGATGATGTCAGACTCGTGGCAAGGGCGAGATACTCGAACGCCGATGCAGGTAGTGGAAAAATGGTAATTATTGAGTACGAACTTGTCGGTGCGGACAAGGATAATTATGTGAAACCAGCGCCTACAATTGAATATACAGGTAATATCAAGAAGCGTAGGTTGAGTATAGTTACTGCACCAAATGCACTGAATAAGGTATTCGATGGAAATAGTGATGCATTGTTGACCAATACGGCTATCTTTTCAAATTTCATTCAGGGTGACGATGTGACTGTATCGTCAACAGGTGTATTCGACAATGCAATAGTTGGTGAGAATAAGAAAGTTACAATCAATTACACCTTGTCAGGTGATGATATGAACAACTATTTCGCTCCTGCATCTACCAATACATATGCCTCGATTACTCCACTACAATTGGTTGCAGGTACTCCTGATATTACAATAAGCAAAAGCTATGATGGCAACAAGAATGCATTTGTCGTTCCTGGTAGTCTGGTGAATGTCGTTTCGGGTTATGCAAATGTAACTCTTACTGCTAACGGGCAATACGATAATTCAAATGTAGGAACAGGTAAGACGATTACTATCGAATATTTCATATCAGGTGCAAATTCTTCTAACTATCTTAAACCAGTGAATTATCAAATTTTCAATGGTGAGATAACCACTGCAGAGTCTGTTGTCGTAGATTTGGAAAGCGTTAAATTTGACTTGGGTAAGGAGTATGATGGTACTGACACTATACACATTATAAATAATGGAAAATTAGTGGGTACCGACCCTGCTGATAGTGTGACACTCAAGACCAAAGCGCATTATGAGAGTGCCGATGCCGGCGAAGGCAAAATCATCATTCTCGAATACGAGTTGGAGGGACCTGGCAAAGATAACTATGGCAAACCTAAAAACGATACACTCAGAAATGGTGTGATTGTTCCTATTCAGTTGGAGTTGCAAAATCCTTTGACTGCAAATGATACGACATTCAATGGCAGTACGATTGCTAAATTGTCAGGCTCTGCATCGGTCGTTGGTGTCCTCCCAATTGACTTGAACTCGGTTAGAGTCGTAGCAACAGGTGAATTTGTTGACGCTACTGCTGGGGTAAACAAAAAGGTCGTTGTAAAATATATGTTGGAAGGAGATGCAAAGATTAATTATTTGGCTCCTGCAAATACAGAAACCAAAGCAACTATCAAACAAAAACAGTTGAAAGCTTCGTCTCCTGTCATAACAAAGACAAAAGAGTATGATGGTACCGTCAATGCAGTAGTGAAAGCAGGCACTCTTCTCAATCTTGAAAGTGGTTTTGAAAATGTCGTGCTGACTGCTAACGCTTCGTATGACACTAAGGAAAAAGGTTCAAATAAAACCATCACGGTATCATATACTATATCTGGCGATGACGCAATGAACTATATTGAACCTGTGGATTATAAAACTCACGATGGCGTCATAAACAAATCAGAGGCAATTTCGGTGGATTATGGTACAGTAGGATATAATAGCGAGAAGACATACGATGGCACAAACATTATTGTCGTTACTGACAATGGCGAAATCTCAGGTGCTAACCCTAAGGATGATGTGTCACTCATTACTACGGCATATTATGATGATAAAAATGCCGGAGAAGGGAAACGTATAATCATTCATTATGAACTCGCAGGTGCTGACAAGGATAATTACGATACACCTGAAAATGATACATTATATAATGGTGTAGTCGTTCCTAAGCAATTAGTACTTGTTCAGGAGCCTATGGCTAAAGGCAAGGTATTTGATGGAACGATAGATGCAGAATTGTCGTCATCATTGATTGTATCTGGCATATTGACAGGTCTTGGTGATGAGGCAACTGTGACGGCTAAGGGTGAGTTTGAAAATGCTGTGGTTGCAAATGGAAAATCAGTTACAATAACCTATTCTATAACAGGAAGGGATAAAGATAACTATACAGCACCTAATGCGACATTCTCGACTGCAGACATAAGACCTTTGAAACTCACTGCCGGTATTCCTAACATTGTAAAAGTGAAGGAATATGATGGTGACAACAAGGCATGGGTGACTATGTCGTTGGATTCGTTGACCAACCTGAAGGAGAACTTTAGAAATCTGGAATTGAATGCAACAGCTACATATAATAACGAAAAAGTAGCAAGCAACAAGCAAATAACCGTACATTACGAATTGTCAGGTGTTGATGCCGTAAATTATATTGCTCCTAACGACTATTACACATTTGATGGAGAAATCTTCAAGAATAGATCGTCAAAGGTTGTCGGTACACAAGTTGAAAGCATCAAGAATTACGATGGTGACACAAGAGTCACAGTATTGTCGGATGGCGAAATAAGTGGTAAGGGGGATGATGATGTGACGGTACAGGCTACTGCTAATTTCGAAACTCCAGAAGTAGGCAACAACAAGATGATTATAATCACTTATGAACTCATAGGTGAAGATCAGTTGAATTATGAAATTCCTGAGCCAGACACAATCTATGGTATAGTTTTACCTAAATTGGTATATGTGACTGATGCAAGTGCAAATGACAAGTATTACGATGGTACGAAAAATGCTACGATTGATCTCTCATCAGCTTCGCTCGTCGGTCTGATTGGTGGCGATAATGTTAATATAACTGCTAATGCAAGCTTCAGCAAGAAGAATGTAGGATATCATCCTGTACTCGTTTCCTATTCGTTGTCTGGCGCAAGTGCTCAGAACTACAACCTCGGTGACTCGGCAAATACAATCTTACATGCAAACATTATGAAAAAACCTGTATCGGTTGTTGATGTGATTGCTGAAGACGAACGCCAGTACAATGACTCGACTGATATTTATGTTGTATATAGCGGACGTATAGATGGTCTGATTTCAGGTGACCATGTTGGAGTTGTAGCTACAGCTAAGTTCGACAGAAAATATGTAGGAATACGTAACGTCATCTACCATTTTGATTTTATCGGTGATACGACTAATTATGAGATTACAAATGTTGATAGTACTGATTATGCAGGAGGTAGAATTACTGCTGTAAAACCATATGTCGTTGGTACGGAGATAGATTCTGTTAAGGTGTATGACGGAACACGCAATGCTTGGGTGAGAAATGTAGGAACATTGTACGGCTTCAGTATGGACGGTATCATCCTGAATGCAGTCGCATACTATGCTGACGAGAATGTGGCAAATGCAATACCTGTTACTGTCACTTACACGATTGGTGGTCCTAATGCCTATAATTTTGAAGTTCCTGAAAGTACACTGTTGCAAGCTGCAATTACTCCTAAAACTATCACAGTGGCAGGAACAGTTGTTGAGTCGCAGAAGGCATACGACAAGACAAATTCAATAGACGTACTTTACGATGGTGATCTTGTCGGTGTCTGTGGAACTGATAATGTGGGATTGAATGTCTCAGCACACTATGATGACATCAATGTGGGTAATGCGAAAACTGTAAGTGTACATTATTCTTTGACAGGAAGCAAGAGTGGTAACTATGAGGTGACTGACACTGTTCTGACTGCAGACATCAAGTGCAAGCAGTTAGGTGTTCAAGGTACGGTGGTTGATATGTCTAAGCAGTACGATGGTGATGACGATGCCAATGTTCAGACAAGCGGATATTTGGTTGGCGTTGAGGCTGGTGATGAGGTCTATGTGACTGCTGAGGCTGAATATGGAAGTGTTGCTGTAGGTATCAACAAGATAATAAATGTTGAATATACTATTGCTGGTCCTGATGCTGCAAACTATATCAAACCAAATGATTCGGTATTTACTACGAATGGTATAATTACTAAACGTCAGTTGTATGTGTCAGGCATTAACCTCGACACGACCAAGGTTTACGATGGTAATACATTCGCAAATGTTTCAGTAAACGGCGCTGTCCCTGTATTTGGTGGCGACAATGTATCAGTAAATGCAATTGCTAACTATTCAAACAAAAATGTCGGTACTGATATGATTACGGTTCACTATCTCTTGACTGGCGATACTGCAAATTATTCGGTGCCTGATGATTTTGTTACGAATGGTTCGATAATCTGCAAACCTGTTTACATTACAGGTACTAAGGTGGATTCTGTGAAGGTATATGATGGTACAAGCAATATCAATATTATCGACAATGGCAACTCGTCCGACTTTATAATCGGAGATACAGTGGCTGTGGCAACGAATGCATTGCTCGTTGGCGAGACATTTGGAGTTGTTAATGAGGTGGCTGTCAATTATTATCTTACGGGTTCTGACAATGGTAACTATTGTGTTATGAATGAATACGATACATTGAAAATGAATGTGGTTATCAATCCAAAACAAATTGATACGTCATTTATCTCTACTATATTCAATCCTGACAAGGTATATGATGCTACTGTGGCATTGAATGTAGTTGCCAACTTGAATCAGTCGTGTATAGTTGGTGGCGATGATGTTCAACTGAACACTATTGCTTACTATGATACCAAAGATGTCGGTACACGTACACTGACTATCAAGTACATGTTGTCAGGTGACGACTACGATAAATATGATGTGCCAGCTGATTTGGTATGTCAAGGTCATATCACTCCTTATCCACTTGCGATTTCACGACCTGTAGTCGATGAATGGAAGATGTATGACGGTACTGATGTTGCTGCTGTATTAGGTAAGGCTTCTGCTACGAACCTGTTTACAGGCGATCAGGTTTATATCCTCACAAATGCATCATACGATAATCCAAATCCAGGAACAAACAAATCGATTTATGCGCATTTCTCGACATATGGTATAGACGCTGCGAACTATACAGTGCCAGATACTATATTATATTCAACTGCTGGAATAATATACGATACAATCGCACTGAAGGAGCAAACGAATGGTATGAAGTTTATCCCGGATGCTGTATCGTATTGTAAGGGAGATAAGGTTACGCTCGGGTTTAATGTTATCAGTGGTGATCCAGTAGAATATCGTATGGAGTTCTTGGGCGAAGCCAAGAAACTATTTAAGGATTCGACATGGCGACCAACCAATGATGATAATACATTATCGTTCAACGTTGAACCAAGGGATGACGTACATGGTGTCTATAAAGGAATCATTATAATGAGAAATGAATTGCAGCAACGTGACGACATCAATGATAGATTGTATAGTGATACCTTTGAAATTAGAGTTAATATGTCAGCTGATGCTTATCTGACAAAGATGTACAGCGATGTCATTTCGCTCGTGCTCACTCATAGTGGCGATACATTCAAGACATATCAATGGTACAGGAATGGTGATATAATCCCTGGTGCGACGTTGCCTTATTACAAAGAGCAAGGTGGCTTGGACGGAGTATATTATGCAATTGTCAATATGGGTATGCCAACTGAGGAACGCACCTGCGATTCTCCTCTGTTCAAGGCTGGAAAGAACGACGACAAACGCATTATGGCTTATCCTAATCCAGTGCAAGATCATGTGACATTGCGAATCGACAATTTCACTGACGAAACTCACACTATGAAGGTTGTCAATGCAATGGGTAATGTTTTGGAAACCCGGGAATTTGATGGTGATGTTCTTGATTTCAATATGGATGGGTATATACCTGGAATCTATACTATAACTATTGACGAATTACAAATAAAGGTAATAAAGAAGTAATATGAAAAAGTTGGTTATGATATTTGCTGCTGCTGCATTGATTTCTACAAATGCAGTAGCGGTGAACTTGGAGGAAAAGAATGATAGTGCCAAAGCTGAGAAACGAGAATTGGCAGATTCGACCGTTGCACAATATTTTGCTTTTTCGTTCGGTGGTGGATTGAGTACTATGTTGTATAAACCAATTGATGGCGTTTGGAATACTGGGTTCGGAGGTTCGTTCGAATTGGCATACCATGTTATGTTTAAGCCATCTTGGGGCTTGGGTATTGGAATTCAAGGAGTATATTTCAGTTCGTCTGCCGTATATAATTTCAATTATGGGATAGAAGGTTTGATGCATCGTGATGCTATTTTTGACAATAACAAACCATATACTGAAAAATATGAATTCAGGAATTGGAAAGAGCGTCAGAACTTGGTGAATATTGAATTGCCAATCAAGTTGTTGTATAGACACCGTTTTGCTGATGCGTGGTCATTTGCTTTTAACCCTGGTATTATTCTGACTGTGCCAGTATATGGAACGTTGAGGTCAGATGGTGGTGAGGCAGAAGTGAGTGGATATGTTCCTTCAACTAATGTTGAGTATAGAAATGTGGGACATCATTTCGAAACTTATAAAACAGGTGAATACAAAGATGTGATTTATAAATATTTCAATTTTGGTGTGTGCGCTGATTTAGGCTTCATTCATCATATCTCGCTCAAATCTGATTTATACCTTGGCCTATATGCAGAGTATCACATCTTGAACAGTATTAAACCTACGAATGATTACATTGCTCAGGTGAAAGATATTGAGGATGTCAGAGATGGAAAATATATTTTTGATTACAAAGGTAGTTTCAGGTCTGATCGAGTGTCGAAGGTCAATCCGCTCTATGTAGGTGTCAAACTTGGATTCAGGTTCAGGGTGGATAATGCAATGGAAGAAAAGAAAAAGCTTGACGAAAAATTGGCACAAGGAAGACGCGATAAGGCTGCACTGGATTCTTTGAAGGCTAAATATGTGGCAGATTCACTTGCCGATGCAGAAAGAATGAAGGCTATGCGTGAATTGGCTGCTGAAGACTCGTTGGCTGCTGCTGACCGTTTACATCGTGAGCAGGGTGCTAAATCTGCTGTGGAAGGAGAATTGGCAAGATTGCGTGCGGAACACGATTCACTACAGCGCAAACAGAAAGAAATCCTCGAACGTAAACGTATATCTGATCACATCAATAGCATTGCTCATTTTGATACTGCACAGGATTTCCCTTACATTGATGAGGAATCAGAAGATGCATTAAGAAGGTTGGCAGAACTTATGAAGGAAAATCCAAATATCTGGGTGACTGTATTTGGTCATGCTGATAATACAGGTTCTTATGATATGAATATCATCTACGGACAAAGGCGTGCTGAGGCAATGAAGAAAGTATTGATGAAGTACGGTGCAGATGGGTCAAGGATTATTCCTGTCAGCCGTGGAGACACTGACCCTGTTGCTTCAAATGACAACGAAGAAGGAAGACGTCTCAACCGTCGAGCTGAGATTGACATCCAGGAGAGATAATCTTCGTTTGAAATAAGCGAAATATCTATATATGGTTCATATTAATATTTGCGGTCGCTCATAGTGACCGCAAATATTTTGTAAGCATTCTTTGAAATACATATATACACATGATATCAAATGAAAAAAAAATTCATTGGTATGCGCTATATATGGATATTTTTTTGTAATTTTGCAGCGGATTTTCGTGGGACGTGATGTCTCGTGCTAAATCACAAAAAAAGTGTATAAAAAATGGAAAAAGAACAATTAGGAAGATTCAGAAAAGCGCGTGGGAATGCCTTTGAATCAAAGAGTTTGAGTTTGAAAAACTTTCAATCAAAGAGGTTTGCGATGACTCGCGAGAGAAAAGAGGACACATTGAAGACGACTAAAACGTTGCATGTGGAGAGACCGATAAAGAAGGAAAAAGAGTTCGTCTTCGGTGAAAAACGAGATGGTTTGTACGGAGAAAAGAAGAAGTTTGCTTTCGAAAATAAGAAATTTAATAGTTTCGATCGGACAAAAAAAGTACAGAAGAGAGCGATAAGGGAGCATCATATTCAGCCAAACTATGATAGTACGCCTTTTATAGATTATTCGAAATCTATGCGGTTGAATAGATTTCTGGCTAATGCTGGAATATGTTCGAGAAGGGAGGCTGACAATTATATTGAAGCTGGTGTGGTGACTGTGAACGGAAAAGTGGTTTCGACTCTCGGCAGCAGGGTGGTGCCAAGTGTTGATAGGGTGATGTTTCATGACGAACCTGTCAAAATAGAACGCAGAGTTTATATCTTGCTGAACAAACCGAAAGATTATGTAACTACTGTCGAAGATAATCATGCTACAAAGAAAGTCCTCGAACTTGTGAAAGGTGCATGCAGCGAACGTATTTATCCTGTAGGAAGGTTGGATAGAAACACTACTGGCGTGTTGCTGCTGACAAACGATGGTGAACTGACTTCGAAACTCACCCACCCATCTTTTAATAAGAAGAAAATTTACCAAGTGACTCTCGACAAGGATTTAAACGCTGAAGATGTTGAGAAAATCACGAAGGGTATTACGTTGGAGGACGGAGAAATAGCTGTAGATGAATTAAGCTTTGTCAAAGAAGATGACCGCAGAACGGTTGGTGTTGAGATACATTCAGGACGAAACAGAATCGTTCGTAGGATATTTGAATCGCTCGGATACAAGGTTGTGAAACTGGATCGAGTATATTTCGCTGGCTTGACTAAAAAGAACCTGCCACGAGGTAAGTGGAGATTCCTCAGCGAGCAGGAGGTGAACTATCTTAAAATGATGTAATGAGATGAAACTATATCCACTGAAATTCAAGCCGTTGTTGAAAAAGAAGGTGTGGGGAGGCGATAAAATTAGGAGTTTTTATCGGCACGATTCAAAGATGAATGGTGGCGTCGGTGAATCGTGGGACGTGGTGACAATTGACGAGAAAAACGACAGCGTGGTGGATAATGGCTATTTGGAGTCAAATACGTTGTCTGAACTCATTGAGGTCTATATGGGCGAACTCATGGGCGACAAGATATATGATAAATATGGTTGCTGGTTTCCTCTGATAGTGAAGCTGATTGATGCCAGCGATAACTTGTCAATACAGGTACATCCAGACGACGAAACGGCTAAACGTTATGGCGAATTTGGCGGAAAGAACGAGATGTGGTATGTGATACATGCCGAAGAGGGGGCTCAGGTGATGCTCGGATTCAACAGAGAGGTCAGTCAGCAGGAAATGGCGGAGAGATGCAAGAATGGGACGATAGAAGAGGTGATGGAGCATTTCGATGTCAGAAAAGGCGATGTGTTCTATATCCCTGCCGGGACAGTGCATGCTCTCGGCAAAGGATGTATGGTCGTCGAGGTGCAGGATGCTTCAGATGTGACCTATAGGTTGTATGACTACAATCGGTTGGATGGTGGCCGTAAACGTCAGTTGCATGTGCGTGAGGGGTTGGAATCTATAGATTATGAACATTGGCAGGGACGTAAGGTTGGAGTACGCGAGGAGCTGAACAGCGTTGTTAATTTGGTGGATAACGATAGATTCAGGGTTAACCTCATTGATATAGATACAGAACGTGAATATGCCGCTGAGGATGCTGAAAGCTGTGTCGTACTTACAGTGGTCGAAGGGCATGTCACAATGGTATTTGATGGCGATTATCTGACTATTGCCGATGGCGAGTCGGTACTTATCCCGGCTGACATGGAGTGGGTAGTCCTGAAACCTACAGTCAGAACTAAAATTTTGGAAACTTCAATTCATTGACAAATGAAAGCAGACGATAAAGTTAGGGCAAAGGCTAACGCCTGGCTCGAAGGAAATTATGATGAAGCAACTAAGGCCGAAGTGAGACGAATGCTTGACGCTCAAGACCAAACAGACCTTGTAGAGGCATTTTATAAGGACTTGGAATTTGGTACCGGAGGATTGCGAGGAATAATGGGTGTTGGGTCGAACAGAATGAATATATACACTGTCGGTGCAGCAACTCAAGGATTGTCGAACTATTTGTTGCGTATTTTTAAGGGACAGAGCATAAGTGTTGCTGTCGGACATGATTGCAGAAACAATAGCAGACTCTTCGCTGAGACTGTAGCTAATATATTCTCGGCAAATGGTATAAAAGTATATCTGTTCGAATCGCTTAGACCAACACCTGAAATCTCGTTTGCTATCAGACATTTCGGTTGTCAGAGCGGTGTGATAGTTACCGCTTCTCATAATCCAAAGGCATACAATGGATATAAGGCTTATTGGGGAGACGGAGCGCAGATTGTGGCACCACATGATACGAACATAATACGCGAAGTGGAGAATATCAAATCGCCTGACGAAATAAAATTCTCGCCAAGACCAGAACCAGAACTTATACAAAGTATTGGTGAGGATGTGGATTCTATTTATCTTGAGAAGGTTAAGAGCGTGTTGCTCACTCCAGAGGCAATAGCCCAAAACAACGATATTAAGATTGTATATACTCCTATCCATGGTACTGGCATAATGTTGATACCAAGATGTCTCAAGGAAATAGGTTTTACAAATGTGACGGTAGTCGAAGAACAGGCTGTCGTCAGCGGAGATTTCCCAACTGTGGTGTCGCCAAACCCTGAAGAACCTGCAGCACTTGACCTCGCTATCAAGAAAGCGAAAGAGATAGATGCTGATATCGTAATGGCTTCTGATCCAGATGCTGACAGATTGGGTATTGCTGTCAAGAACCTAAAGGGAGAATGGACTCTTGTGACAGGAAATCAGACTGCAATGATGTTCACACATTATATATTGTCAAGGCGTAAAGAGACTGGCGATCTTAAGATGAATGATTTCATGGTTAAGACCATTGTAACCACCGAGATGATAAAACGAATTTGCGATAAATTTGGAGTTCAAATGGTTGATTGCTACACAGGCTTCAAATGGATAGCAATGGAGATACGTAAAGCGGAAGGTGAGAAACGATACATTGGAGGAGGCGAGGAGAGCTATGGTTATCTGCCTGCTGATTTCGTGAGGGATAAGGATGCTGTCAGTTGTTGCGCATTGATGGCAGAGATGGCAGCTTGGACAAAGATGAAAGGAATGACTATGTACGAATATATGCTGTCAATATATAAGGAGTTCGGATTCAGCAGAGAGAAGGGTATTTCGGTAGTCAAGGAGGGAAAGAGTGGTGCTGAAGAGATACAGCAGATGATGAAGAAATACAGATGTAATCCTATTCCTCAAATAAATGGGTCGAGAGTGGTGAAAATAAAAGATTATCAGATGCTCTCAGAACTGGATGTGCTGACAGGCGAGAGATATATGATAGATTTCGAGACGACATCAAATGTGCTGCAGTATTTTGCTGAGGATGGTACAAAGGTGTCAGTCAGACCTTCAGGTACTGAACCTAAGATAAAATATTATATTGAGGTCAGTATGCCGATGGGGGATTACGACAAATGTGTCGAAGAGGCTGACAGACGAATCAAGGCTATTGCAGAGCAGTTTAATGAATAGAACTTACTATAGGTCACGACCTGCCGGGATTGGAAAATTCTACAAATTAAAAAATTAAAATGAGGCTATTCAGCTGTTTCAATGGCGGGCTGCATCCTTCGGGACAATTTCCTTCGGGAAATCGGCAGATTACAAAGAGCAGGGAACCTCAAATCCTGTAAGAGAATAGGAATTTTTTCTCAGCGAAGGGGGCGTGACCTTTTTTTATAGAACTTACCATAATATGAAGAAAAGCTTAATAGAATTCGAAAGAGGACTATATAAACCAAAATTGCCCGAGACATTGCGATTCGGTGTTGAATTGCAGAAGCGTGAGACAGTGGAGGTGGCAGACGAGATAAAGGATATTTTCCCTCATACGAGCGGTTTGCCTGTCGTGAGATTCTTAAGAGGTGAGGAGAAGAAATATGAGCCAATAAACGTTGGTGTTATCTTGTCTGGAGGACAGGCTCCAGGGGGGCACAATGTAATAGCAGGATTGTTCGACGGGTTGAATCATTTCAACTCGCGTTGTCGTTTATATGGATTCATCGGAGGACCAAGCGGACTCATTGATCATCAATATATCGAGATATCGTTCGACCAAGTAGATGAATGCAGAAATACAGGAGGTTTCGATATGATAGGTTCGGGACGTACGAAACTCGAAACTGAAGAACAATTCGAGAAAGGACGAGAGATATGCGAAAAACTTGGTATTAAGGCACTTGTCATAATCGGCGGAGATGATTCCAATACAAATGCTTGTGTGTTAGCTGAATACTATAAGCGTAAAGGTTACAATATTCAAGTGGTGGGTTGTCCGAAAACCATTGATGGGGATTTAAAGAACGAATATATAGAGACCTCTTTTGGATTTGATACTGCATGCAAGGTCTATTCAGAACTCATAGGAAACGTGCAGCGTGACGCTATATCAGCAAAGAAATATTGGCATTTTGTTCGACTCATGGGGCGGTCAGCTTCGCATATTACGTTAGAGTGCGCATTGCAGACACAGCCTAACGTCGCTATAATAAGCGAAGAGGTCAGCGCGAAAAAAATGTCGCTCAACGATATTGTAGATGTTATTGTGGATTCTGTTGTAAAACGAGCAGAGGGAGGACAGAATTTTGGGACAGTCATCGTGCCAGAGGGGTTGATTGAGTTTGTGCCAGAGATGAAGAAACTTATAAAAGAACTCAACGATGCATTGGTGTCAGACTCAGAAGAATACAGTAAACTCAGAACGGATGATGACAAGCGATACTATGTAATGCAGTCTTTGTCGCGCGAAAGCCGTGATTTCTATGTTACATTGCCAAACAAGATTGCAAAGCAGCTTGCGTTGGATCGTGATCCGCACGGAAATGTGCAAGTGTCAAAGATTGAGACAGAAGAGTTGCTCATAGAACTATGTACGCAAAAATTGAAGAGAATGGCTGAAGAGGGGACGTTCAAAGGTAAATTTTCGGCATTGTCTCATTTCTTTGGTTATGAAGGAAGATGCTCATATCCAACGAATTTTGATTCAAATTATTGTTATACGTTAGGATTTACCTCAGCTGCACTCATAATGGAGGGAATGACTGGATATATGGTTAGTATCAAGCATCTTACTGCACCGAGCGACCAATGGATAGCGGGAGGTGTGCCATTTACGTCAATGATGACTTTGGAGAAGAGAAAAGGTGTTGTGAAACCAGTTATACGTAAAACATTGGTGGACCTTGATGATGAACCATTCAGTTTCTTTGAGGCTCACCGTGCAGAATGGGCTGACGCTACAAACACATATCTGTATCCTGGACCAATACAATATTATGGTCCGACCGAGCTGTGCGATGCTACTACGATAACGTTGCAGTTGGAACACCCATATCATCATTCTTGATAAAAAAATGTGTCGATTTTGTTTGGTGATGTGAAAAAGAATTGCTAAATTTGCAGGCTGAAAAAATATGTATAGACGAATTGGTTATATATTGATATTTAGCACGTTCGTGATGATGACTGGATGTACAAGTTATGCGAAGCTTCAAAAATCTGATGATTATGAACTGAAGTATCGTATGGCTAAGAATTATCTTCAGGAGAGGCGCTATGTACGTGCAATATCTCTATTTGAGGATGTTATGCCTAATTTCAGGGGGACATCGCAGGCAGAGGAAATAATATACCTGCTTGGGAAGTCGTATATGCTCTCTGATTCTAAAGGTACATCTGGCAATTATCTGTCAGCCAGCGAGTATTTCGATTCGTATCTTAGAAATTATCCAAAGGGGAAATTTGCTGAAGAGGTGCGTTTTCAGATAGCATATTGTTATTATTTGGATTCGCCTGATGTGCGTTTGGATCAGACTGCTACTGAAAATGCAATATATTCATTCGCCGAGTACATTGAATTTTATCCTGCCGGAATACATGTCGAAGATGCTTACAGATACCTAAACGAAATGGAGGATAAGATGGCTGAAAAGATATTTGTTGCGGCTAAACTTTATTATGATTTGGGGTTGTATGGCGGCAATAATTACAAAGCTTGTGTGGTTACTGCCGAGAATATGCTCAAGGAATATCCTGATAGCAAATTTAGGGAAGACGCTGTATTCTTGATACTTAAAGCTAAAGCAAAAGAGGCGCAATTGTCGGTTGCTGAAAAACAGAGCGAGAGATATAGCGAGGTGGTCGATGAATACTACAGATACGTCAACGAATTTCAGAATGGTAAATATGTAAAAGATGCAGCTAAAATTCTGAAAGAGGCAAGACGTGTGGTGGGCGATTAAAATAAAAAGGAAAATAAATAAAACTAATACGATATGGCAAGAAAATCAAACGCACCAGTGAACACAATCACGCGCGATATGAATGCAATGTGCGATCCGGTTGGAAATGTTTATGAGACAGTAAGAATCATAGCAAAAAGGGCAAATCAGATAGCTATTGAGACAAAACATGAGTTGGATAAGAAATTGGCAGATTTCCAGACACAAAGTGATAACCTTGAAGAGGTGTTCGACAACAGGGAGCAGATAGAAATATCGCGTTATTATGAGCAGTTGCCAAAACCTACACTCCAAGCTATCAAGGAGTTTGAAGATGATTTGATTTATTGGAAGAATCCATCAAACATGTAAAACCATGGAACTTTCGGAACAGGAACAATTCAGACGTCAGTCGTTGGACACATTGCGCGGAATGGGTATAGAGCCATATCCGGCAGCTATGTACCCAACAGATGCGCTGTCAGAAGATATAAAAGCGAATTTCAAGGACGATGCAGGTGAACCTAAGATGGTCTGCATTGCAGGTAGGATGATGAGCCGTCGTATCATGGGCAAAGCTTCGTTCATTGAATTGCAGGACTCTAAGGGGAGAATACAGGTGTATGTCACCCGAGACGATGTGAATACTGAGGCTCAGCCTGAGATGTACAACACCGTATTCAAGAAATTGCTTGATATAGGCGATTTCGTTGGAGTCAAAGGGTTTGTATTCAGAACGCAAATGGGTGAAATTTCTGTACATTGCAAGGAGTTGACAGTGCTCAGTAAGTCGCTCAGACCATTGCCAATAGTGAAGTATAAAGATGGCGTGGTATATGACGCTTTTGACGACCCTGAGCAGAGATACCGCCAGAGGTATGTTGACCTCGTGGTAAACGATGGTGTGAAGGATATATTTCTGAAAAGGTCAAAAGTATATAGCTCAATGCGCGAGTTCTTCAACTCGTTCGGATATACTGAGGTTGAGACACCAATATTGCAATCTATACCTGGTGGAGCTTCTGCACGTCCGTTCATTACTCACCACAATGCGCTTAATATTCCGCTCTATATGAGAATCGCCGATGAACTATATCTTAAGAGATTGATAGTCGGTGGATTTGAAGGTGTCTATGAATTCTCGAAAAACTTCAGAAACGAAGGTATGGACAGAACTCACAATCCAGAGTTTACTTGTATGGAAATTTATGTTTCTTACAAGGACTACAACTGGATGATGGACTTCACTGAGAATATGATACGTAAGATTTGCCGAGACGTGAATGGAACTACAGTGGTGAAAGTGGGCGATCGCGAGATAGATTTCGGTCCAAAGTTCACACGTGTCACAATGCTCGATTCCATCAAGTTCTTTACTGGCTATGACCTTAACGGCAAGAGCGAAGACGAAATTCGTCAGATTTGCAAGGAACTCAAAATGGACATCAACGATACTATGGGCAAAGGAAAACTCATAGACGAGATATTCGGCGAGTTCTGCGAGGACAACTATATACAACCTACATTTATTACCGATTATCCTAAAGAGATGTCGCCACTATGCAAACGCCATAGAAACAACAAAGACCTCACCGAGAGATTTGAACTTATGGTCAACGGTAAGGAATTGGCAAATGCTTATAGCGAACTGAACGACCCTATTGACCAGTTGGAGAGATTCCAGGAACAACTCAAACTGAGCGAAAAGGGCGATGATGAGGCTATGTTCATTGATAGGGATTTTGTACGGGCATTGGAATACGGTATGCCTCCTACTTCAGGTATGGGAATTGGAATGGACAGATTGGTCATGCTTATGACTGGACAATCAGCTATTCAGGAAGTTCTGTTCTTCCCACAGATGAAGCCAGAGAAGAAAGTTGTTAAAGATAGCACAGATAAATATGTCGAGATAGGAGTTCCCGAAGAGTGGGTCGAGCCATTGCAAAAACTCGGTTATGATATGGTGTCAAAACTCAAAGGACTCAATCCTAACAAATTGTTCCAAGATCTCTGTGGATATAATAAGAAAAACAAACTCGGACTTGCTAACCCTCTGAAGGAAGCAGTCGAAAAATGGGTATTATGAGAAATATTAAAAGTGCACTTCTGTTGGTCGCAATGCTTGTAGCATTGACTGGTTGCAGTTTCCTGAGCGGAATAGTCAATATGACGAAATGCGAGTATAGTTACAAATCGGTATCTGACGTGAAAGTCGGAGGTATCGATTTCAGCAACCTTTCAGCAGTGTCGTTGATGCAGAATATGTCAACCATTTCGAAATTGTTGCAAGGCGATTTCAAGGATCTCCCTTTGGAATTGACAGTGAACCTCAATGTCAAAAATCCTAATGAAGGTAAAGCAGCTATCAATGGTATGATATACACTATGAATATTGATGGTTTGGATGTGGCAGAGGGAAATCTCAGAAAATCGTTTTCGGTTGAAGGTGGCAAGACTGCAACATTGCCTTTGGTGGTGCGCACAAATCTCGGTAATATCCTTGATAAACAGAACAGAAGTACTGTCGTTGAAATTGTCAAAAACTTTGTCGGAATAAGCGGCAATAAGTCAAAGATAAAGATGAAACTCAGTCCGACAATCACAGGTCGCAATAACGAGCAACGCAAATTGATGACGGTACCTGTTTCATTTGAATACGGAGGAAAGAAGAAATGATGGAGTGGTCGAGACTCATAACGACCAAAAGATTTGGCTTGGAGGAACTCTATCTGAAAAGTCACGATAGTCGTACTGAATTTCAGCGCGACTACGATCGTTTGATATTCTCGCCACCATTCAGAAGATTACAGAACAAAACGCAGGTTTTTCCTTTACCGGGAAGTGTGTTCGTACACAACCGATTGACTCATAGCTTGGAAGTGTCGTGTATTGGTCGTTCGATAGCTAATATAGTTGGTTCGGGATTGGCGCAGCGTCATCCCGAGATGGCTACTATGTTCAGCGAGATTGGTACAATAGTTGCTACCGCATGTTTGGCACACGACTTAGGCAATCCGCCATTCGGACATTCTGGGGAGAATGCTATAGGTACCTTTTTCTCAGAAAGGAAAGGTCGTGAATACCGTAAAAGACTGAAAGTCTCAGATGATATGTGGCGTGACCTTGAGATGTTCGAGGGTAACGCCAATACTTTCAGATTGTTGACTCATACCTTTGTTGGTCGTCGCGAAGGAGGTTTTGTTTTCACATATCCAACATTGGCTTCAATCGTAAAATATCCATTTCAGTCAATATATGCCGAACCAGGAAAACAGAAGTTCGGTTTTTTTGTGTCAGATATGCAGAATTACGAGAGGATAGCCAATGATTTGGGAATCATACGCGACCCTCATAATCTCAATAAATATGCCAGATACCCTTTGGTGTATATAGTGGAGGCTGCTGACGATATATGCTATGAACTCATGGATATTGAGGATGCTTTCAAATTGAAAATCATAACTTACGACGATACGATAAGTCTGATGATGGGGTATATGGACGAGCGTAGGAGGAAAAGATCTGAAATGATATTCGAGAAAGTCGTTGACAAGAATGAAAGGGTGGCATATCTTCGAAGCACTGTGATGGGCATGATGGTGGACGGAGTGAGCAAAGTGTTTCTCGACAACGAGGAGAAGATACTGAACGGAGAATTTGAAGGTTCGCTCATTGATTCATTGCCAAGCGAATTGGGTGAAGCGTATAAAAGATGTGTAAAATTCTCGTACGAGAATATATATAAATCGCATATGGTCGTTGATATCGAGTTAGCTGGTTATAAGATTATTTCTGAACTTATTGAACTGATGATGAATGCTGTGTTTGAACCTGATAAAGCATACTCGAAGCAATTGCTCAGCAGGATACCAGGTCAATACGATGTGAGGGCTGAAGATGATTATCTACGTGTGCAAAGCGTGCTCGACTATATTAGCGGAATGACCGATGTTTATGCATTGGACCTCTATTCAAAGATAAACGGTATGAGTCTGCCGAGAATATGAAAGTTATATAAATAATTATAGAAAATGGAGAATAAGAAAAGAGTTTACACCTTCGGCAACGGATGCGCTGAAGGAAAGGCTGAGATGAGAGAACTCCTCGGAGGAAAAGGAGCCAATCTCGCCGAGATGAACCTGATAGGTGTGCCAGTACCTCCAGGATTCACTATTACGACAGATGTTTGCAATGAGTATTACGAACTTGGCAAAGATAAGGTTGTTGAGTTGTTGAGAGACGATGTCAACAAAGCGTTGGCTAAGATTGAAGAACTGATGAAATCAAAATTCGGGGACACAGCTAATCCTCTATTGGTTTCTGTACGTTCAGGAGCGAGAGCGTCAATGCCAGGAATGATGGATACAATTCTTAACCTTGGTTTGAACGACAGTGTTGTAGCTGGAATGATCAAGAAGACCAACAATCCACGTTTCGTATGGGATTCTTATCGTCGTTTCGTGCAGATGTATGGCGATGTGGTGCTTGGCCTGAAACCTGTTAACAAAACTGACAAGGACCCATTTGAGGAGATTATTGACGAGGTCAAGAGCAAACGAGGCATCAAGCTTGATGTTGAATTGACCGTCGAGGACCTTCAGGAGCTTGTATCTAAATTCAAGGCTGCAATTCTTGAAAGGACAGGCAAGACGTTCCCTGAGGACGTTTACGAACAGTTGTGGGGAGCTATTTGTGCAGTGTTCGATTCATGGATGAACGAGCGTGCTATCCTCTATAGGAAGATGGAGCAGATTCCAGACGAGTGGGGTACTGCAGTTAGTGTTATGGCTATGGTATTCGGAAATATGGGTAATACCTCGGCAACAGGTGTTTGCTTCAGCCGTGATGCTGCAACTGGCGAGGATTTGTTCAATGGCGAGTACCTCATCAATGCTCAAGGCGAGGATGTAGTAGCCGGAATACGTACGCCACAGCAGATTACCAAGATTGGCTCGCAACGTTGGGCTAAACTTGCAGGAATCAGCGAGGAAGAGCGTTTGCAGAAATATCCTTCGATGGAAGAGGCTTTGCCTGAAATATATAAAGAACTTGATGCAATACAGACCAAGTTGGAGAACCACTATCGCGATATGCAGGATATGGAGTTCACTGTTCAAGAGGGTAAACTCTGGTTCCTCCAGACTCGTAATGGCAAGCGTACAGGTCCTGCCATGGTCAAGATAGCAATGGATATGCTTCACCAAGGTATGATAACCGAGCAGGAGGCAGTGATGAGAGTTGAGCCAAACAAACTCGACGAGTTGTTGCACCCTGTGTTTGACAAGGATGCTTTGAAAAAGGCAACTGTGTTGACCAAAGGTTTGGCAGCAAGTCCAGGAGCAGCATGTGGTCGCGTAGTATTCAATGCTGACGATGCTTCTGAGTGGGCTTCGCGCGAGGAGAAAGTTGTCATGGTTCGTATTGAGACATCACCTGAAGACCTTGCAGGAATGAATGCAGCTGAGGGTATTTTGACAGCACGTGGCGGTATGACTTCTCATGCTGCAGTTGTTGCTCGTGGTATGGGTAAATGCTGCGTCTCTGGTGCAGGCGAACTTGTGATAGATTATGCTACTAAGACCATCAACGTGGCTGGCAAGATTATCAACGAGGGTGACTATATCTCTATCAATGGTTCTACCGGCGAGGTATATCTCGGTGTAGTGGCAACTAAAGATGCCGAGCTAAACCAGGATTTCAAAGACCTCATGGCTTTGGCTGACAAATATACACGTCTGAAAGTACGCACTAATGCCGACACTCCACACGATGCTCAAGTTGCACGTAATTTCGGTGCAGTAGGTATTGGTCTTTGCCGTACGGAACATATGTTCTTCGAGGGTGAAAAAATCAAGGCAATGCGCGAGATGATTCTTGCTGAGACTGAGGCAGGACGTCGCAAGGCATTGAAGAAAATATTGCCTTATCAGCAGGAGGATTTCAGAGGTATATTCAAGGCAATGGCAGGATGTCCTGTTACAGTGCGTCTGCTTGACCCACCTTTGCACGAGTTTGTGCCACACGAGGAGAAGGAGCAGAGAGAGTTGGCTGAGATAATGGGTGTTTCGTATGATTATATCCGCAATCGTGTCAACGCTTTGCACGAGGCTAACCCAATGCTCGGTCATCGTGGTTGTCGTCTTGGAAATACATATCCTGAGATTACAGAGATGCAGACACGTGCGATACTCGGTGCTGTTCTCGACTTGAAAGCTGAAGGTATATATGCTATAGCTGAGATTATGGTACCATTGACAGGTATCTTGTATGAATTCTCGAATCAGGAGAAGGTCATCCGCGATACGGCAGAACAATTGTTTGCTGAACGTAAGGACCGTGTTGAATATAAGGTTGGAACTATGATCGAGATACCACGTGCTGCTTTGACTGCAAACCGTATTGCGACTAAGGCTGAGTTCTTCTCGTTCGGTACTAACGACTTGACACAGATGACGTTTGGATATTCGCGTGACGACATTGCATCGTTCTTGCCAGCATATCTCAACATGAAGATATTGAAGAACGATCCATTTAGGGTTTTGGACCGCAATGGTGTAGGTCAGCTTGTACAGATGGCAACTGAGAAGGGACGTTCTATTCGCCCAGACCTCAAGTGCGGTATTTGTGGCGAGCATGGTGGAGAACCATCATCAGTCGAGTTCTGCCATATGGTAGGTCTGAACTATGTCAGCTGTTCGCCATTCCGTGTGCCAATCGCACGTTTGGCTGCTGCTCAGGCTGCTATCAAACACGGCAAGTGATTTGTTTTTCTCACGCAGAATTATAGGAACAAAATAAAGACGGAGCACAAAAGCTCCGTCTTTATTTTGTTCGCCCAGCACGAACGTACTATAAACGTGTGCAAGATTGCAAAAACGGCGTAATGGACATATGTGGTGATAAAAATGTTTACACATTTTTTTAGTTTGTTTTTGATATAGATCTTCGAGTGTCATGACGTTATTATGAAATAACAAAAGGATTTTGAAGAAAATATTTGTATTGATTGTGGCAATTTCTTTCTTATATGTTTTGCAGGTTTGGGAAATTGTTGTATCTTTGCAGCAGCAAACTGAGACAATGCCCTGTGCTGGTGATATTTGCAATTGCAGCACACCGTAGTGGTAAGTGGGTAGGTTGCAGACATATTGATTATTTGGTGTTTATTTGCGCTTAAGCATATAATGGTTTCACACCTTTTATATCCAAACTGGAGGATTCAGAAGCCAGGGTTTTCCGCAATAATTCATTTTTGTTATGAAGAGATTTTTATCAGTTTTTTTGTGCCTGACAGTGTGCCTGTCGACATTTGGAAGTACGTTTGCAGTTGACGGCATTTGGTACACCACTATCTATGGTCTGAATCGGGTGGAAGTGGCAAGAGGCAGTTATTCTGGTTCAGTTGTCATTCCTTCATCTGTAACATATAACAATGTAACATACAACGTGACATCTATTGGAGTTCGTGCTTTCTATGATTGCGGCGGTCTGACATCAGTGACCATACCCAATAGTGTGACTTCTATTAAAGATTATGCTTTTATGTATTGCGGCAGTTTGACATCAGCGACAATACCAAACAGCGTGACTTCTATTGGAAAGGATGCTTTTGCCCATTGCTATAGCTTGACATCTGTAGCAATTCCTAACAGTGTGACTTCTATTGACACTGCTGCTTTTTATTGGTGCAGCGGTTTGACATCAGTGACAATTGGCAACGGTGTGACTGTTATTGATTTTGAAGTTTTTGGGAATTGCAGTAGTTTGACATCGGTAATTATCCCAAGCAGTGTGACTTCTATTAATTATTATGCTTTTGATAATTGTAGCAGCTTGTCTTCAGTGACAATTCCTCAATGTGCAATGCCTTTATCACGTTGTTTTAGATATTGTCCTATTACAAACGTAACTATTGCAGATGGTGTTAACTCAATACCTTCTTATGCATTCTATAGTTGCAGCAGCTTAACTTCAGTGACAATCCCAAACAGTGTGACTTCAATTGGAGAAGCCGCTTTTGATAATTGCGGCAGCCTGACCTCGGTGACAATCGGAAACAACGTGACATCTATTGGTAAATTTGCTTTTGCATATTGTAGCAACTTGACTTCAGTGACTATACCCAACAGTGTGACTTCTATTGGTAGTTCTGCTTTTGCATATTGCAGCAGCTTGACATCAGTGACTATACCCAACAGTGTGACTTCTATTGGTGGATATGCTTTTTGCTATTGCAGCAATTTGACATCAGTGACTATACCTAACAGTGTGACCTCTATTGGTGAATATGCTTTTTGGCCGTGTAAAAGTTTGACATCAGTGACGATACCAAATAGCGTGACTTCTATTGGTGAATATGCTTTTTTTGGTTGCGACAGTTTGACGTCAGTGAC
>JAKSNU010000020.1 GCA_024399535.1 Paludibacteraceae bacterium
GTTGGCAAATTACCCCCCCCCTCGAAATCCTCCACATACAGCGGATCCTGAGCCTCAAGCGTAAACGGCAACATTATCATGAATGCCAGTAACGCTACGAAAAAACTCAATTTTTTCATACAAAAAGGTTATTATTAAATTAAACATTTTTAACGTGGCAAAGTTACGAATAAATTATTAGATTAACAAACAATAATACGAAAATTTACGAAAATTATTTTTTTCATACGCAGAAATGACACCTATAATTTCGTGTATTCGGCATAAAAAATCTGAAAGTCGCAGAGAATGTTCAAAGAAATTCGGAAAAAAATTTGGTAGTATGAATTATTTTTCATTACTTTGCAAAGCAGATATACGTAAGTCCGTCACAATAACAATTCATTGAACATGAGACATTTATTGGAACCAACAAACCTCTCGGTCAAGGAAATTGACCAAATAATGGAGAGAGCACTTGACATCATAGCCCACAGGGAAAAATACGCCGAAGCTTGCAAGGGCAAAAAATTAGCCACATTATTCTTTGAGCCAAGCACGAGAACAAGACTCAGTTTCACTGCTGCCATGATGGAGCTCGGAGGAAACGTTCTCGGATTCTCGGACGCAAACTCGTCGTCGGTCAGCAAAGGCGAAACGATAGCTGACACAATACGCGTGATTTCGTGTTTCGCCGACATTGTCGCCATGCGTCATCCTAAGGAAGGAGCACCATGGATTGCAAAGAATTATTCGGGTGTGCCTGTCATCAATGCAGGCGACGGAGGGCACAACCACCCTACGCAGACACTGACCGACATGCTCACCATCAAACGCGAACTCGGACATTTCGACCACCTCACCATAGGACTTTGCGGCGACTTGAAATATGGTCGTACAGTGCATTCGCTCATCAAAGCCATGAGCCGCTATGAGGGGACCCGCTACGTGTTGATTTCGCCTAAGGAGTTGCAGTTGCCAAGCTATATGACCGAAGAGATGAAACGTGACGGCATTCCGTTCAAGGAGGTGGGTAGCATAGAGGAGGCAATGCCAGAACTCGACGTTCTGTATATGACACGAGTGCAGCAAGAACGTTTCGCCGACAAAGCAGAATACGAAAGACTGAAACTTGCTTTCATTCTCGACGAAGCAAAGATGAAATACGGCAAGAAGGATATGATTGTGCTTCACCCACTGCCTCGCGTAGGCGAGATAACTGAAGGCGTCGACAACGACCCAAGAGCTGCATATTTCCGCCAAGTGGAAAACGGCAAGTTCGTAAGAATGTCGCTCATACTGACTCTATTGGACTGGAGAGACCAAAAGGACAACATAATAGACCCTGAAGAGATACAAATGGAGGGAGCAACCTGCAAAAATCCACACTGCATAACCACGAAAGAGGCTGTAAGACAGAGATTCTACGTAGATGAAAAAGGTGTGAAGAGATGTATGTATTGCGACAACGAAGTTTAAGGGTATGTTTTACTTGAAGATATTGGTATCAGTTGTCCTCGGGACATGCCTCGGCCTTGAACGAGAGTATAGCCACAAGGATGTCGGGGCAAGGACTCTGTCGCTCGTCACATTAGGGAGCACATTGTTTTGCATCGTGCAACTGCCAGGGGCAGACCCCACCCGAATCATCGGACAGATAGCAAGCGGAATGGGGTTCCTCGGAGCAGGTGTCATCTTCAAGGAAGGAGCATCGGTGAAAGGAATGACAACCGCTGCCACAATATGGTGTGCCGCTGCTGTCGGTTCGCTCATAGGTTTGGACTATTGGTTGGAAGCTATAACAGGAACTGCCTGTATTATAATCATTAACCTTGTATTCAGACACTTCAAGATATTCTAAATATGAAAGGAAGGCTGCGGGTCATACTTGTCGTTCTGATGGTTGCGTGGAGCATAACCGGACAGTGGTTCGTGCTGCCAGACGAAAAGAGCGAACAACAACCAAGGGAGAGGCAAGAAAGGAAGGAGATAATAGAATCGGGGTGGAACGACAGCGGACTTGCAATAGAGGAGATTGTCATTGGCGGATTGAACAGCGCAGGCGGAAACCTCGTCAAGACATTCAGCAACGCCGGACACTCGGTGATAATGAAAGTCGTTGAGAGAGGATATCATGAAAAAATACGTTTAATCAAAAGCAACTGTTGGTTAGCTGCAAGCAAACGGCCACCGCTTTATTTTGTGTTTGCACTTCATAAAATGTTGAATTAGACTATATTGCCATCATTTACAATAATAGTCGTACAATTTAACAAATAACATTTTATGAAAACAACAAACAATATTCCAAATAGTTTATTGGAAGATATCCAAAGTGATATAACATACAAGAAATCAGTAGCAAATTTAGGAAAAGGCATTTGCTACATAGTAGTAGGAATCGCGGCAGCAGTGCTGCTGATGGTTATGGAAATAGGAACGTCGTCGTGGGAAGTCTGGGGATTAGGATTCGTAGGAACGGCATTGATTATCATGGGGTTTGTGGCAATATTCGGAAGCAAGCCAGACGTGTATTATAAAGGAGAAAAGGTCGCAGGTTATCAAGCATTTTTCGCAAATCCGTCAACTGCCGCTATTGGCAAATTCATTGACGAGAAGAACACAGAAACTCTGCGTAAGACAATGAATACACACGACAACGGACTGAGGGTAAATATGGCTATGACCGAAAGTGGAAGTCTATGCCGCTACAGGATGTATAAGTATGTTCCGTTCGAATATAAACCAGAAGGAGAAATCGTTGAGATTGACAGAGAGAATGGCGTTGCATTCGCCGGATTATAAAAACGATGAAACCGAAAAGAAATAGAATAGGGTTTTCATGCCCTATTCTATTTGAATAACAGATAAATTATGAAAAAGATTTTTGCAGTATTGGCAATAGCAGTTATCGTTGCCGTAAGTGCAGTGGCACAAGAGATGAACGAACAGAACCTGTCAATAGACAAGATTCCGAAAAAAAACGTAATGTCGGTCGTAAGATCGGCTTATCAGGTATTCCCAGAAGCAGCAAAGATTCTGTATCTGAATTACATTGAAAAATACGGTACTGACGCTGAAGCCCTTATGACATCTGCCTATATGATGATTGCAGACAACGACATCGAAAATGCATTGCAAACCATCGATACTGCCATAGAGTGCAAAAAAGGAAAAAACAAAGAAACGACAGCATACGCATATCTGCTGAAAGGAATCATATACCATCACAACGGAATGTATGCCGAGGCTGATGAGTGTTTGACAAAATCAATAAAAGCCAACAAAAAGAACGCTCATACCTTCGTTCAGCGGGCAAAGTGCAAAGAGGTATTAGGCGACACAGAAGCTGCATTTAAGGATTATCAGGAGGCTATAAAACTCGATAAAGACAATTCGCAAATCAGGACAAACTATGCAAAGTTCCTATACCGAAACGGCTATAAAAATGAGTCGTTTGACATTTTGGGACAGATCCTCAGAGAAAATCCATTCGACACACAAACCAGATTTACAAGAGCTCAATTATGCTTCAATGAGAAAAGATACAAAGAGGCAATTGATGATTATATGATTTATGCCCAGATTGAGGATGTGGGTTTCACAACATCCGACTTTATGACACTTGCCGAAAAAGAATATGAATATACCATCATGAAAATGGACAATATCATAAATGAGGGGAAGACGAAAGATTTCAAAGACCTATGGATACTCAGACGAGGTAGCGTAAAAATAGCACTTGGAAGAGACGAAGAAGAGGGTCTGCAAGAACTGCAAGAACTTGCCAAAAATTGCACTGACTCGTCGGGAATAGCGGAAGGTGTTGCTATTTATCTTGCAAATTACTATATGAGCAAGAAAGAATGGCTGCAAGGAATAGCATCTATCGAGACTGCTGAAGAGGTTGCAAAAAGGGGAAATAAAGATATTCCATTCAATTGGTACGTTGCAAAGGCTAATTGCTACGAGGAATTAGACAATATCGACAAGGCATTAGAGAACCTCGACACAGCCCTAAACAACATCGGGAAAGAAATGCAAAAATCAGGATATTCGATATTGTCGAAACGTTCGAGACTGAGAGAAGAAGCAGGCAGATACGCTGAAGCAGAAGTTGATATCGACACTCTGCTGACGTTGTTCGGAGAAAGTCCCGTACTGCTCTATAAAAAAGGCGAGCTGAGAACAAAACAGGGAGACAAGGAAGGCAGCAAAGAGATATACGAAAAGATACTCAAAATTGACACTGTAGCCTCGATAGAATCATATAGGATGTTCGCATTGGCATGTCTCGGCAGAAAAGATGAAGCTAAAGCATGGGCGGAAAAGATGATTGAAATATCAGATTCGATAATGTACTCTGTCATATATTACAACATAGCCTGCATGTACTCAATCATGGGCGACAAGACAGCAGCCATCGAAAACCTAATGACAGCAGTGGAAAACGGATTTGAATCGTGCGCCGTAATCAGAAAAGACGACGATTTCGACAATATACGAGACAGCAAGGAGTTCCAGTCAATAGAAAGAATCGTATGCGCTGAATAGTGATCAGTGTGAGCAGATAAGGCAGGTTCATATTCTTCGAAATACAGCCATGGCAAACCTGCCAAGAGAATATAAAAATTTATCAAGAGGATAAAGAAAGCGGTCGGCAGCAACGATTGCACCACCCCATTTCTTTTTAAAGGCAATCAAGCTATCGTGAACACCAGGAAGACCTGCGCCCATAAGGTCGCAAAAGTGCATATAGTGCTCGATAGAATATTGAATAACAGACCAATGCGCCAAAGTTGAAGGGAAGAGAGCTTTGAATGAGTGGTCGTCGCCTGCCACATAGAAATGGTAAAGCGTACCTCCTGAAAGGAACATTACTGCTGAGCCGGAAACGACAATGCCAGCACTATTTTTAATTACAATTACCCGACCAACCGACGAACGGGCAAGAGCAATGAAAAACGACACCGGAGGTATCGGGGTCTTGGTCTTATGACGATGCAGATTGCCCAGTATGCTGTAAAAAGCCTCAATATCAGCAACAGAAGGCGTATCGCAAACAGAAGCTCCACGACTGATGGCAGAAGATATCTGTTCTCGCTTTCGACGCTGTATGCGACGAAGGGCATCAGAGGTCGATGTATCAATCAAATAACCAAGATAAGGAACGAGAGAGAACCCTTCGGAATAGAAAGCAGAGGCATATGCTGAATAGTCAAAAAAAGTGCGAAATTCAAGATAAATAGCTTTGCCTTTAAGAATTGATTTCAGCTCGTTCAATACTGATTTAAGGGAATCAACTGAAACAGATGTATCAATCAGCGGTCCACCATAGACAATGGCACGACGTGAAAAAAAGCGCATCACAACATTACCATCGCATTGTATGGTCCCAGAAATCAAGGCAAGAATACGACCACTTTTATCATCACGATAAGCAATGACAAAGGGGTTGAAATAACCAGAAGAGGCAAAAAGGTCATAACATTCAGGAGACTGAAAAACCGACGAAAACGGTGAAGTCTCAAGTAGAGTCCGCCATTCTGCCGAGTCAATATTTTCACGTCCAACGAGTATCACCTTTATTTTTTTATCACGAGATCTTTAGTATTGATTCTGCCAATACCGATTAACTCTTTACTGAAATAATTCACTGTTCCACCGATAGTTATAGAACCAATACCATGAAGAGAGGCATCACAGAGGTCAGCCTCGACAGAACGAGTCTTGATATACCCTGCGCCCTCAATATTCTCAGCAATACGATAGGCTTTTATGAGTTTTTTAGCCTCAATAGAAGCAGTACCATTGACCGTAAGGACTACCCTGCCAGATGCGGTGACAGGCTCGTTGAACAACATTTTACCAGCACCATTGATTTCTGCCACCAATCCGTCGGTATATACAACACCATTGACGGTGCACGAGACAGTACCAGACACGGTAAAAGCAGAAAGTTTTGCGTAAACGGACGAAAAGCTCATAGAGCCTGCCCCAGAAAGAGATGCTATCACAGAGTCACACTCCAAAGTCTTGCCAAAACGTATTGAACCAGCACCTCGAAGAGCAATATTTAACCGCTCAGTCGAAAACTGTTCGTCCGTCGAAAAACGAGCTGTCTCGGAAATCTCAATATCCGTAAGAAAAGGAGCATACAAACGAATAGCAACAGGAGCGAGCTTACCACCATCATATTTTATTACGAGAGTATCTGATACAACCTGAGTAATCGTGCGTTGTTGTATCTCGTTGTCGATAGTATCAATAACAACACGATAATCGTCGGACTTAATATACGTAACTCTATAAGAATCAGACACGACAAGTTTTGAAAAGGATTCAAGCGACCTATCACGGAGATAGTCTTGGGCAGAGACCGTGAGAACAAAAAACAACAATACAGACAAAACTTTACACTTCATAAATCTACACTTTTAAGCGAGTGCAAAGTTACAAAATAAATCACAAATAATCAACTATTACTGCTCTTTTTTTTCATTATGAAAAGTTAGACATTTTTTTCATAGATAAATTTGCATGAAAGAAATTTATTACGTACCTTTGCAAAGTTTTAGTGTTTCGGCAAATGACCTTGGCAATTGACATAGGAAATAGCTATACAAAGTTAGGTGTATTTGATAACAATTATTTGATTTTCAAAGATATAATACACAAGAACGAAAGCAGAGGACTTGGCAAAATTGTAGAAACCTATGATATCCGGAAAGTGGTAGTTTCGACAGTCGGACGTGAAGATTTGACAGAAAAAGAGGCTATTGAGAGAGGATTTGAAGTGATTAGAATAAGCCAGAACATGAAATTGCCATTCGAGAATGGATATCTGACCCCTGAGACATTGGGGTTAGACAGAATAGCAGGGATGGCAGGAGCTTGCGGGAAATACGAGAATTGTAAGGATTTTTTGGTCATGGATTTAGGGACATGCAATACCTATGATGTCATACTGAACGGCAAATTCATCGGAGGGAACATTGCTCCGGGACTTGAAATGCGGTTACGGGCAATGCATGAGTTTACTGCCAAGTTGCCAAAAGTCGAAGTGGAAGAAGCTATTGATATTAAAGAGAATATAGGACGAAGCACAAGAGAAGCTATTGGTTGCGGCGCACTACGGGGAATGATAGACGAGATGAATGCCTGCATCGGGAGATTCAGAGAGGCATCGCCTATAGGGAAAATCATAATGACTGGGGGATACGGAGAAATGGTGTATGAAATGGTGGACAGTCCTGTTGAATACGACCCGTTTTTGGTATTGTGGGGATTGAAAACAGTCTGTGAATAAATTCCGAAAAATGTCATTATGGTAAATAAAACTTACATTAAACTTGATTGTAAAAAAAGAGTCAAAAGAGCAAAGCCCATACGAAAGGTTATGAAAAATTGGTTGTTGAAATATTATATCACTTTTGTAGTGGTTCTGGTAGGAGGAATGACTGCAGTTATGGGTCAGATGAATACCAATTCGCCATACACACGCTATGGGTATGGACAGTTGGTGGAGGGGACGTCAGGCAGAAGCCAGTCAATGGGCGACATTGCAATAGGTCTTTATTCACCATTGCACGTAAACTCGGTAAACCCAGCAACATATACTTCAACTGATTCGACAACATTTTTATTCGACATAGGAATATCAGGCTTATTGTCCAATTTCAAGAGCGGAAATGCCCAAAAGAACACATTCACAGGGAGGTTGGATTATGTAGCATTCCAGATTCCTATAACCAAATGGCTCGGAGCAAGCGCAGGTTTGATACCATATTCCTACATTGGCTATAACTATAGCATTTCCGATTCTGTGATACTGCCAGGGAACAAAAACCAGCAGATTTACGAACAGACTTACCAAGGGACAGGCGGCGTCAACCAAGTGTTTTTAGGACTGACATTCAACATCAAGGATTATGTCACGATAGGTGCCAACGGATACTATATGTTCGGCAATTTGGACCATTACAGGACAATGCAATATACATCGTCTGACTTAATAAACTATTATACTATCTATAGGTCGGAACAGCACATCAACAACTTCAACGGAAGATTTGGAATACAGTACCACCAGCCTATTGGCAAAGACCATATGCTGACACTCGGGGCAATATACGAATTCAAGTCGCCATTGTACGGAACATACAACATCTCAATGCTCGGAGTTGACACCATAACAGCCGAGGTCAAAAGCAAAGACTATTTCGAATTGCCGCAGACATGGGGTGTCGGATTCAGCTATGTTTATAAAAACAGACTGACGGTCGGGGCAGATTTCTCAATGTACGAATTCGCAAATGCAAAATTCGCAAATGCAAAAGATACCCTCGGCAACAGAATGAAAATAGCTCTCGGTGCAGAATACATCAACAACCCTATGGGCAGGAATTATGTTGATAGAATGTATTGGAGATTAGGTGCTAACATGAGAAGTTCGTACATAAAGACAGGACAAGGGCAATTGTATGACTTTTCAATAACAATGGGCATAGGTTTTCCGCTCAGGACGAGCAGGACTATCATAAATTTCAACGTGGAATACGGCAAAATAGGTTCTGAGAGATATACAAAACTGGCAGAACGTTATTTCAAGTTCGGGTTTAGTTTCTCGTTAAACGAAATGTGGTTTGTTAAAAACAAAATCAGATAAGCAATATGAAAAGATTATTTATTACGGCAGTTATAGCAGCAACAATGCTGACTGGCTTGATGGCACAAAATGGAGAAGTGTCAGAAAAATGCTTGGAGAACGCAAGTTTATTCTCAAGTTACGCAAAGAACAAGGATTATGCTTCGGCATTGGAATTTTGGGAATCATGCTACAGAGATTGTCCTGGAGCAACCAAGAACATCTATAATTACGGTGCAAAAATCATTGATTGGCAAATGTCCCAGACTCAAGATGCAGCAGCAAAGACTGCATTGTTCGACAAGTTGATGAAACTATATGACGACCAGGTGACATATTTCGGACAGGATTCTATCTCAAGGGCAAAGATAATACTCAAGAAGGCAACAGACCATTATCAGTATCGCCCAGACGACCTCAACACTCCATACCAGTGGATGAAAGAGGCAATCCTCACTCTCGGCAGAGCCACAGACGCTGTATATTTCCAAAATTATATGATTATCTCTGAATCTATGTATGCAAAAAATCCAGAACAAGCAGCCGAACAATATATCAACGACTACACTATGTGTAGCGAATGGCTTGCTGCGAATGCAGTGGATTCAGCATTGAAAAGTTTCAAAAACTATGAAATAATCAAGGATTTTGTAGATCAGCGTTTTGCAACATCTGGCGTAGCCGACTGCGAGAAGATGAACTCAGTATTTGCAGCAAAGATTGAGGAAAACAAGGATAAAGCAGATTATCTCCAAAGAATTCTCGAATTGTTTGCAGCAAGCGGATGTAATGAAACTGACGCATACTATGCAGCAGCGACATATTCATACAACATCACCCCTACATCATCAGCAGCAAGCGGACTCGGCGCAATGTGGGCAAAGAAAGGCGATTACAACAAAGCTGCCGATTATTTCAGAAAAGCAATAGAACTTGCAAACAACCGTACAGATTTGGATAACGAATATTATTATTTAGCTATCTGCTACAGCAAACTTAACAATGACGCTAAAGCAAAGGAGTGCTGCAAGAAAGCAATCGAGATTGCTCCAAACAAGAGCCGCGCATACATTATGTTGGCAAGCATATATGTCGGAGCAAGAGTCAGCGATGACCCAATATTGCAAAGATCAGTATATTGGGCTGCCGTAGATCAATTGCAACAAGCAAAGTCAGTTGAAACTGACAGCAAAACAATTGAAGACATCAACAAGAGAATTTCACAATTCTCGCAGCAGTTCCCAACTAAGGAGCAAGTGTTCATGCACAACGAGATTGAAGTTGGCAAGAGTTACTACGTCGGAGGATTGGTTGGTGAGACAACCACTGTGAGAGCTAAGTGAAAAATAACCATACATTGTGGTAAGATATAATATATACAAACAATGTGTAGCGGTAATTTTTGTAATTACCGCTATGCTTGTTTTATTTTCTTGTGAAGAGAAAAATGGTATGACGCAGTCTATTGGCGATAGGACAAAGGCACCTGTGCTATTCGAAGACTCGGTGACAACGATTTTGTCCGACTCTGGAATTATTCGCTACAGACTTACCACAACAAAATGGTATATCTATGACAAAGCAGACACACCATACTGGGATTTCCCAGAAGGACTGAGATTCGAGAGATTCGACCTATCGTACAACATAGATGCTGCGCTACAATGCAATAAAGCTGTGTATTTCAGCGATATGGAGATGTGGCATTTGATGGGAAACGTAAGGTCAATGAACCTAAGCGGTGAGCGTTTCTATACCGAGGAACTATTTTGGAACAGACAAGACGCAAAAGTTTGGAGCGATAAAAAAATAACTATCATACAAAAAGACAAGAAAATAGTAGGCTATGGGTTTGAGTCGAACGAACAGTTCACAAAATATATCATTAAACGCCCTACAGGAGTTTTCCCATTAGACGACAAAGCAAACAATGAGTGACGAAGTATTGATAATCATAATTTCCCTTATTTTTTCAGCGTTATTTTCTGGCATGGAAATAGCGTTCATATCATCGAGCAAGCTGAGGTTTGAGATTGACAGAAAAAATAATCTATGGTCGAAAGCCTTAGAGTTTTTCTACAACAATAGCGAGGAATATATTACAACTATGCTCGTTGGCAACAACATAGCATTAGTTATATATGGTATTCAGACAGCAAAATTGCTAAACGAACCATTAACTATGTATGTCACACAGAATCAAAGTTTAATAGTATTATTACAGACAATAATATCGACAATCGTTGTATTATTCACAGGCGAGTTCATTCCAAAAACAATTTTCAAATCAGCTGCAAATTTCTGGTTGAAGATATTCTCGCCATTTATGTTTGTAATATACGTGTTGCTCTACCCTATCACCATATTTACCACGGCATTATCAAAAGGAATTCTGATGATGTTCGGGCAATACAACAAGAAAAAAGAGGCAAGAGTGCTTGACAAAGTCGATTTGGACTATTTAGTCAATGAAACTATTGAAAAGAACATTGAGGACGAAGTTGAAAATGATGTCAAATTATTTCAAAACGCATTAGACTTTTCAGAAGTCAAACTTAGAGAATGCGCAGTTCCACGAACCGAAATCGTCGCACTTGCCGATGACGCTGATATAGAAATGCTGAAGACCCAGTTTGCAGAAACGGGACTATCCAAAATATTGATATACAAAGACAACATAGACAACATCATAGGATATATTCATTCGAGCGACCTGTTCAAGATAGCAAAAGACAAAGAGTCGTTCGATTGGCACAAACATGTACGTGAGATGCCGATTGTACCAGAGACAATGGCAGCTAACAAGTTGATGGACATATTCATGCAGCAGAAAAAGAGTATAGCCGTCGTTGTTGACGAATTCGGAGGTACTTCTGGCATAGTGACGTTGGAGGATATCATGGAAGAAATTTTCGGAGAGATTGAAGACGAGCATGACGTAAAAGAGTATAGAGCTGAACAAGTCAGCGAAGATGAATACATATTTTCAGGAAGATTGGAGATTGACGAGATAAACGAAAAGTTCGAATTGAAGTTACCAAAAGACGAAAATTACCTGACTATTGCTGGCTACATACTATACCACTACCAGAAATTCCCAAAACTCAATGAAACATTTACCATTGATAATCAATCATTTAAAATACTAAAGGCATATAATAACAGGATAGATTTGGTAAAAGTGAAAATAAATGTGGAAAAATAGCACATATATGAAAAAAAATTTGTAATTTTGCAGCTTGAAAAATAAACACTAAAAGATAATGGCAGTTTTAGAAAAAATCAGAAGCAAAGGAGTATTGCTTCTCATTGTAATCGGTGGAGCTATGCTCCTTTTTATCGTCAGTGACTTCATCAATTCCGGGTCATCATTTTTCCAGGAACAGGGAGCCAATGTAGCAAAAATCAATGGAAACAAAGTTAAAGTCCAAGATTTTTCGGATAGAATTGAACAATTGAATGACGTTGTCAAAATCGAATACGGCAACAACGTGACAGACGAGATGTTAGAGCAGGTACGTTCGATGGCATGGGAAAGCACTGTCACCGAAAAAGTAGTAGGCGATGAGTGCGAAGAACTCGGAATAATTGTCACAAAAGACGAATTATCTGACATTCTGTTCGGTCAGCATATCAGTCAATTGTTGAGAAGTTCAAGATTATTCATGGACGAAAACGGACAGTTTAATCCAAATGCAGTAAAACAACTCATAGCAACTCTCGACAACGATGAGGCTGCTGCCAACATTCCTCAGGACGATTTGAGAAGATTGAAGAATGCTTGGACATATTGGGAAGGCGCAGTCAAAACCAATCGCTTGCAAGAAAAATATATGGGTCTGCTGTCCAAAGCTATTGTAGTCAATCCTCTCGAAGCTAAATACACTTACGAGAACAGCAAAGTGACTTCAGATATTCTCTGCACTTCAAAAAGTTATATGACCATCAAAGATGAAACGATAAAGGTAGAAGATTCTGATATCAAGAAGATGTATGAGCAGAAAAAAGAGCAGTTCAAGAGAATAAACAAGACAGCCGATATCAGCTACATCTCTTATGCAATAGAACCTTCGAAAGAAGACTTCGCTGAAGCACAAGCATGGATTGGTCAGGTGAGAGAAGAGATGAGAAATACTGACGAGATTGCAATTGTTGTCAACACTAATTCTGAGATTCCTTTCGTTGAGGGATATGTATTTGCCGACCAAGTTGATGAAGATTTGAGAGGCTTTGCTTTCGAAAGCGGTTCTGACAGCATCTATGGTCCAGTTTTGTTTGGCAACACTTTCAAATTGGCAAGGGTTATCAAGAGAACTAACGGCTTAGATTCAATCAAACTCAGCCGAATAGTGTTGAAGGAAGAGACAGAAGAAGCCACTATGGCAAAAGCTGATTCACTCGAAGCTATGATAGCTGCAGGATTTGATTTCGCACAGTTGGCAAGAGACAACTCAAAGGATCAGCAGACAGCAAAAGTTGGTGGAGACCTCGGTTGGGTGACCGACAGAGACCTTGACCGTAAAATGTCAGAGAAAGTATTCAGCACTGGATTAGGAAAAACATTCAGAATGGACGACAATGGTATCGCACAAATATTCTATGTCAGTGAAGTTGGAAAGAACGTCAACAAAGTTCAATTGGCAGTGATTCAACATACTGTGACAGCTTCTACACAGACACATACAAATATTTACAACAAACTGAAACAATTTGTTGTAAACAACAACAATTACGAAAAGTTCGTAGAAGGTGCCAAGAAAGAGAACATGCCTGTCGCTGAAGCAAAAGAACTTGACATTAATGCAACTCAAATCAACGGTATCAGAAAAGTTCGCGAAGCAGTAAAATGGGTATTCAATGACGATACCAAAGACGGAATGGTCAGCGATGTCATCGAAAGCGACGATGCAATTATAGCAGTAGCGGTTGACAAGATTCACGACAAGGGATATCGCTCTATTGACGAAGTGAAAGATCAACTGTCAGCCGACATCCGCCGCGACAAGAAGGGAGAAGAGATTATCAAGAGTATGGAAGGTAAGAATGCCACACAATTGGAAGGCATGGGATTCCGTACTGACACTCTGAGAAATGTAAACTACATGAATAGTTATGTCGGAGCTCTTGGCAACGAACCTCAGCTTGTCGCTCACATTGCCGAAGTTGCATTGGGCAAGACTTCAAAACCTATCAAAGGAACTAACGCTGCATATATCTTCACAGTGCTGGACCGCCGCGAGAATGAACAGCCATACAACGAAGCTGAGGAAATTCTCATGCTCCAAGCAAGAGAAGCATATTCATTCGGATATTTCAGCCTCGAAGCATTAAAAAGAGCAGCAAAAATCGAGGATATGAGATATAAATATTATTGATTTGACACATACAAGATTGCATATTGAGGGGATTGACTGAATCAATCTCCTCTTTTTTATATAAATAAAGGTATATTCTTTATTAGGTTGATTGATATAGAAATACCAAAATTAAAATCATATACAAATAGGACTTACCCGAAATGAGTTTACCACTGACAGAGCCGATAGCTATATTCCTTGCCGTTCTGATGGTTATTCTGTTCGCAAATATGATGAATAGGATATACATACCGCAGATGGTAGGTTTGATAATTGCCGGAGCAATGCTTGGTCAGCATGGTTTTGGTGTATTTGCCGATGAGCAGAGTTTCGAATTATTCGGCAAGGTGGGAATACTCTATATAATGTTCTGCGTCGGCATGGACGTTGACATGTACTCGTTCAAGCGCGAGAAGTGGAAAGGCGTTATGTTCGGAATATACACGTTCTGCATACCTCTCATCATAGGTATGGCTGGGGGCTATTACTTAATAGGTTTGACAATTGAACAGGCAGTTCTATTTTCTGGCATGATGACATGCCACACCATGATTACATACCCCGTAGTAGGGAAGATGGGTATTTCAAACAACAGAACAATAGGAATAGTCGTTGCAGGCACATTGATAACTGTTATATTATCGCTTGTGATGATAGCTATTGTTGTGAACGATACGAGCGGTGCTGGCATTGCAGGATGGACCAAAATGGGCATTGGCAGCATTATCTTGGGACTGACTGCATTTGCTGTTGTACCAAATCTTTCGAAATGGTTTTTTAACAGATTCAGCGATGGGATTACGCAATATACATATGTGTTGATGGTTGTATTTGCTCTATCGTTGATGGCTGTAGCAGCAGGGTTGGAAGGGATTCTCGGTGCATTCTGTGCAGGTATAGCTCTCAACAGATTCATCAAGCCGACATCTGCATTGCGGAACAGAATACTATTTGCCGGAAATGCCATATTCATTCCGTTTTTCCTCATAAACATAGGAATGCAAATTGATATCTCAGCTTTTTTCGATGGATACAACACAATTACGACAGCTGCAATTATGTGCGGAATAGCATTGTTTTCGAAATTGTGCGCAGCAAGAATTTGTCAATGGAGCAATAGATTCAGTTGGAAAGAAGGCAATCTGATTTTCGGATTGACTTCGGGCAAGGCGGCAGCAGCTTTAGCTGTAATGGTAATAGGACAGAGGGCAGGACTATTTGACAAGGACGTACTGAACGGAACAATAATAATGGTATTTGTATCAATAATAGTCAGTTCTATGGTGACAGAACGTGCTGCAAGAAAAATAGCCAAAAGTATTAAAGGGAACAGAGGAGATGATACCGAAACAGGCATCGAACGAGTGATGATATCCATAGGCAACCCACAGACTATGAGGAACCTAATCGAGTTCGGCAGTTTAGTAAAAAGTAAGGAATTCCACAACAACCTATATGCTCTGAAAATAACCAGAAGCGAAGATGGTATCTCGCAAGGAGAAGAAGAACTCAGACAGGCTACTGAAATAGCAGCTGAAAACGAAAACATCCTAAACTCAATCATAAAACAAGATATCAACATAGCGAACTGCATGGCGCAGACGGCAGACGAAAACGAAATTAGCGACCTTATTGTCGGCATTCATGAGAAAGCAAATATCATCGACACATTTTTGGGTAGCATGATTAAATCGCTTATCGAGAAAACCAGCGAACGTAACTTCATGATATTCGGAGCAAGGAACAGTTTGCCAGAAATGCGAAGGATAGTGCTCTACGTACCAGAAGGGGCTGAAAAAGAAATTGGATTTATGTTGTGGTTCAGCAGGATACGCAATATTGCCGTACAGGGAAAAATGAAATTGCTGATAGGGAGCAATGGCGATACTCTGAAAACAATGCAAGGAATGAAAAAGATGTATAAGGGTGTCGAATGCAAATTCACCGACACAAGTCTTGACCTCAAAGGGCTAACTGACAAAATTTCCGACAGAGACCTTCTGACTGTGATTATGGCACGTAAACACACCATATCCTACAATGCAGAACTTGAAAAAGTTCCAAACTTCCTCAGTCAGCATAGCGACATAAGTTTCCTTTTAATCTATCCAAGACAATAATTTCATTTGGGTATTTGTTGTATTGCTATCCTATTCTTTTTTTGAATAAGATAGCAATAATTTTTTTATTATTTTTATGGCGCATTTTTTTTGCAAGATGGGAAATAATTTGTAAATTTGCAGTCTTGAATATTATATAGTTATTATGGGAAAGTTTGATTATAGAAGGAGGGAGAGCAAAGAGGTTCACATCGGTGAATATGTGAAGATTGGAAGTACCAACAAGGTCATGATTCAAACTATGGCAAACGTTGATACCAACGACATATATGCAGGGGTGGAACAGGCAAAAAAGTGCATTGAATCAGGCGCTGAGCTGGTACGATTCACCACACAAGGCATCAAAGAAGTAGAAAGTCTTGAAAAAATTTCTCAAAAACTGAAAAGTGAAGGCATCAACACACCATTATCAGCCGACATTCATTTTAACTCAAACGTAGCTGAAAGAGCAGCACTCGCAGTAGAGAAAATCAGAATAAATCCTGGAAATTTCGTATCAGGGAAAAGAGGAGAATACAGCAATGATGAGTGGGAAGAGGAACGCACGAGAATTAGGGAAAAGTTGAAACCTATTATACGAAACTGCAAAGAAAAAGGAACAGCAATCAGAATAGGTGTAAATCACGGGTCAATGTCGCCGAGAATGATGTCAAAATATGGTGACACACCACGAGGACTCGCTGAATCATGTATAGAGATGATAGAGATGATAGAAGAGATGAATTTCAATAATATAGTACTATCAATCAAAGCCTCGAACGCACGAATAATGGTCCAAACGGTGCGACTGCTCGTAAGCATGATTGATGCACGTGGAATGAATTACCCAATTCATCTCGGAGTGACTGAAGCAGGAAGCGATGATGAAGGCAGAATTAAATCAGCCATAGGAATTGGTGCATTATTAATGGACGGAATAGGCGATACAATAAGAGTGTCACTATCCGAAAATCCAGAAGATGAAATACCTGTAGCCGACAAATTGGTACGCTACGTAAGACACCGAGGAACAGATGTCAAAATACAATGCGAAAACGATCTACCTTTCAATCCATTTGAATATTCAAGAAGGAAAAGCAACAAAGCGGAAGCGTTAGGCGATGGTCAGGTGCCAGTAGTCATTGCCCACTCTGACGGTTTGGGAGCTGACTATACAGTCTTGACGATGCCGAGATTCTTGATGCTCGGATCGCTGAAAGATATTGACGAAATGACAATAAATGCCTTAGCCCACAATCCGAACGTTCCACTTATGCTTGCACCAGCCAATCCAAATTTCGTTGGTGAAATAAGAGCAATGGTCAGCGAATTCGACAGAGCAGGCATTAGAAATCCAATCGTGGCATCAAGGGTATATATGACCGACGACATTGAGGAACTTGAGGTTATGGCAGGTGCTGATTTCGGAGCATTACTGCTTGATGGACTCTTAGACGGCATATACATTTACGATAGAAGCGAGGTCATAACAGAACAGCAAGTGGTTGATATGCAATTCAAGATGCTACAAGCATCACGAGCAAGGATAACCGACACGGAATACATCACATGCCCAGGCTGCGGCAGAACGAAATACAACCTAAATGCAGCTGTCAAAAAGGTGAAAGAAGCCACAAAAGGCTACAAGGGAATGAAGATTGCCATCATGGGGTGTGTGGTCAATGGTCCAGGCGAGATGGCTGATGCCGATTTCGGATATGTCGGAGGAGCAGTTGGTCGTGTATCTTTATACAAAGGCAAAGAATGCATAGTGAAAAACATACCGGAAGACGAAGCGGTGGATGAATTGGTGAAAATAATAAATAATAATAAATAACTATCAATGAAAAGATTACTAACTTTATTCGTTGGATGCTTACTGACCGTTATGGTAATGGGTCAGCAGACAGTCTTGTTGAACGAAGATTTCAACGACAACGCATCAGGCGTACCTACAGGATGGGACAATACAGAAGGTACGGTTTCTGGATTGAATGCTGGTTGGGATGCATATGCCATTGGTTACGAAGGTAGTTGCATCAGGTTCGATTCTAAGAACAACCTGCCAGGAACAACCAACATGCTCAAAACACCAAGCATGAGTTTCGCTCAAGGCAGCAAAATGGTACTTAAATTCAAATATAAGAAACCAAATGGAGGTGATTTCAGCGTTTTCGTATCAACCGACGGAGGCTCAACATATCTAAACGTCTTGGCAAACGATCTTCCGTTAGCAGACGACTGGGTTGACAAGGAGTATGACCTTCAAGGCTTTGCTGGAAACAACAATGTAAAAATCGTCTTCAAAGGCACATCAAATTCTGGGACAGGCGATGCTTACATCTATTTGGATAATGTTGTGGTTGAGTCAGCTCCTACTTGTCAAGAGCCAACTGGACTGACGATAACTGGTATTTCAACCACATCTGCCACACTCATGTGGACGCTCAGCTACGGTGGGAAACAACCGGGACAATTTATCATCACCGTCACCGATGTTACCGGCAACATTATAATGCAGGATTCTACATTGGCAGTTACTCCTCAAAGTGGAGCATACTACACTACCATCAACAATCTGACTGCCAACACAACATACAATGTAACACTTCAAGGCGATTGCGATGCTGAATATGCAGGTTTTTCGAAAACAGCAACAATGACTTTTGCAACTATTTGTGAGCCACAGGCATTGCCATATACAGCCGATTTCAACAATTCAGCAATTCCATTGTGCACCACGAGTCACAATGCGAGCATATACAACCAAATGTTGAAACTCAGCCCAACTACGGCGAGCGACGCCTACATCATCTTTCCGTTAGTGAACGAGAATGCCGACAATCTCGAAATTGACTACAGAATAAAGCAAAGTGAAAACGAAGAATTGATGTATATGGTCGGTGTAATCACAGACCCTGCAAACATCGAAACGTTCGTCCCAGTATATTATGGAACTCTCGAAAACGCAAATTGGAACGATGTGAGATTCAACACTATCGGTCAGTTAGAAGCAATATCGCCAGTCTCAGTATGTATCTATTTCGGCAGCGGAATAAATACCTCAATCTATATAGATGATGTCAACATCCACGAAGCACCAAGCTGCTTCAGACCTGAGAATCCTAAAGTCAGCAACGTTACTAAGAATAGTGCAATTGTCGAATGGGAAGAGAATGGTTCAAGCAATTACACCATCACATTCTCCACTCCAGGAGATCCAAAGACATTTACCACAACAACAAGTCCTTACACTGCAACAGGATTAACTCCTAACACACATTATACTGTAACAATCACCGCCAACTGCGGTACTGACGGCAACAGCGAGCCAAGCCGCGCAATTGAAATCACAACACCTTGCGATATAGCAACGAGTGCCATATTCACCGAAGGGTTCGAGAATGGAACAATTCCAGATTGTTGGACCCAAGGTAGCCTTACAGCAGGCAATACAGATAATGCTTTCGAAGCTTCGTCAACGATAAGACACAGCGGCAGCAAGGCTATGAAAATGAAAGTTATGGCTGACAAAACGAGATCTTATCTTGCAAGTCAGGCTCTGCCAATTCCTTCTGCAAATACACATCAGGTGACTATTTGGGTCAATAGAGACAACAACGATGGTCAGACCGAAGAGGGAATCAAGATTTGGGAAAGTTCGAGCGACACTTCAGTTACCAATGCCACACTGCTCGGATTCATACCAAGATATTATGCAGTTGCACCAGTTGAAGAAAACACCGGATGGCATAAATATTCATTCACCATTCCACAGGCTGGCACACATTATATAATAATAGAAGGTGTCCACAAGAATGGTACGGAGGTATATTTTGACGATATGTCCGTAGAACTAATCCCTACTTGCCGTCCTATCGAGGACATCAGCAGCATCACTACTACCACTAATTCCGCCACAATGTCATGGACACCTAATGGGACAGAGAACCAATGGATTGTGGTTTACAACGTAATAAATGGCAGCACACAGGTATCTCACGACTCGACACTTGTCAGCACACCATCAATTACGGTAAGTGGTCTTGATATGGGAACCGACTATTCGATTAGCGGAAGTATCTATGCATATTGCAGTGCAACAGACCGTTCAGAGAGATTCACATACAGCAGGAATTTCTCAACGAAATGTCAAACCAAGCAAGTGCCATACGTCGAGGATTTCGAAGAATACGTCACCAACAATTCTATTCAGTGCTGGGACATCTCGGCTTCAACAACCCCTACAGCAAGCGTAGCTTCAACGAAATGCCAAGTTTTCGGTGCTTATCGTGACGCAAGCAAGGAGTCAGACCAGATGGTTATGCGTCTCGACAATGAGGGGACCATGTCTGGTATCGCCAAGACAATATCCCCAGTCATTGCGCTCAATGCAGGTGCACAATACCGCGTCACGTTCGACTTCAAGAACAATATGAGCCGCACGAGAATGACAGACTTCATATCACCAGTACTTAAAATATCGACTGACAATGGAGTAACATTCACCATGTTAGATTCATTGCGTTCGAATATGGACAGCTATATGGAGTATGAGAAGGACTTGTCGGCATATGCTGGACAAAACATCATTTTGGCATTCGAATCAGAAGTGTCAAACGGATTTGGAATGTTCTTGATAGACAATTTCCAGGTAACGCTGAAACCATCGTGCGCTGACCTCCGTATTAGTACAATCAACAATATAACAGCTCGTTCTGCTCAAGTCAACATAAACGACCATGATGGAACAGCATGGGAAATATCCTACGGAGCGAGAGGAGTTCAGGCTGGTATGGGTACTACGGTCAACGTGAATGCAGGAACCTACAATAGAGTTATTACGGGACTCACACCTCAAACTGAATACGATGTCTATGTTCGTCGCAACTGCGGCACCGAGTATGGCAACTGGTCGAGGGTGCCAATCAGATTCACAACGAGTTGCCTCGCCACGACAGTACCTGTCTTCGACAATTTCGAAAATATGCAGTCCGGAATATTGCAAAGTTGCTACATAAACGAGACTGTGAACAATGGTGCGGTCGGAGTATTCACTGGAAGCAATAACAACCACACTATAGGAGGATTCAATGGCATCGGATCAACTATGATATCAGGATCGCAGTCGATAGCTGAAGTATCAACAAGACTATCACTTTTCAAATATGTCACCCTCGAAGCAGGCAAGAATTATGAGATAAGCTTATGGGCAAAGGCATATATGAAACAGAACAACATACTTGACTACAACATCCGATTCAAATATGGCACATTGATTGACCAAGCTAACGAGATTGCTGCAATTAACGTAAATTCAGCCAATTGGACGAAAGAGAAAGCCTATTTCACAGTTCCGACCAATGGCGACTATTTCGTAGGTTTCACAACCGAGTCAGGAACCAACGTCACCTACTATTTAATAGCCGATGATTACAGTATCAGAGAAGTGAACTGCATTCCTCCTACGTCTGCATTTATCTCGGCATTGGCAACCAATACAGCAGAAATCAGCATTGTAGGCAATGCTAACAAATACGAGGTCAGAGTATCTGACACAGAACCAGATGCTAATGGTGAAATCAGCGGTAATATCTATCTTGATACTGAATGCACAAGCAACATTGTCAATCTGACAAATCTCGTACCTAACACAACATATTATTATACAGTTCGTTCTATATGCAGCGACAATGTATCGTCAAGTGAATGGCTCGATGTCCAGACCTTCCATACAAGATGTGGTGCAGTCAGCATTCCGTATGCTCAGGATTTCGAATCAGAAACATCTCTCGGTTGTTGGAGCACTGCTGGAACAGGAACGGCACTGAGGGTAAACAACATGCACCATTCGGGGTCAAGTTCATATAAAGTGAATGGGCTGATGCTTATCTCTCCACAATTTAATGTCCAGACGCTTGCTGGCAATACATTCAGTGGATGGGTCAACACATCGTCAAGTTGCGATTTGTCAATCGGTCTGATGAACGACCCAGAGGACCTTACATCATTCATCGAAATAGAGAAAGTCCATGTTAGGAACAACAATATGTGGACAGAGTTCAACGTTCCATTGGATTTGCCTGCAAGTTCAGACTATGACGTTTATAGAGGAGCACAATATGTCGTGATTACAACCGAACAGGGAGTCACTACATATTTCGACCAATTCAATTTTGCAACAACGCCAACCTGCGCAAAACCAAAAGACCTCACAGCATACAACATTTCAGCAACGACAATGATGGTTGACTGGACACCTCAAGGCAACGAGAACCAATGGGAACTGTTCGTATTGGCAACCAAAGGCGGTGAAGGAATGAAGCATATAGTCAACTCTCATCCTTACCAACTCACCGGGCTCAACCCTGGAACGACCTACAAGTTGTATCTGAAGGCTTTATGCTCAACTCAGGATGTTTCTGAAGAGACAGTGAGCGACCCATATTCTACTCAATGCGGAACAATGACACCTCCATTCATCGAAGATTTTGAGACACACACCATCGACCAGACTCCAAGATGTTGGAATACAGGTGCATCAACGACTCCAACACAATCCAACTATCTTTGGGGAGTATATAGCAACAACAGCAATAAGATGGCACGCTTGGACAATCAGTGGGTGAAGGCAGGAATCGCAGAACTTCAGACACCAGACATAACATTATCCGCTGGCAATCAATATGTTTTGCAATTTGATTGTGCACATAATGCAACCTGCTCCGACCTCGCAATCGAAGTTGTAGAAGGAACACAGAAGACCTTGGTTGGGTCGGTTGCGCCATCTGGCATTGACTCCGAAAAAGCACCTAAAGGCTTCGCAACCTATTCATACGACCTTTCAGCTTATGCAGGGCATACCATAAAAATAGCTTTCCTCGCTACAACCAACTTCCAGAGAGGATCAATTTTCCTCGACAATGTCGAAGTTCGCGAGGTACTGAGCTGTCAGGATATTACAAAAGTTGACATCAAGGCAAGAGACATTTCAGCAAGCGCAACCATTGTCGATTCGGTGGCTTCGCACGCTAAATGGCAATGGGCAGTAGGCGAGATTGGGTTTAAACTCAATTCGCAACAGTACAACATAACTACACAACGCAATTTCCAAATCAATGGTCTTCAGCCTGAAACAGAGTATGAACTCTATATCAAAACCGAATGTAGCAGCAACGACCTTTCTAATTGGAGAATAACGAGATTCACGACATCAGGCGCACCCGCTGCGATGCCGTATGTCTGCGATTTCTCGGACGATGAAGAAAACGGGAAATGGATTATCAACAATTCCGAAACGTCAGCCAACATTTTCGCATTAGGCAGTGCCTATGGTGCAGTCAAGAGCGGAAGCAAGGCTCTATACATCTCGTCAGATGGAGGTCTGACCTATTCTTACGACATCGATGTAGCCAGCTCGACAGCCGCAGCACGTCTGTTCAACTTCGAAAACGGCGAATATGAAATAGAGTTCAACTGGCAGTGTACGGGTGGTATGAATATGTACGACTACGCACGATTCTATCTTGTCCCTGCCGACAACGGAGTTGAAGTCCCTCAGTCTGGATATTACTATGAGAGCTACTACCCTTCTGATATGATTCCTTTGGATGGCGGTATCGTCTCGAATGTCAGTGGCGGATGGCGTATGCTCTCGACAACAATCAACATGACTGGACGAAGCGGATACTACTATTTAGTCTTCACATGGACTAACAACGATTCATATGGTTCGCAGTCGCCATTGGCAATCAACGACGTATCGGTTCGCAAGCTGACATGCCAGCCAATCATCTCGGCTTCGGTCAAAAACATTACAGCCAATACAGCGACCATACGCTACAGCAAGGCTCAAAGTTCAGTTCCAACACAATGGATACTCAATACTATTGAGAGTAAGGAAAATCCAGTTGCAACAGGCACAGCCACTACAGATACGACAATCGAGCTGACTGGCTTGCAACATTCGACACATTATTATATATATATTGCTAATAACTGCAACGGAAATGACCCTTCGAAATGGGTTGAAACCGATTTCACAACTGCCTGCGGCACTAACTACACATATCCATATACCGAGGACTTCAACGGAACTGAATTCCCTCCTACATGTTGGGAGTCAAGCGGAAACGGTTGGCAGAGATATGTACCTGAGTATGATTATAATGACTCACATACTGGTACAGGAGCAGCCATGAAGAATTCATCGACACTCTCGTCACCTGCAATGCACATTGAGGCTTCACGCGAATATAGCATCAAGTTCTGGATGAAACGCTATACCGCAACCTACATGACGAGTGACGTTCAACTATATCTCAGTCCAACGCGCTCATCGTCAAGCACTGGTGCAGTACTGCTCGGCACATGGACGACATACGACAAGAATCTGTTGAATGATGCTGTCGAGGAGATTATCGTAGATGTTCCAGCAGAACTTGCGACAGGCGATTACCACATTCTGTTCGAAGCACACAAAAATTATGGTGGACTGATCATTGACGATGTCGAGATGTTGCAATACCCTGCATGTCGCGATTTCACCACGACACCTGAAATAGTAAGCATATCATCGACTGCTACGACTGTCAGAATCGACAAAGGCTTGAAAGACACCATTCAATTTGCATGGGCTCCTATAGTCAACGGAAGTGCTACCATAGCTGATTCAATCGGCAGCGTTACCACACTGACAGACAGAGCATACATTACAGGTCTCACACCTGGTGCCCATTATATGATTTTTGCAAAAGGTTTGTGCATTGATGGCAACTCGACAGCATGGTCGAACGGCACAACTGTCGAAATGCCTTTGAGCGACTGCTTCGCACCTATCAACCTCCGAATTGTAGGCAACGTCACTTCATCGACGGTCACTCTCACTTGGGGAGGCGCACCTAATGCTACAACATACGAATACGAAATTTTCGCAAAAGGCGATACCACTCGTGGCACTACGACTATCGACACAGTGACAGTCACTAATCTCACACCTACCAAGCAATACAACGCACGTGTCAGAGCTTTATGTATCGATGGCAGTGCAACCGCATGGTCGAGCATCAGTTTTGAGACTACGAAAATGCTTGCCGAGGTGCCTTACGCAACTGGATTCGACGATGCTTTGGACAACAACCAATGGGAATACGTTCAAGGCACGCCTAACAAGTTCTACATCTCAACCCAAGCTGGTCCGACTACAGGAAATAATAGTCTCTACGTATCGCAGAAAATGGCAAAATATGCAGTCTATTCCATTGCACTGCCTACTGCAAGCAACGCAAATACAGCATTGAACATATCGTATGCCCGCCGTGCGGCACACTTCGAACCAGGCAACTACGAAGTCGATTTTGACTGGCGATGCGATGCCTACAAACCTGGCATAAACATGAACTCGTGGGAAGCATTCGGACGTGCATTTATCGTTCCTGAAGGTTTGGAACTGACAGCAGACGCACAGACCTACTATAGTGCAGCACCTGCAAATTCTATCGCCATTTACCCAGGTCGCATGGAAGGACAGCAGAACTGGACAACCCATCGAACAATAATCACGATAACAAAGGCTGGCAACTATGACATAGTATTCGGCTGGTTCGGTCAGAACACAAGAAGCATGGCAACCAAGTCTGATGTCGGACCTGCACCTCTTGCAATTGACAATCTCAGTATAACCGAGGTTACTTGTCTTCCAGTAAATAGCATTTCAATAACGAAACGCACTAATTCTGAGGTTATTGCGACCGTCAGCAAGTCAAGTGCGGCAGACCTCGAATATGCAATCGTCGAATACGAAGATGAAGACTCAATCAACGTTGGAAATATTCAGACCACTTCGGGTAGCACCATCTCAATGACTGGCTTGACAGCCAAGAAGACTTATTATCTGTATGTACGTCAATCTTGCGGCAATGACGATAAGTCGTTCTGGAAACACATTGATTTTGTGGTTCCTACCCCAAGTGCGACTCTGCCATATGTATGCGACTTCGAAAATGCAACTGAGGCTGACCTTTGGATGACAGCCAACGGCAATCAGGTCAACCAATTCATCGTCGGCACTAACGATTATTCGAGCGCAACACACTCAATGTACATAAGCAACGATGGTGTAAACTATGCTTACTCGGGCGAACCTGGCGGTGTGAACACTTCATCTATATGCTACGCTTATCGCACAATGCACCTCGAAGCCGGTTCATACCTTTGGAGTTACGACTGGAAGGTCAAAGGTGATATCGTGCATGTAAACGACTATAGCCGTGTATTCCTCGCTCCTGCCAACAAGGAACTCAAAGCTGGCACCGCATTGTCCGGACTCAGTGCATCGTCAATTCCTGGCGACTGCTACAAGCTGGACAACGGAGTGATGCGTTATCAGGAGACATGGACAACCAACGAAGGCATCACTTACGTCACCGCCGAAGACGACTACAACCTTGTATTCTTCTGGCTCAACGACCAGACCGTATGCCAGAATCCTCCTTTGGCATTCGACAACGTCTCGATAAGGAAACTCAACTGCCTGCCTACCAATGTGCGTTGCACAGGCACCACTGAAAACTCCATATCTCTGTCATTCTCAGGTCATGATACCAGTGCAGAGATTGAATACACTGTAAGTACGACAGACACGCACGACGGAGTGCTCATCCGCGACACCCTTGCCCCAGGCACCAGCACATTCACTATAAACAACCTGAGTGCTTCGACAAATTACTACATCTACACCCACGTGATTTGCGATGACGACGAGTCGCCATGGAAATCAATCAAGGTTAGAACCCAATGCGGAACAATCACTGCATTGCCATACAACATGGATTTCGAAATGTTGGAACCATCAAACCACAACAATTCGGCACTTGATGCTATCTGCTGGAACCTGATGAATGCAGATTCGTACGACACTGGAGGTTCAGGAGGAAATACAAAATACCCATTCATTAACGTGGTTGAAGACAAACTGAGCGACACCTCTTATGTCCACAATGGCAGCAGAGGCTTGAAAGTTGTGACACATACCAATAATATGTATATGGTATTACCTGAAATCAGCGAGAAGAGCAACCTCAAGCTGACTTTCATGTACAACCCGACATACCACAGCGTATTCACAATCACCACTGGATATATGACCGACATCAACGATTACAGCTCGTTCGTTGCATTGTCCAACTTCACTCCTATAGGTCACACATGGCGCGAGGCTGAGGAGTACTATCCAACTATGCCTGCAGGAGCACGCATTACACTCCGTTTCAACGGCGACCAGAATAGTTTCATCGGTTTGGACGATATCCGCGTCGGGAAACTCGTTGACGGAGGCACGATTACCGACACAGTCTGCTACAACAGCCCATACAACGAGAACGGTTTCAACGTCGCTGCCAACAAGATGACTGTCGGTGTAAACCATCTGTCGCGCATTGCCAAGGCTGCAAATGCAAACGTTATGGACACAATCTATTATGCCGATGTCCTGATGCGCCAGCAGATTACCAACCTAATGTTCGATACCATCTGCGAAGGAGTTCCTTACGTGACGGATTTGTTCAACATTCAGAATCCTGAAACCGACCAATATACAATCAGAACGACTTCGCCTTCGACTGGTTGTGACTCGATTATAGCTTTGAACCTCTATGTAGTACCTTCTGCCATAGATATTTACGACACAATATGCTATGGTGATGTCTATACTTTCAACGACAGCAGCATCACTACTGCGGGCACATACACTATGTACAAGGCTGGAATCAGAGGTTGCTATTCGCTGACGACGCTCCATCTGACAGTGGCAGATACTGTAAATTACATTTCAGCTACCATATGTGCCGATGGTGTCTATACATTTGAAGGTAAAAACTATACCGAGGCTGGCACCTACCGAATCGTCTCGACCGGTGCTCATGGCTGTCAAATGGCAAAAATATTGACACTCAATGTGCTCAAATCCGACACCACATATAGCACCAACATCTGCGCCGGTGGCTATCTGATGATTAGCGACACTATGATTACGACTGCTGGCACATACCACGTCAGACGCATGAGCCGCGGCGGATGCTTCGTGACCCACCATGTCACCATCACAGTCGATGACCCTATTGTCACAACTCACTATAGCTACGGTTGCGAAGGCAAACCAATCTACGAGTATGGTATTTCGGGTCTTGTAATCACCAAGGACACTGTGGTCACCATCCAACGTAAGACCACTGACGCTATGTGCGACTCGACCTCTATCATCAACCTGACGTTCGTTCCAACTGCCCATTCAACCACCAAGATGACAATCAACAAGGGCGAAAGCGTCGAGTGGAACGGGACGTCATATGCAACGAGCGGAACATATAATTCGATTATTCCGACCGATCTCGGTTGCGATTCGGTGGCTACTCTCGAACTCACTGTCATAGGCGAGACTGGTGTTGACGACATTGAGACCGACCAGATTGTTCTCTACCCTAACCCTACGACAGGAATGGTCTATGTAAACACTGAAGATGAGATAGTTGTAACCGATATTACAGGTCGTGTTATCAAACGTTCTACCGAAGGAAAAGTTGATTTGACAGGCTTGGCAAGCGGAGTTTATATGATAAACGGAATCAAGGTCATAAAGCAGTGAAAATAATTTGTTGGAAAAGTTTGGTCAACTCGTTTTTAATATGTAACTTTGCAGCGGAAATAAGTGAAACAACTTTATATAACTACAGATATGAAAAAATACAATTTTAATGCAGGTCCTTGCGTATTGCCAAAAGAGGCAATCGAAAGCACTATCGAAGCTATCCGCGATTTCGACGGAACTGGAATTGGTCTTCTTGAAATTTCACACCGTACTCCAGGTTGGGAGCGCGTAATGAAAGAGACACGCGATTTGTGGCGTGAGCTCCTTAACATCCCAGAGGAGTATGAGATTCTCTTCCTCGGTGGTGGTGCTTCAACTCAGTTCTTCCACGTTCCAGCAAACATGCTGAACAAGAAGGCTGCTTACCTCCAGACTGGTGTTTGGGCAAAGAAAGCTGCAAAAGAGGCTAAAAACTTCGGCGAGACTGTAGTCGTTGCTTCTTCTGAGGACAAGAACTACACTTACATTCCAAAGGGCTACACTATCCCAACAGATGCCGACTACTTCCACATCACTACCAACAACACTATCTACGGTACTGAAATCAAATATGATATGGATTGTCCTATCAACCTCATCGCTGATATGTCGTCTGATATCATGAGCCGTCCAGTTGACGTCAAGAAGTACGCTATGATTTATGGTGGTGCTCAGAAGAACGTAGGTCCTGCAGGTGTAACATTCGTTATCGTACGTAAAGACCTCCTCGGCAAAATCACTGACCGTCAGTACATGAACCCAATCCCTACAA
>JAKSNU010000021.1 GCA_024399535.1 Paludibacteraceae bacterium
CAACATTTTGTTTGCCATCTAAATATTCATTGTATAACTTGCTGTCACTTAAACGTCTATTGGATACAAATCGTTTGCCACAAGCTTTACATTTTAATCTCTGATGGCCTCTAATAAAACCATCTTTAACTGGTCTTCTGACCCACAAAAAAAGCATTTCTTATGCATCCTTCATTTTTTTGGATGCAAAGATAATAATTTCAATTAGTTATGTACACTTTTATCACCACAAATGTCCATTACACCATAAAATACAATAATTCAGTAAACCTAATTATTCAACAAACCCAAAATAATTTGGATTTTCATTCTGCGCTATGTGATAGCGCACAAAAGTGATGATGTTAGGAAAAAGGCGTGCCGTCTGAATATAAAATAATTATTCAGCCAAATCAGCAATAACGACTAACAAAACTCAATGACCATACATGTCATCAATTAGATTCCAAAGGTATTTTGCATACACACCATAATTGAAACTCTGAGTAGCGGAAATACCTGCAAAATTTATAGCCACTAATTCACCTCTAAGGTTAACCACTGGCGAGCCTGAACTTCCAGGCATAGCAGGTATAGTGTACATAATAGTGGAAGAATTCACTTGACTTACAGAGCCTGAAGTATGTTGCGACCTTATACCATCCTCAGTAAACGCCAACTTGGGACCATAATTAAATCCCATAAGAACAAGAGTCGCATTTTTATCAGTTCCGAATGTACGGACAATTTTTTCACCGAAACTATACTTCTCAAATGGGCTTTCATCAGGCACATTAAAGGCATAGCATTCGTTAGGAGTTTTTTTATCTGCAAGTTGGATAACAGCCACATCATGTTCATTGTCAATCTTACGCATTACACAGTTTTTGAGATCTTTTATATCAGTAACAAAAGTGTTATTGTAAGCTACAAATAGTTTGTTGACATATTTTAATTCTGGATCACTCATATTCATATCGGACAGATATGAGTAGGTGTCAGACAAATCATTCAATTCCTGAGCATAGGCATCCCTTACAGCTACTATCTTATTAAACTCTTCTAATGAATAGGAACTACTATACTTTGCCACTTCGGCAAGATCGCAATATTCCCTATAATATTCCATATTTTCATCATATAGTTGACGAATAGTCTGTTTAACATTTTCGATTATCCTACTCATCTCCCTTTTTACATCCTTGTCATTAGCTTGACCAGAAACAACATGAGCATTTGTAGCAATCAATCCGTCATTGCTAATAAAAAAACCTGTCCCAAATGTGATTAATGGTTCTATAGAATCAACATTTGCAACAAGTCCTTGGATGCCATCTTCATCAGAAAAATCAGAAAAATAAAATGTCTCTCCATTAGAAAGAGCCAATTCATAGTAACTACTATTTGCAATAAGCACAACTCCACTCTGCATTTTCTCAGCTATTTCGTTCTCAGTACTATTGCAACTAGTAAATGTTGACATTCCCAAAACAAAAATAAAAGCAATTAAAATTTTATTTGTTTTCATAAGTTTGATATTTATTATTCTACATAAGATTCAAGAACCAGTCTTAACCCAGTCCCAATACTGGAATCGTCAGGTAATGCCCACATCCTATTTGAAACTGTACAATCGGCATTTTCGTCAAGCCAGCTGCCACCTCGCATAACTCTATATGTTGCAGATATGGGACCAATTGGATTTGTCACTTCAGATTCAGAATAAACATGATACCAATCGGAGCACCATTCATTAACATTGCCATTCATATCATAAAGACCCAACTCATTTGGGTATTTAGTTGCAACAATATGTGAACATCCATGGCTATTGCTCCAATACCACATTAATTTGTCAATTTCATCGTTACCACCACCAGCATGCATATAGAGTTTTGACAGCACGCCTCCACGAGCAGCGAATTCCCATTGTGCCTCTGTTGGAAGACTGAAAGTCTGACCAGTAAGCACATTTAATTTGGAAATAAAATTCTGACAATCATTCCAACTCACAGAAGCGACAGGGAGTTTCGAGTTAGCTCCTGCAAAACGATTTTCTCCCATTACCACTTCCCACAAAGCTTCAGTAACTTCAGTCTCTGCAATGTAATAGCCGGATAATGATACTTTATGAACTGGAGAAGCATTCTCTGAAGCAATCATTGAACCCATAGAGAATGTGCCAGACTCAACTTTTCCCATTCTAAAAGCAACTCCATTGACTTCAAACTCAATTGGCTCAATTAATTGAGTTTTATTGCCAATTACTTTTGTAGTATTATAATCCAACTTATTTAATAAAATATCATTGCTACATCCAACAAGAACAAATGTAAGGAAGCTCAAAAATAAATACTTGCGCATAAGCATTAGAATTTAAAACCAATCTTACAATAACCAGAACTGGTACCAACCAATTCATATCCTACACAAAAAAGAAATTTTCCACTTTCAATGCCAAGTCCAGAGCGAAAATAGAAACCATACATCATTGACTGCCAAGTCGAGTTTATACCACAAATTCCAAAATGCGCACCTAATGCGACTTCCAGAAAAGGCATGGTTGTCGTCCTCGTAGGCAAGTACAAAACATTGTTCAAATACAATGCATTTATCTCATTATAGTCCTTCAAATAGGCATTTAATAACGAATGCACACTTAATCCTGCACCTATGAAATAGTAATCTTTTATCCTTTTACCAAGTGCCAAATCTATACCTATACCGCCATGGGATGAAATAAAATTTGTATTTAATGTTAACATGCCTTGAAATCCAGTCAAATCAAATCTACCATTGCGCATTTCATTTTTCTTCGGAATTTTCTGGTATTCGGACTCGCCATCATCAACTTTAATGATTACCTCATATACGCAAAGGCTCTGAATCTTCTTGATTTTATAATCCGCAAAGACTATATCACAAGGTTCATAATCTCTATGTTTCAAGCGTAATCTGCTTTCACCATCTGGAACATACATCTTGTAGTCACAAGTTGCGCTATCAAATTCAACTTCTCCAATTATATTTCCATCGAAAACTACATGTTCAATACATGGTGATATATTAACAACAACCAATGCACATGGCCGGTCATTGTTATCCAACACTATATGCCTCCTTGGCCGTAAATCCCCTTCTCTAAATTCTATAGATTTAACACTCATTATGGTGGATTTTTGAGCACTCAGCAAGGAGAGAAAAATTACTGGCAGAATCAATAGGATCAAAATCCTTTTCATATTTACATACTAACTATTATTCCTAAAATTTTTCTATAATTCTTTCAATGAAATTTTTGCCATCATCGACAGCATCCTCTATTTTAGTTTGAATGTTATGAGACTTGAATTTAAGTCCACAATCTTTTTTAATACGTTCAATTGATTCCATTTCCGCATCTGTATAAGAATATTCATTGATATTCGCACATATATTCTCATATCTTTGCTGTGCTATTTCCCATTGGGAATCTGACCAGTTGTCACAATTTTCAATCATGAGAATATTGAAATCCTCAAGAGCTTTTTTAGCCTCTTGACTTTTAGTATTATCACGACATGAAACAGCCACCAACATTAGTAGGGATGCAAAGAAAATAACTTTTTTCATAACTAAATTTTTTTATACACAACTAAAAATCAGAACTTTTATTTTATATTGAAATCACCGAGAGTGAAAATTTCCTCCTCTGGAATTTGCTTGCCGTTGAATTCAGAAGGTTGCCAAGTGCGAACATGAATCTGAGGCTTCGACTCATCTGTAAAGTCCCAAAGCAGGAAAAGGTAACCATCGTCACTATACTTGTCTGTTGACCAACCTTGACGGAGAGTTACACCATAGAAGTTGGGATTTGATGGATGCCTTATAACTTTTATATCATTAAACTTCACATTGATATTCTGATTATTTTTAAATATTGACCTGAGTTTTGAGATGTATTGTTGCTTTGACTGCTTATTATATACCACTTTATCAGGTAACTTCATATTATCCTTTTGCTGCTTTATTACTCTGCCAGTTATTATCAAAGCATCTTCACTATAAACTTGATTTAAGAAATCAATATCCTTCTGATTGTATGCAGTGCGAAAATGCTCAACATAATCAAGAATGATTTGGCGACGACGTAAGTCCGTTAACTCCTTGTTTTCAGATATTACCTTCTGGTAAAGATTATTCGCTATAGAGAGGTAGAAACTTTCGACATCGCCATTGCGATCAAAGTTAATGACAGCTTCTTGATAATCTTGTTTCATTACGCCTTTCTGATTAGGAATCATCATGAGCGGCAGATTACGTATCTGATAACCTGTTCCAGCCTGAATACAATGCTCAACAATCTCTGAATCAGTACATTTAAAAGGACAAGTTGCCCACAACATTCCCATAGACTGACGGACTGTGTTATCTACGTTCATGTGTTCCAAATCAAGTTTTCTACCCTGCGATTGGGCATCAGTAACCTCAGTAAGTATCTCAGAGGAAAGACGTTCCATTTTGGATTTTAATTTTTGGTTGCTGACACCATCAGATATAATAACTTTCACACCTGCAAATGCAGATATAAAATACAACAATGCTGCTAATGTTAAAATAGTTTTTTTCATATTTTTTTGATTTATAATTAAAATTATTTCATTCCCTTAATTCTCACCCAAACGGCACCGCACCCCGAATAAGATTTTATATCTTTACTGCTATGCGACTGAATGTCTGAATATCCACCATCTCCGTCATATAAAAGATGAGCTACTATTTTGCCCGACTTATCATATACCATGACATAAGCCGTCTTATCAAGTAGCATATTTTGAAATTTTCCAAAACTCGCAAGGCATCCAGATGCTTTTAGATTATAACATAATTGCCTGAATTGATTGAAAAGTGTTATGCCAAGAATGTCTGATATTGGCACTTGACAATCTGTATTTTGTTGTGGCTCGTTGACCATAAGGTCAGTTTTTTGTGTAGGAACTGGCTCAGGCTCAATTTCAGAATCTTCTGCCACAGGTTCAACCTCAGGGGCTTCTTCTACAAGTTCAATCTCAGGTTCTACAACTATTGGGTCTTCTTCAATCACTTCCTCCACAAGTTCAGCACCCATATTACGTTTAATCCCATAATATTCGATCCCTTTCTCTTGAACTGTTACAGACACTGCCTCCTCTGGCTCACTTAATGGTTCATCAGTCTCAGCAAAAGAGGAGATATCAGTCTCATGATGTGGATTGTAATCCACATCATGACGAGATTCTTGTGATGGAACCTCTGAAATCACAGTTCCTTCAGCTGGCAAATCATCAACGGGTTTTCCATCCACAATAACAGTCTCATCACCATGCAACGGGTAAATTTCGGTTTTGCGAACATAATACAAAACACGATAGTAATTTTCGCCCCGTTTTGTGTTTATTTCCGTCTTCTTTCTATCAGCGATAGCTATGTATCTATTCCCATCCGAAACGCCACACTCACTATTAAGCCAGACCGTAATATTTTCATTAAGAGAAATACGTGCATATTTTTCTGCCTCATTAAGCGTTTCTGCAGTTGATTCACCGAACAGATAAATCTGTGTTTGCATCTTGATTTCATTGATTTTTGCAGTTTCGTCATCGCCAGCACCTCGAACCACAATTGATGGAACAAGCATAACTATTATACATAAATAGACTATGCGCTTAAAAAAACTATTCATATTCTTTAGCAGTTGATTTTTTATAGTTTGTGTCATACAAATTCTTGACATTGTGTGTAGGCACAAAGGCATTCATCTTAACGGCAAAAATTGCATTCTTATTTGTGATAAAATCTTTTGGCACCGCTACAGAAAGAATATGATTGAATGCCAAATCCTTGCATTCAGCAAGCACCAATAGAACATAAGCTGTCTCAGTTTCATTCTCAAGACCGCAATAAACAGTCATATTGTTTTCATCACAATACCACAACCACTCACGTAATGTGAATGAATAATTGATTGTATTGAAACCATAAACTGCCTGATCCACCATCAATATAGCATCATAATCCGATTCTTGTTCAAAGAGATTATATGCCGAATAAACTGGATATTGTTGACTAAAAAGCAGATGCTCTACTTTATTTGAATCAAGAAGATAATATCGGCAATTGTTCAGTGACTTTATCTCGTAGTACTGAATTGGATTAGTACGATAGACAATGCTGTCAATCGCTTCAAGATCCATATCTGTAGCTCGCGGATGTGCAGACTTCACCTTACTCAGCAGCATTCTCTCTATTTCCACCTTTTGTATTCCAAGCAGAAGTTCGAAACTGATAGGGAATGCCATTTCCAAAATGGTGTCTGTATTCACTGTCCAGGTGGCAAAATAACCCTTGTTGTCCTGACGATTGAGCGAGAATTGAGCCGTATCTGGAATAGAAAGCAGGTTCTGCCATTCACCTTTCAGGAAACCGACCTTGTCATCATATATTTTTCGTGACAAAGGTATCAATTTATTCCATGTAAGAAGTTCTAACGCATACCGCTCAATAAATCTCAATACGTCACTATTCATATATTTGTCATTTTTTAGCGACTTATCGAATATTTGAATACCTATATGCTCCAATTCATGCTTGGTAGAGTAGGTCACGCAAAGTGCGTGACCTTTATACTGCCATGCATTCATTGAATCTCCAACAATTGCAGAATCAAGTTGATAATCTACGGCAATGCAAAGATCATCAAGCAATTTTGACTTGCAAGTTTGCGCCGATATAATACCACAAAAGACGAGAAATATAACAATGACAACCTTCCTCATTATCTTACTCCTATAAGGATTACCTCTTTCACCTTACCAGATTTAGCATAGAGAGTGCCTTGCACCAAGTGACCATTTTTCCACTCACCTATGATGTACTCTCCTTTTTCAGCAGTACGTTTTTCTGAATCATAGCTATCTATCACACGTTTCTGGGTAAATGTCATTCTACCATTACCATTAGGCTTACCATCGGATGTCGGACCTGTCCAAGTACATCCAGAAAGGTTGATAGTCTGACCGGAAGATTGAGCAGTAGGGATAGTTGTTGTACCCTTCTCAGGTTCTTCCACTACTTCACCTTCACCTATGCCACCGACTTTTTCAAGCGTGTCAGAATCGGAAATCGTTTTCCTTTCATTCGGGATAGAGATAGCCCCTCTCTTTGGAGTATCTTTTTTCGTAATAAGGGGATCATCAGAAATGTAATGTATAGGAGGAACTATGGGCTTAGAATTAAGCACTATTACCACCAACACAGCAATAGCCACAACCACTACAGCAGCTATTATTAGCAATATCTTTTTTTTAGAGTTTTCTCCACCGCCAATATCCCCACCAATGTCACCACCAATATCACTACCACCTGATGTATCATCATCAGTTTCCAATTTTTCACCGCACAATGGACAATTACCATCTTCCGTAATTTCCACTGGCAATCGATAATTTGCGCATTCACTATTATTACAAATGCCATGCTTTATTTTTTTCTTACTCATAATGTTATTATTTAATTTAATTTACTTGATAGCCAAATCTGTTTCAACAATGGAATCTACTACTTTCGAATAAGTCTGGACTTCTTTTTCCATAACATTATTGTCATATTCAGGCATAATCACATCTTTCAAGAACTTTTTAATCGTTTCAGCAAGCCCTTCTTTAGCATCATTATGTCTATATTTATCCTTCAATTGTTCTTGGATTAGCTTTGTCAAAAGTCTTACATCACCTTCTCGTCTTGAGAGCCTTTCCATAGAATCTCGGACCGTTTTACCAAAGAAAATAAATCCAGAAGGCACTTCGTTAGGCAAATCGTTACGATTATAGCAGTATGGTGAATCTCCCCTTAACTTTGCAGCAACGGCATTAATCCTCTCTCCAGTATCCTGATTTATCTCCTCCTTTAAAATTCCGTCTATGCAATAGCAAAGCAATAAAATTCGATAAAGTTCATCCTTGAGTTCCTGTTGCGACTTATTATACAAAGAAGGCAATGGTTGAGCAAATGTCTCACTATGTACCAATTTCTTATTAGACTTTTCTTTCTTTACAAATTCATCATACCTTTCCTTCAACGAAGCCACTGACCTAACATATCTTACAGGTATAGATGACAATCCTGTAACGAGAACTAACTGGCTATTAGGCGTAGTATAAGGGATAGGTTTAGGGTACCCTTGTCCTTCAAATATGTCAGATACTTTTTTTATCACACTATTTCTGAATGATTCGTTGCCTGGATATTCTGGCAATCCAAATTGAACCATACGAGATGCAAGTCTATCAGCATCAATCTCATTATTGTTTGGCTCAACAAGGATTAAAGCATCATTGCAAAGTTTAGTTACAACATCCGCCCAATCTGTCCTTTGTTGCAACTTTTCTAAAACATTAGTCTGCAATATCTTTTGGCCTTTATTCTCAATGGCATAATCATCCATTCTATTTCGTGCAGACTCACGACTCGAATTTTCCAATAAGACTCGCAAAGACTCACTTGTTGGATAATTTTTAGCAAATTCCTTAAAATGACCACCATCATGCGTTATTCCTGAAATCTTAGCGTATAAATCAGCAGTATCTGTTTTCATTCTCTCTTCCTTATGAATGAATGTATCAACAAGATTCCTAACTTCATCAGGCTCATATATCTTCACCACTTCTGAATCCGGACGATATCCACCATCACCATCCTGACACTTTGCAGCAGCAATATCATTCATATCCTGAATATATTGTTTCATAGCATTGAGAGTTGTATCCACGCTATCTTTCAATGCATTCAATCCATCTATAACCACACTTATCAACTCTTTAGCAAACGTATTGGCTTCTATAAGTGTCTGATTGATGTAACGTTCACGCATCTGCTCTTTGTACTGTCCGAAATTTCTTCTGGCCAAACCAAACAATGCATCACTGATAACTCCAATATCATTCAAATTTCTAGCCAACTTATTGCAATTTCCTACCGCTTTATTCATTGCATTGGTGCAATCGCCAATCTTTTTGTCATAACGCACTACTCTTTCCTTTGAATCCTCAATAAGTATGTCCAGAAATTTGTCAACCTCTGCAAGAGACCTCCTACCCTGCGTCCATTCTTGCATCAAATAGTTTCCCACTTTATCTACAGTCTCCTGAGCCAGATATGTCTTGTCATTTTTACAATTGATATAATAATTCTTAACACCATGACCTCTGAAACCTTTTGTAAACATCTCACCTACTTCTTGGTTAAACTTAGATATCCAATACCTTCTATCGGCTCCAACTAAAGCATTGTACCATCTATCAGTTACTTGCTGCCACGTATCAATTATTGGTCTCCAATTATCAGAATTTGAAGCATATCTATCAAAATATTTTGTATCAAGAGTAAAAAGCGAATCTGTCATTGACAATGTTTGACGCATCTGAAAATGATCATCATTCCCTTTAATCTCATTAGAAGAGACACTAATTTGATCGTCTTGCAACTCAACTGGGTATGCTGCACCTTTTGGCCATCCCCATACCATTTGCATAGCTGAAGTATAAGCAAATTTATAGGTTGCATATTCATGAATCTCTATTTCTGGGTAAATAAGTCGTTTGATGCCAAACGTCAGGAATTTTCTCGATCTTACTGGTGCACCATCGCATTCTTCTGGACCAGCACCTGAATTTTCGTTTGTTTCAAAACGGGATGAAATTCCAGTCATGAGTTTCTGATAAAGAAAATCAGAAGCAATCTTTGGCAATTGCTCCAAACTATACTGATTGCCAACAAAATTTCGATTCGTATATATATAAGCAATATTAAAACCCGCATCATTAATACGTTTCTCGTCTGCTGGTAAATCCTTATTGTTAGCAATATCAATAGGTTTATATTCACCTACTGAAACAGCATTCAGTTCCGTGAGTGCAGCATATCCATTAGGGCGATAAAAGCCCTGAGAATCGAATGGGCTATCCAGCTCTTCAGGAATATAAAGATACAGACATATACGATACTGATCATCTCTCCCATTCTGAGGAAACATCTTGCGTACCTGCGATAGAACATCGACAATTGTTCCAGAACCTGTACCGCCACCTAAACCAGCACAGATATGGAATGTCACATTGCCCGCATTATCACCTCGCTGCTTCCCTTCTGCCAAAATTGCATTAACACGGCTCAGCAATGCAGTCTTGAAATTAGGGTTCCTCATACAACTATCAGAGAACAACATACGTCCAAAACGGCGACGCTGCCCACCTATCCCATCTCCTATAATTGCATCAAGACTTTTTGCTGTATCCTCCTTATCTTGATCTGTATAGAAACTATTAAGATTATTATATTGGTGTAAATTATCAAGTTTAACTCTTTCCATTCCACCTATAAAAAGTCTTTGCACCGGGTCAAGAGCCACAGAATGTCCCAATGTCTGCCACATATTATAATAGGCAGGTATATCACGACCTTCTTTGTCTTTTCCTTCCAAGTCTGCCTTGCTTGAATCGACATACAGGTAATCAATTACAGGCAAATCAATATCACCCAGAAGAGCATCTTCAGATTTTGGATTAAGAGTACGATAATCTTCATATATTCTTTTTCTAAGCTCGCAGATTACCTTACCGCCAGTACCGCCGAGTCCAATAATCAAATGTTTTGACATAATATTAAGTTTTATAAGTTATTATTTTTTATTAAGCAACACAAGAGCTGCAATCACCCCAGGCACCCAACCACAGAGTGTTAAAATCAGCACCAAAAGAATAGAACCAACCCCACGGTCGTAAACGGCCAGAGGTGGAAAAATGATTGCGAGAATTAATCTAAAGACAGACATAATTATAAATATTAAATTATTACTATTTAATTTTATTACTCTCTATGATATATCAGCGAACCTGGTGACCTTCGCAGTTGAAGTTTCATTACAATGAGAACTGAGGCAAATGATAATACTACTACGCACCCGAACAACGCCACATTTTGATAAGCAAATACATCAATCCATTCATATCCAAGTTCTCTACAACCAGCCACAAACTGCACCAAACAAGAGATAAGCCATGAAACAATAAATGATATAACAAACGACACAGCTATCATCAAGCCAACGATAAGCATATATATGCCGCACAACTTCCTATTGCTCATTCCGAACGCCTTGAACGTTCCAAGATTTGTTTCTATTTTCTGGAAATGAGTTATCAAAAGAAATACGACAAAAACCACAATAAAGACTATAGATAGCAGAATAATGCAAGAGGAAAGTATATTACTCATCTGACTTATCGAACTGAGGTTACGTAAATTCTCTATGCTTGTCATATCTATATTGTAACGTGTGGAACGCTTAAGTTCATCGCGAAAAGCCATTACGTGTTCAGCAAGTGAATCTTCATTGAAATAGAAAGTCACTATATTCGGAGATATTATGTCGCTGCCGAGATTTTCATCTGAATAACTCGAGAAATCGTATATACGTTCGACACCTTCAAACATCGAATCTATTAAACTATATATACTATCGTAATATGCGACACGAGATGAACAATCAGCATGAACAGTTATTTGAGAAAATTCTGAGCTCCATGTCATGTTATAACCTTCTGCAGATATTCCTGCAACAGATACCGAATCGAAATGCGAAATAATGGTGTTTTGTATTTGATTGACCTGTGCATCACGACAACAGATAATCAAGTCCCTGTTCAGCATCTCGCTGTTTAGATCTTTCTTGCTGGCATTCTCATAAAGAATCTGATCAGCGTATGCCTGCGAGATGAAGATATGACTCATTGACGGGAGGTTTTTTACAATAGCATATACAGGCAACGAAATAAACTTATCGCATTGCGGCAAATACTCACTAACAAAAGCAGGACAGCTATCGCCCAACAAGTCAATAGCATCCTGCGACAAGATAACACAGATATCGTTTTCTTCAATAGGTCTTAGTTGCCGTACAATAACATTAGTGGGACGTAACACATTCTCAATAGTTGGGCTGCCAACACGAAAACTTCGCTCCGAGAACTGAGGAGTTTCACCATCAGAGGTAAGAAACCAACCACTCTGAAGATAAACATTTTCTGTTGTTTTATATCCAAATTTTATCTTATTCTCGTTATTAGTACCAAAAGCATCAAGTTGGCTGCGTTCCCTACCAATTTGATCAACAGTCACGTCAACACAAGTAGCATACGGGTCAGACATCTTGTATTGAAGATATTTCAAACTCGCATTTGCAAAGCCAATACTCAATATGGCAAGTATCAAAATACCAACAAGTACAATAATATTACGTTTATGTCTGCCTTCAAGCTCAGTTCTCTCACGAGCAAAGAAGAGTCCCTTTGCCGACACATTTTTTATTACCCTACGTTTCATATTTCTTTATCGAGGATATTTTTAAAATCTACATTATTTAATGTATCTCCTGTACGAGAATGCCATATATTGTTATCATCGCCAGATTTAGCATAAACATTACGCACAACACCATAGGCATCTTCGGCATCACTAACCTTGCTTAGATGAACAACAACATCAGCATAATTGACAGCAAGTTTCAAATCATGCGATACAATGATAGCAGAACGTCCTTCATCAATTACAATATTATGCAATACAGACATTACTTCGTCAGCCTTGGCAGGATTGAGATTACCTGTCGGCTCATCGCCAAATAGCACTTCGAATTTTGGCGCAATTGCCCGTGCAAACGCTAAGCGTTGCTTCTGGCCACCAGAACATCGTGTTATGGCACCGTCATAATCAACACTCTCATCCGAATGAAAAAGTTTACTTACTACATCCTCTGCTCTCCTGCGTGCATTCGCCCAATCCATCCCTTGAAGCATTGCCGTCACCATCACATTCTCGTATGGCGAGAAGTTTGGCATTAAATTATTCTGTTGGAATATGAACGAAAAGTTTTGGTTACGAAAATCTGACATTTCCTTGTCAGATTTCTCCCATTGCCTACTTACGTCAATACTTAGATATTTTAAAGTATCAACACTTTTTATAGTATTGTTCATAAATCCCAGACTCTCAAGTATAGTACTTTTGCCTATTCCAGATGGACCAACAAAAAATATTATCTTCCCTTTTGGCAATACCAAATCATCGATTTTAAGAACTACCCTCCTGCCATCGTATGAGCATACAAGGTTCTTTATTTCGAATAAATTCTCCATATCATCTAAGCTCAATAAGCGGCATTCTATCTAACAGGACATAATAATATGTTGTTTTAGAAGTACCATTAACCTGAGTAAACTTGCTTCCAGGATCGCCCTGAACTCGTTTAAGTTCAAGTTTTGCCTCACTAAGTTTTTTTATTACTTGATTAAGATCAGCATCAGAAACTCCCGAAGGATTTTTAATAAATGCAATAATCATCTTGTCGAAAATCCCTTCAGTCTCTGCCTCAATTGCTTCAATAGTTCGTTGCAGATTTGCTGGCGAGAATGAATTAGCATCCATTTTGCTCTCATCACCTGTGTATGTCTGTATCAACTCAACGCACAATTTCTGGAGTTCTTCTCTTCTGTTTTGAACAGTATTTGCAGTAACTCTGTCAATTCTGCTTATAAGTTTAGAAAGTTCAGCATCAGTCATAAAAACACATGGAACATACATCTGCTTATTATCATCTCGGTCATAACTTCGTGTTGCATAACCTTCAACCTTGATTGGGCCCTTTAAGTCACTACATGAAGTAATTATCTTTTTACGAATAAGCTCATCACAAACTGTAGGATCTAATTCTCCACCTCCGCGACCTTTCGAAAGTTCTCCTTCAAGATAAGCAACACGCTGCCCAGCTGACTCTATAAAATATTTTATATTCTCAACAACTAACTCAGTCAACTCATGTTCATTAATAATCTGGTCATCTGGTTTGTTTGAATCCTTGCATTTTATACCAACCAATGGAAGACCTTTTTTAGGCCGCGACGAACGGCCAGTGTTTGTATCGTAAACAACATTGGTAAAACCATAAAGTTTCATCAATTTCTTTTCAATCCGCGTCATCTGTGAACAATAATCAACATAAACTCCACGAGCCTGCGTACTTGCTTGAAACGAAATCAGGTTAATATTTTTTGATTTCATTTCATTTACTATGGCCTCACTTGTCAGACCTTTTTCATCAGGATCTTTGGTCGTTACATCGCTAATATGAATTATAAAATTTGCATTTTCTGCTTTCCAAGCCATATTCTTGATAGCATAATCAAGACCTGCGAATAGTGCCTCCTGCGATTCTTTGGAAGATGAGAAACATTCAACATTTTTAAGAAAATCAGCCACCATCTCAGGTTTATCAGTTAGTTGGCAAGACTCTATTAACTTACCATTTTTAGCATCAGCATAGTTACGATATATAACAACTCCAAATTTCACCCTTTCCAAATAACGATACTCAGAAATCTTTATAACAGCCTTTCGCATAGCTGAGAAGCACTTGTCCATACTTGATGTAGCATCAAGGACGAAAACAACATTTATATTTGATTTCTGTTCTATCCAAGTTTGCAGTTCATTCTCAACCTCTGCGCTTCGTCCTGCATTTTCTTTAGTATTGCCATCAACAGATACATTTCCAATGACAGCCAGTTTAGCAACATTCTCATCGTCATCATACTCTAACACCATACTACGCATAACTTCAGGAGCACTTCGTCTATTTTTTACAAGTGGAGTATTAGAACTCAATCTTTTACGGTTGAAGTTTGCATAATCAACTGACTTTAAATCTTTAAAAGAGTAGGCACGATCGTTAATACCTCCTTCGAATGCCAATTCCCAACATACACGAGTATTCCATTCAACATATTCCGAACTTTCAATCCAACCGACCTCGGCATTCACCATCTTATCGCCCATCTTATAATCAGTTGTCACCAACATATTGCCAGTTTCATCATCTTTATAAAATGCATAATAGAAATGAAGAGCATTAATATACCTACCAGTAAAAGTTTTTTCATCACATGATGAACTTTTATAAAGGCCTGGTACCTTCCCAACATTGTCTTTAGTAATAGTTCTCATATTCTTAACAACCACTACCCGCTGAAAAATATTGTATTTATTCATAGGACAAACATTCCACAGCAAAAGGTCCTCCAAATCCACCCAACCAACATAACCTGATTGTCTCAACTTAGTAAATCTGTCAACTATTGATTTTTTGGTCCTAATTTCTTCTGGTATCTCCAACCCATGGATTTTAGTGTCAGAATAGAAAATCAGAGCTCTGTCACCTTGAATTTCAGCAACAAAAAAGTCTTGCATAAAATTCAACTGCTGAACCACATTGCCTGACGATGGTGCATCGTATGCAAGGGCACCTTCCTTAAGAACATATACAGGCCAAATATTTCTTGAAGAGCGCCCCCAAGTTTTATTCTTAACTATTTGTTTCCAATTCCACCCTTGCTGATTTTTCGCAAAAATCTCAGGTTGTCCTAAAGCATATTGTGGCAACTGGATTGCGCATAAAGAAACTACAAACGATTGTGCAAAGAATACAATCAGTAACAACTTATTCATATTCATACTATTTCATTATTTTATCATTATCTCGCCAAGAAACTCGCTCATCATCATACAAAAGGAATCTATATACTATCTTTCGTTTATCGAATTCGCTTGCCCTAATCATGCGAATAAATGTACTTATATCAGAATCTGAATTGACAACAAAATAGAATATCCAATTTTCATCATTGCTGCCTTTAATGCTTACATCCTTAATATTAATTTTCTCATGCAAACGTGATGAGACAAAAATATTAAACATATCTGTCTCCTCTATAGGCTCGTATGGCACCTCATGTCTCAAGAACATATTACTATTCATAAGATTATAGATATCATTATTTTCATAAAATTGCTGATCGTAGAACAAAATACATGTATCAACGTCATCGATAATGTGCCAAATTTCATCCTCTATGTTTTTCGACCTACTTGATACCACATCGTACCTAAGATATATTATTGCATTCTTAGCATATACATTATATGTTATAAAAAATGCAAAAGCCAACAAAAACAATCGCCTTCTCATTTTTTCTCTTTAATACTTACAATTGTTACAATACTCCCATCTGTTTTTACGTCATCAACTATAACAGATATCTCGTTAGCATAAATATAATTGAGAGCAGCCTGAAAAGTCACGCACCCATGAAAAGGAGAGGACAACCTAGTCTCCATCATATTTAATTGTTCCAGCATGCTACCAGGCATAACCCCAGTAGCCACTTTATCACATACCTCTTGTATTTGTTGTTTTGTAGGCGCATTGGTCTTTACTGTTTTCAATTCTAGTTCTTTAACCTCCGACTTTAACTGATTCACAGTATCATATACATATACTTCATATAGGTGCTTATCGGAGGGCTCTATACCTTTTATCATATAACTATTCTGCAACTCTCCATCAAGATAAACCTGACATTCACGCCCATCAGCTATTTGTATAGTGACATCATATTTGCGAGTTGACTTATTGAATTTCTTTATGTATGCGAAATCAGGCTCACGTATCGGTGATACATCTATTTCACCACCCTTGCCAGACTTGTATGGTTGCTTACCACTCTCAGTTACAGTCCTATACGAAACGTTACATTCTTGACCATCAATACGAACTATTTTGTAACTATACGAACCATAATCCTCAAAAAGACTTCCATCTATACATACAATGGTATCATTGAAATCTTTATTGAACAACGAGTTCCCAAACTCATCATAAAATTTGATTTGGCAATTCTTTTTTAAATATTGGTAATCGTCACAACCATGCACAATTATAACAACTTGCTCCTTTTCCGAATCATATCTACATTCAGATACCAAATCATACGACTCATCTTTAGACTCGCTATTACTATTACACCCACCAAAGAATATTACCAACATTGTCAGCAATAACGTTACAACTGAAGAATTAATTTTTCTCATTTCTTTAACAATTTAAAAGTATTTATTCACTTGAAGCCTAAATCCAACTTGATTCAGCATCAGTGATTTGAAAGCTGAAGAAGCCGATGTAAAATCATCCATATTTCTTGTCAAATGGAAAGCACCTGTATCTTTAGTCCTTATGCTATAATTGATGTCATACTGAATGCCTAATTCAAGCGACCATACATTTGCTATAAAACACTGAATTCCCAATCCTGCCAACGCCTTAAATCCAATAGCTGTTGCGGGATTAAGACTTAATTTTCCATCTAAATCGTACGTTCCAAAATCATATATACCATTTTGGTTGATTGTGACATCAAATAGCCAATCATAATATCCCGCATATTCGGCCGTAGCAGCATAGTTTGATTTCTGAAGGAAATTCAATGACGCACCAATACCTAATCTTCCAAATACAGAGACTCTTTTCATAATAAAATGATCGTAACGCAACGCTAATGACACATCAGCTGAATGATATACAATATTCTCAGCCAGATTGCAGACCTTTATACAGCGCAAATAAGGAGAGCCCTCTGGATCAACAGCATCATACTCATCACGATATGCACCGAAAAGAGGCATTTCAGCTCGTCGGTAATTCAACCCCAATTCTATTCCGAATCTTTGCTTAATTGAACACTGCTTCTGCCAGCCATAGCCAAGTCCTACAGAATAGTTCATACCAGTTTTCATATTAAACATAAGATTCGCATTTTCAACCATAGTTGCTGTGGCAGAATTTGCAAGCATGGAGAAATTGACGTGAACGTTTCTTTTTAGATACTCTTTTTTTAAAGTCACGAAATTATCATCAAAAATATCAGTCGTACGAATCACCCTACAAAGCACATCGCCATCTGCATATTGACGTTCAATTGAATCCGTAATATACCTATTGACTGGATTTGCAGTTGTATCATAAAACACCTTTATCTTATTGGCATCTATAAAGTCGTCCGTTTTGATATTAGTACAATGTATCTCTTCTTTACTACATTGATACAATAAGGTTGCCGTCATTTTTATCCCTATATAAGGATACTCATGGCGATTTTTCGAAAAATTTCCATCATCAATCTCAACAAATTTCACAAAACGTTTAAACGATACTACACACTCGAACACCTTATTTGATGGAATCCGTTCAGACTCTATCTTGAAATCAGATATAGAGTCATACATATAATATTTGCTGCTAATCTTTGAATTATATTGTTCAAAATATTCATCTACCGCAAGTTCACTCCTCGTGTTGGCTATAATAGGTAATAAATCGTTAGGAATAGTAACATCATTACTTGAATACAATCTTAAGAACTTCCTTTTAGAAAGATTTGAAGGTGTACCGTAACCATCCATCCACTCATATACAGCCATTCTGCCACGCTTCAACTCAGAAGTTTTTATTGCAAAACAGGTACTTGAAATAATTAGTAATCCAAAGATTGCAGTAAATAATTTTTTCATTCTGCAAGCAATTTATAAGTTAACACTTCTGTTCCTATAACGACCTTAAGGAAATAAACTCCTTGCGGTAATTCAACATTCAACTCCTGCTTGATATAAACTCCATTGCCTAATTCTTGCGAGTGAAGTCGCATACCTGCAACCGAATATAAATCTATCGAAACTTCATGTTCGAGTGGATTATCAATAGCAACGGCTAAATTATCTTTCACATTTGTCACCACACGAACATTTTGGCTTGGTTGTGTAATACTCTTATCATTAGTTGGATAGTAGTGGCTCTCGCTATGACACTCCGCCGACTCTGTTTCACGTAGTATCAGCCAATAGTCGTATAAATCATTGTCAAAAGACATAGGCAATTGAACATAACGTCGATTTGAGTCTGGAATTGTGTCGCGTTTATGGGTTGTCCTATCGGTATATCCCCACTGATAGAATATCGGCGCATCCTCTTGACAAACTAAAATATTGCTATTGGGTTTATGAATTATTATTGTCGTGTCGGGAGACCTGACCTCGCTTGTACTAATGGCAATGAAATTAATTGTCTCACACAACGTAGAAGTATTGGTAACTTTTAGATAAATTTTGCAAGATGAATTCTCTTTATACCAATACACTTGAATTGTCTGCTTGTTGAGATTATCGGTTATTATATTACCTACATTCTCGTCCGACAGAGACCATTCATAATCAAATCCTTCAAGCATTTCATCAATTGAATATGTTGAGTATTCGTTACTGCACACGATCTCATTACCAATAATAGCAACAGAATCTGGCAACGGATTGACCTTAATGAAAATCTCGTTCGTACATTTCGTGCCACATTGGTCTGTAACCTCTGCTTTATAGTATGTGGAATTCTGTATGTTTATAAGATGAAGTGTATCCGCTGTCTCATTAAAACATTCTTGCCAAGTAACGCCTCCATCTTCTGAATACATCCACTGATACGTATAATCTGAAGTTCCACCAGATGGTCTTGATGAGAAAATTATCAATAAAGAATTTTCATTCTCGCACACTACTGTATCAGAACAAGAAATAAATCCAGACAGGAACTCCTCATACACATGCACTCTAAAAATTTCAGAAATACCGCCATCGCAACCATTGAGTGGAGTAATAACACATCTAAAATAGTAATCTCCCCCAGGACGACCTGACATATTGTATGCAGATGTATTTGCCGATGATTTAATGTCTGCAAATGTAATCCCTCCATCAGTCGACTCTTGCCATTGATAGTGATACCTGCCACCAGCACCACTAATACTTTCAAACGTCAACGTAGCAGGATCCATATTACATACGTCTTCAATAACATTGTTTGTTATAACAAGACTGTCAAAAACATTAACCTTAACTACATTTGAATACTTCACCATAGCACATCTTTTGGAAACTGCCATAATGCGGTAATACACTGAAACCACTAAACTTGATGGTTGATAAGCTGTTCCAGTAAATACATTATTCCATTGTACACCATTGACAGATTCTTGCCATATATATGTAATACTATCGTAAATGTCGCACCTTGATAGAGTTAATATTCTTAGTGAATCAGGTCTTGAACCATAACATATTGTATCATTATATTGCGACACGATAGGTGATGTTATACTATCCATCACATAAATCTCAGAAACATTTGAATATGCTGTATCAGAGCATAGCTGATTTGTCACCATACGTCTGAAATATGTCGTCTGTGTTAAAACTCCTGGAGAATAGTTTAATGTTCTTCCAGTCGTATTCTGCCAATCTATCTGATCGTTTGACTTTTGCCAAGTATAATTATAATTATTATCGCAACCATTAGCACTAACCATTGACTGAATAAGTGCAACATTTTCACCGCAACAAATTGTATCACAACACGATATTTCGCCAGCCACCAATTTTACATAAGTTGTAACGGTACAAATTGATGTTGTTACCAAACCACACCCTGTTTGCGATGTAACATCACATTTATAGTAGTGAATTCCAAAACCATAAATAGGTGCATTAAACAACTCACTATTTGTTCCAACAACATTCCACGAATAACCATCATTTGATTCATACCACTGGTAATTATATTTTCCATCAACACCATTTACCGCAACTGTCAATGTCGCACTCGTCAAATTACATACACTCGTATCAGCACATATCGTTGCTACAAGCGGAGCATATACATTAACCTTAATAGTATCTGAAAATATTGAATCATTACACATCATAGACACTGCCTTTACTCGATAGTACCTTGATGACTTCAAGTGAGTCGTATCTGTGAATGTTAAACTATTTTGATTAGTAGAAACAAAATCCATACCATCGTCTGAATATTGCCAACAATATAAAATACTATCATTGTCAATTCTTTGCGACAATGTGTCAATTGTCATCAATGAAGGAACTGAATTATAGCATATTGTATCCGTCATTTGACTAATAACTGGAGCATTTATAAAACTTCTCACCTCCACGCAAATAGGGGCAGAGAATACTTGTGCACCACATCTGATATTAAGCACTTTTCTTCTGAAATATGTAGTTTCTATCAAATTTCCTGCTTGATATGTTATATTATTGCTATTTGGAATATCTCTCCAGAAGCCACCAGAAACTGAATCTTGCCATTGATATACATATTGGCCATCACATCCTGTAGGAAGAGACAATGATTGTATTACATTCGGCTGGGTATTATAACATATTGTATCATCATTAAATATTGCGCCAGATTTTAGTTCTGAATAAACTGTAACAGCAATAGTATCTGATAAAACATAATTACAAGTATCTGGTTTCATCTTACAAGTAATATGATATACTCCTGATTGATTGAAAGTATATGTAAAGGTACTAAATCTATTCACTCCTTGTGAGACAAAATATCCTTCAGGCATTTGCAAAAACCATTCATACAAGCAAGAATCTAAATGCATAGAATCATTTTTCAAAATCACATCAAAGTTGACAATTTCAGAATGACATACTGCAGTATCATTATTTACCATCTCTGCCATCCATAAACTACATTTATCAGCATTCACGTCTGATAAAATATTCACCAATAACAATAAAGCAAAACAACGTTTCATAATTTTATATATAATATGGATACCACCTCAATACACATTCAAAATGGACACACAAAAAAAGCGTGGAACCCGCATTTTTGCTTGTTCCGCGCTTTGTAGGCCTTCGCATTGCCTTTGTCAGATGAAACAAGCAATACGAAATCCACGCCGAATATGATTTATAGACACACAAACTACACAAAAGTCAAATTTTGCATAGTTGCGTGTGTAAAATCACACCCAATGGACATCCATTGCCTCTGCGTTTCTATCTAACAGTATTGAAAGTTGCGAAGTTCCAAAGCACTGAAACAGAGCACTAATAAATGCCAATATGTCCCGCAATCCCACTCCGAAAATAGGACAAACCCAAGTCGGCGTAGAATCACGCAGCAAATTTACAAATAATTTTTCTCTTACAGCAAGAAAATTGTGATTATTTTATGAGAGCACTCAAGTTTAACGTTTTATCACATTTCCATCTCGGTCATAGCAGGTGATTTTCACAGGTGTTGCATTAAGGGCATCTTTGATTTCCTTAGTAGGAGTGAGAAGGAGTTTGCGGCGAAAAATGTCGGACTCGGATACGTCTTCTGCCCTGGATTGCGCCTTGGCGCGCACCTCGGCACGGATGTTGCCCAAGCCAGGGATTTCAACGATATGACCTTCGAGAGTCCATGCGGTGATGGCACTACCAAGAGCTTCCCACGATGCCCGCAATACTGCTTTCGGAATATTGGATGTGTCGCTGGCATATTGGATAACCTTCTCGGCATTCAGAGTATTGTAATGATTGACCTTCATCACGTACATCTCCTCGTCCTTGTGCGGACCGAGCTTGATAGTCGTTAGCTTGGAGCTTATGTTTAGAGCCATACTTGAAAAATATTTATTCGTAACTACATTTTACAAAGTTTGTAACTACAAACTATTTCTTCTTTCCTCCCATCAGCATTCATCGCCACAGTCTCTAGCATTGTTTTCAGAAGTTGCCATTCTTTCAGTTCTTTCAGTTTTCAATGAGAAAGATTTTCTGCCACACACCGAGGTCAAAAATTATAAATATATAAATATATTTATATCTTCTATTCAGCCCCTCTACGCCATACAGCCACCACTGACAACTGAAAGATTTGAAAGAAGGAACGGCAATTCTCCACGAATTTTTGTACGATGATAGTTGAGTAATATAAAAAATGGAGGCAGAATTTGCATCAATTGAAGAGCAGATTTGTCTCGGTCAAAACTTACGAATGCCGTTTTTGCATATTCTTTTTTGCCAAATTCTTTCAATAGCCAAGTTTTGCCCACCTGCCTTGCTCCGAATAACACCAAAGGTTTTCTTACGTCTGAGAAATGCCATTTTTTCAGGCTTTCATACAATATTCTATACATAATACTAACAATCAGAGAAATAAATCACTTTTTTACACTTTTTCAACTGAATATTCAATACAGAACCACACTTCTTTGACTGAATATAGAACAACCCCAAGTCGGCGTAGAATCACGCAGCAAATTTACAAATAATTTTTCTATTACAGCAAAAAAATTGTGATTATTTTATGAGAGCACTCAGGTTTAACGTTTTATCACATTTCTGTCTCTATCATAGCAAGCAATATTCACTGGTGTTGCGTTTAGAGCACCTTTGATTCCCTTTGAAACGATGCACAAAAAGTAATCGTCAATATTATCTCTTCCCCAGCCACTTTGCAAAGAAAAAGTCTTCAAGGCGATAGCCATTGTCAGTACGCATCACAATGGATTTGTCCATCAATGCATTGAGTGCTGTCTGCAGGGAGCTGGCAGAAGTCAGATGGTGTTTCTTGACGAATGCGCCAGAGGTGATGTTTGTGGCATAACCCTCTTTCGCTATGGCAAAAAGAACCTGCTTCTGCTTTGCTGGAAGCATCGAAAGTGTTGACTCGTATGCGATTTCCTGCAACTGAAGTATGTTGTTTTCAGCCACAACAATATCATCTTCGGTACATGTGTCACCCTGATTGGTCATACTATACAACTCGTTGAGTATCATGTGGACAAACCATGTATAGCCTTCGTATCTATTGTATGCGATATTTACGGCTTCCTCGGTGATTTGCCTGCCACGTTCTGCAAACATCCTACATGAAAATTCTGTGTATGTGTCAATTGGGATTGGTGCAAGACTCATGGTTATTGCACTCTGATAGAAGGGCTTTGAAGGCGAATTGAACATGTTGGACATAATATGGCGCTTGCTACCAGAGAATATGAATGATGTGTTGCCACAACGCTGTATGTGAGTACGTAGCAAAGCCTCTACATTCTTTTCCTGATACTCGCCAATTTGCTGAAATTCATCGATTGCCACAAGACATGGCTTGTCTGCTGCCTCAAGATAGGTGAATATCTCTTGCAAGGTAGTCTCTGGCGAATGAATCTCGCCAACGCCTATACTGAATGTCGGTTCTCCACTCATGCCATCAACCGTAAATCCTACCCTCAACGACTGAACCATCGAGAAGAAACGTTCAACGAATTGCTCACTTTTTGATTTCAGAGAACGATACACCTCATTGCCTAATGCCTGCACCATGTCAGCAAGCGATGATGTCGCATACAAATCAACATAAAACGTATGATAATTCAACGCTATCTCCTGCTGTTTCAGGCAATGGTGAATAAGTCCGCTCTTGCCCAAACGACGATGTGATATCAACGCAACATTACGACCATTCACAATCTGTTTGACGAGCGTATCTGTTTCCTGTTTTCGGTCGCAGAACAACTCTGTTGGGATATCTTTTCCCAAAACAAACGGATTATTATTCAGATACTTCATTGTTTTATTGCTTTTGCAATTATTGCTTTTTGGGTAATTATCACAGATTTACATCCATGAACAAAGCTAACCCCCATCAGCATAGAATGATGCCGCAAAGATACAACAAATATCTGATATAGCCAAAGAAAAATGATAAAAAAGTAACCTCAAGATTTTGACTGAAACAATTGATGCAACTGAAACGACACGCAAAAAGTAATCGTCAAGGGACATTATCTCACGCAAATGGGTAAATATTCTATGAATTCTTTCCTCCCATCGTCATACCAATCACGCATTGTCATAATCACATGGTCCAAAGCGCGCATTTCCGCCATGTCAAGAAAAGCATTGCTCATCAGATTCAGCGACTCAACTTCTTTCTCGCTCAGATAATTCTTGGCTATGGTGACAACCGACTTGACGACCCTACCGTCAGGAGCATTCTTCCAAGTGGTAAGGCCCATGTGGGGACGTTCAGCATCTGCCCGCTCGTAGATAATCTCGGATGCAGTTTTATGAGAAACAGCATAGTGCATTGTATTCTGAACCATCTTGAAGAAGGCACGTGTGGTCTCAGAATCCTTGTCGTAGTCAGAACTACATTCGCTGAAAATGTCTGTAATCTTCTGGTAGTAACGCCGTTCCGACAGACGTATCTCACGAATACGTTCCAACAGGTCATCAAAGTAATCAGCACTGAAACATTCTTACCTTTCAAGCGCTCGTCGTCAAGCACAAAACCTTTGGTAAGGTATTCTTTCAGTACTCGGGTAGCCCAGATGCGGAACTGTGTCGCCTCATAACTGTTAACTCGGTAGCCAACGGCAATCACTACATCCAGATTGTACATCAGAACTTCGCCAGACCATTTGTCCGAAGGTATTCGAAATTTTCGAATTGAGTCGGACAAATGGATTTCTCCGCACTCATCAATCTGCGAAAGATGATAGTTTATCGTAGAAAGAGCTGTTCCAAACAGTTCCGCCATCCGCTGTTGCGACAGCCAGAACGTGTTGGTGTCGAAAACAACCTGCACCTCAGTCTTGCCCTTAGCTCCTTTATAGAACATGATGGTTGATTCCATTCCCTTGACAGCCACGTCGTCTGTCATAGAAGCGGAGAAGAACTCACGGGCAGCCTTGACCATATCCTTCTTCCCGTCAGCATTCATCGCAACAGCCAGACAGGCGGCTCGTGACAACATCACAGAATTGACCTGTCTGACGGCACCACTTCCCAATTCTGCCATCTCATCAATCTCCTTGAAATGATCACTCAGGCAGTAGCCCTTCTGAGTCACCCATGCCTGAGCCTTGGCTATAACCCGTTCGAAATTCCAGTATTTGCCATACCCCATTATTCGAGCCAGTTTGCGGGAATTCCACCACTCTTTACCTTCCAAATCCTTCTCGCATAACTGCTCGAAGGGAGTCCGAAGTTCAGGAATATTATCCACATTTTGTGTTATTTCGTTGCTCATTTTATTTGATTGATAAACAGATGATGCTTCATTACATCGTCATTGGAAGACGTAGTCCCAGGCATAATCAAGGGCAGGAAGCGATTTCTTTGTATTTATCAGAATGCCCGTCTTCATACAAAAGTCGGACAGTAGAGCCTTGGTCTTATCGTCACAGACATGTAGTGTATTTGGACAAAAATCCATGCGAATGAAGGTCCCGAACAATTCGGAGAATTATTGTTAGAATTTATTTTTCACTTCCACACAACCACCTTGTAATTCACTGGCAGCCAAACAATGATGCATAGGCTGATAAAATTTTCACTCCATATCCTCCATGAAGTCAATCTCCATCCACTTCAGAAGCTCTTCGGTGTATTCCTTCAGAAGGCCTTTGTAATAGGTCACATCCTCGTGGTTGGATTTTGTCAGTTTTTCCCAGACGGTGATAATCTTGGCATCTTTGTAAGCCTTTTCGAGCTGCTGACGGTCATCTTCGGTAAACGTCACAGACCAATAGCGTTTATCCAATATCACATCAATGTCCTTATCCGGAGCAACTTCAGCAAGGAGTTCTCTGAGGAACGAACGATATTCAGCCTCCACCTTGGCTGGAAGTTCCATCGAGTAGCGACTCTCATCCACTGTCTCCGGCATTTCATGAGCAGCCTCATGAACTATATTGCCGAAATACCTATCAAGCAGTTCAGCCCTCTTCTGGTCACATCTGAGTTGTATTGTATCTTTATTCATTCTAATGTTTTTAGGTGAATATTAAGAACTTACATTCAAAAACAAAACCCACTGTATCAATTCTGGTTATCGCTGCAAATTTACAAATAATTTTTCTATTACAGTCACGTTACAAGCAATTATTTTATGTTAAATTTCAAATAATCCACATTAACATGAAAAACAATGGTCAAGAGGTGTCCTATCTCGGCAAAAATGCTTATCTTTGCAGCCGAAACATAAAAACTTTAGCAGTATGAAAAAATTTCTACTCTCGATTATTTGTATGCTGGCCATTGGTCAGGTTTCAGCAGAGTTGCAACACAAACTGGTACGTTGCAAAGACAATTATGGCATAGATGTCACAGAGTTCATCTATGACCAGAACCATCGCTTGATAGCCATACATGTGGCTGATGCAGAAGGAGAAGAGTATTACGATTCCCTGAAATACGACAGCCACGGCAATGTCATAAAGGATTGCGAATGGCAGTGGCTCAGGGGCTCGTTCATGTTTGTGAATTATGTGGACTACACTTACGATGAGCAAAACAGAATAACAAGCAGGAAGAACTACAACCTGATTGGCGACAATTTCGAGTTGGGAGGTATCTATACCTACTCGTACGATGCTCAGGGGCACCACGTCCTCACAGAACTCGAAATGGGCGGAGTGAAGATACAGAAAATAGAATATACTTACGAAAACAACTTGCTGAAAGAGGAAACATGGTACTATAAAGAACAGTTACAGTTTGAGCCAACTGAAAGAATCACTTATACTTACGATGCCAACAGCCGTCTGTTGCGAAAACTGGACGAGATGTATGAGGATGGCATTTATACAACCTACAGACGGCACGAATACACATACGATGAGAACGACAACTGCACGAGCCACATTGCATACGACGGCTCTGATTTTGTGGCAGAAAAACGTCTCTATTCTTACTCCGACATGCTTTTATCGGAAACCCTTATGCCATACTCGCCAGAGGAACTGATGAGGCCTGCAGATACCTCTGGCAACACAAACGTATATTATTCAGAGGAATACTGGGCTCTTGACGCAAATTACACACTCCAGCATATATGCGACTTCATTTATGAATATGTAGGAATAGACGAAAGTGCCGTAGAGAATGTGTCTGATGACCAAGTTGAAAAAGTTCGGAAAATATTCATTGACGGCAGGTTCTATATCGAGCGTGGCAATGAAATGTATGACCTAAATGGCAGAAGGGTTCGTTGACAACGAACCTTTACCTTTAAGTCCTGATGGAAAGATACAGTCTATACCAGATTACGCAACGGCTCAAGATGGTTATCGAGAGTTGGGCGGGAAATGAGTTTTGGGTTACTGCAGAAATCAAATCTGTAACCTACCACCCGTCAGGTCATGTCTATCTTGAACTGGTTGAAAAAGACGAGGATACTGACTCCACAATAGCCGAAGCAAGGGCTACGATATGGAGAAGTGCTGCCCAGATGTTGACGTACAAATTCGAGGCTAAGGCTGGGACGAGACTGAAGGCCGGAATGAAGGTGCTGCTGCTCGGAGAATTCAACTACAGCCCTCGTTACGGCCTCTCGATAAACATCAGGGACATTGACCCGACTTACACCGTTGGCGACCTGCAACAGAGACGTGAGGAGATAATAGAAAGGCTGAAAAAGCAGGGGTTGATGGAGATGAACAAACAGAGGATAATGCGTGTGCCAACACAGAGGATTGCCGTTGTATCATCTGCCACTGCGGCTGGTTACACAGACTTCATGAATACTCTGAAGTCTAACGAATACGGGTTCTCGTATGACGTGACGCTCTTCCAGGCGATGATGCAGGGAGAAGATGCAGACAGGTCAATAATCGAGGCTCTTGCACGGATAGACGAGTTGCGGTTTGACGTTGTAGTGATTATCCGCGGAGGTGGTGCGTCAAGCGACCTGCTGACTTTCGATTCTGAAGCATTGGCAACTGCATGTGCGCTTTTCCCATTGCCAATAATAAGCGGCATAGGTCACCAGAGGGATGTGTCGATTGTCGATATGGTGGTTTATCACAACGCAATAACCCCCACTGCTTCTGCCGAATGGCTGATAGCACGTTCCATGGGACTTTATGTTGAACTTGGCAAACTGGCGGGAGACCTTGAAAGTGCCATGGCACGTTTTATGGAGCGGGAGAGAATGAAGTTAGAGAGATACAGCGAGAAACTCGATACTGCGCTCGAACGATATGTCGAAGGACAGAATCTGCTTTTAGAAAGATACAAGGAGCGGTTAGAGATGCTGCATCCGAAGAACATTCTGAAACGTGGCTATTCTTTTACCACGGTGAACGGCAAGATTGTGACAGACGCCTCTTCGCTTAAGAACGGAGAGACTATCGAAACCACTCTTTATAAAGGGAAAATCAAGTCGATACTAATTGACAATTGAGAATTGAGAATTGAGAATTAAAAGAATTAACAATATTAACTATGGAATATAACGAAAGAATTGAAAGAATTGAGGAGATTATCGGGGAGATTAATTCTGGAAACGTGGATCCAGTAGAGATAATGAAAAAGATTGAGGAGGCGAAAAAGCTTCTGAAGGAGTGCGAAAAACAACTGAAACAATTGACAATTGACAATTGACAATTGAGAATTACAAAAAAAGAGGTCAAGCGTTTGCTTGACCTCTTTTTTTCTTATGCATGACCTGCAGAACCGAGAACCTCTTTCACCTTGTGGATGTAAAGTTGCTTGAGCGATTCACGAGCAGGGCCGAGATACTGACGTGGATCGAACTTATCTGGGCTCTCAACCATGAACTTACGGATAGCAGCAGTCATTGCGAGACGGCCATCAGAGTCGATGTTGATCTTGCAGACAGCAGACTTGGCAGCCTCAC
>JAKSNU010000022.1 GCA_024399535.1 Paludibacteraceae bacterium
GCGGCTGGGTGCCAGGGGTAATCGCAGCATTGGTGATTCTGAATAAAGATTGATGGCATTAGGACTACCTCTGTGACCATTTATTTTGTAATACGATGCGGTTTATAACGTATTGATACCATATTATTCTTGAACATCAATCATTTTTAGTAGATTTCTCATTGTTGTATCAGTAAAAGCTCTCCAAATGTTCAAGTGAATAGGTCTATAATTCTCAAATAATTGTTTAATATATTCAATTTCGAATACTAATCTGAGGTCATTGTCGTCACATTCTGGATAAACCTCTTGTTTTGTCCCAACTCTGGCTATTCTAATAATATACAAGTCCTTAATTCCTAATCCTTTTATATATGGCATAAAATAGTATAATTCGTTTAGATGAACTGAAGATGGAAACTTCTTTCCTGTATAGTATATTTTTGCTGATTTGTCAATATAATGTCCGTTATTGTCATTCCTCACATAGCCTATTAAAACATGCTTATCCAATTTACTTTCAGTTCCGTTTTTAGCAAAAAAGCAATCCGAATTATTAATAATATGTTGAGGATATTGATATGCAATACTTGAAACTGATACTTGTTTAATTGTTTGTTTCACTTGTATGGTTTCCTGATACGACAGAGTCATGAGTTCAGGAAATGCATTCTTTATTTGTATGGCAAGACGCCATGCCAAACGAGGAGGCACAGCATTACCTACCATTTTGTAACCATCCTTAACATCCCTATAGATGAACTTGAAATTATCTGGAAAAGTTTGAATTCGCGCACATTCTCTAACACTCAATCTCCTATAAAGATGTTCTGAACCTTTAGCAAAAATTCTCTGGTCTGGCGAAATAAAAGTCATTTTAGGAGCTTGAGGATGTTGTGGGGCATTCCTCGCCTGAGCTTGTATTGTGAATGAAGTCTCATTCCAGTTGCGAACACGATTGCGTGACATATATTTAGTGTCAAATGGACCAGCATATACATCATGGTTTAATCTTATAGGATTGTCGTTTTCAACAATTTCATCAACATATGACCTCGGTTCTTCAACTATATCACCAATTGCCTGGCGTAAGGTTACAATATTTGCTTCAAGAGCATCAGGAAATACGAATTTGTTTTTCAGGTCGTTTCGAATCCCAACAAAAAAAACACGAAAACGGTCTTGTGGAATTTTATAATCGGCTGCATTCAGTAGTTCATACGATATGTTATAACCAGCATCCGACAACATCTGCAAAAAACAATTCAAAGATTCTTTATGTTTTTCTTCAAGTATGCCTTGAACATTTTCAATAATAAAGAATTTGGGTTTCTTTGCTTTAACAATACGAATATAGTCTAAAAACAATTGACCACGAGGATCCTTAATTCCTAATCCTTTGCCGCCTTCACTCCATGATTGGCATGGTGGTCCGCCAATGATTCCATCACAATCTGGTATTTCGTCTCCAGAAAGTGTTCTGATATCAGATGTATTTAATATCGTATTGGGATGATTAAATCTATATGTATCAAGTATCGCAACATCATACTCATTTGCCCAAATGACATTGAATCCAGCTTTTTCGAACCCAAGATCAAATCCTCCACATCCTGCAAAAAGTGAAACGATATTCATTTCAATCTTGATAATTTACTCCATGTTTATCCAACGTATTCCGTATGCTCATAGCTACATGATATGCGAGGTTGACAGGGACAGCATTTCCAATCATTTTGTAACCCATATCGACATCAGTATATAAAAAAACAAAATCATCAGGAAAAGTCTGAACACGAGCAACTTCACGGACTGTCATTCTTCTATACAGATGTTCCTGACCGGGCACAAAAATCTGCACGTTTTTTTCAACCTTTATCATTTTGGGAGCCTGTGGATGCAGTTGGCACTGTCGTCCACTTGCCTGAACGGTAAAGCCTGGTTCATCCCAACTCCTCACGCGATTACGCGACATAAAAATTGTTGAGTAAGAACCGATGAAATACTCATGATTGGGAATTGCACATTTCTCGCCATTTGTCTTGTTTTTCCCTAAAGCAGGGATTGCATTATCTTTCAAATCCCAAATGCACTCACGTAATGTCGGCTTACGATCACAAGGCTTGGGATATTCAAAATCATGAATATTCAAATCTTTTCTAAAACCGATATAAAAAACACGGTCACGATCTTCTGGACACTCGAAATCATTGGCATTCAGCATTTTCAGATTGACATCATAACCAGCCTCATCAAAAAGGCGCATAAATCCATTCACAGCCTCATTGTGACGTTTTGCCAACATCCCCGAAACATTCTCAGCCACAAAGAATAATGGTTGAGTAACCTTAAGTATTCTAATATATTCATAAAAAAGCTGACCCCGTGCATCCTCAATGCCCTTAAGACTCCCTGCTTCACTCCACGATTGACATGGTGGCCCACCAATAATACCAACGACTCGTTCGGAGAACTCACTTGCTTCCACATCTCTGATGTCTCCCTCAATCAAGTGTGTGTCTGGGAAATTCGCCTTAAATGTCGGACAAATTTTTGGGTCATATTCATTTGCAACTATAGTGTGAAAACCCGCATTATGAAATCCTTTATCAAGACCACCAGCACCAGAAAATAGACTAATAAGGTTCATGTTATCGGTTGATTACCATTTGCAATTAAACTTTACATTAACTTCTGAAGGCATACCTACAATCTGCACATCAAATTTCAATGATGTCTCAATAATATCTTTTGCATTATGAATTCTAAATGAAAATTGCCATCCATTGTCAAAACACATAATCACTGTTGTCTTACTACCAGGCTTGAATCCTATATGTAAAAGTGTGGTGGGAAGATTGATAACAGGAACTTTAAGAGCTGGTCGAGACTTACTGCTCTGCTTATTCAATGTCCCAAACATATTGAATGACTGTATTGAAGTAATCCTTTTATTATCAATGCTTATTACTTTGTAGAAATCAAATTTGCTGAGAAGGTATTTTACCATTCTGCACGGTACATCAACATTGGTTTTAACTTGGGCAGAAATTTCTTTTATGAATGCATTGAGTAATGGCACATAAACATCATCCTCTTTTGATTCTAAATCTCTAAAATATGTACCTTTAATTTTTTCTTTTTCAAGAAAATCAAAAACAGGTTCCACATCTTTCCAATATGTAGCAGAACAAGGAATGTCATACCATTTTGAGCCGAAATCTAGTTTTTTCGCTATTCGGCTATGTTTGACAGCCATATGGTTATGTTTAATACTTAACCCAATTTCCCAAGTTATATCTTTCCTTTCAATGATAATGTCGCGAACATCAGCCTCTTCTCCATGTTGGTCGTTTTGAATGTAAAGTCTGAGTATATCTGGACTTTGTTCGATTATGTTCGGTTCAAGTGCAAAAATAGTCTCGATTGTTGACTTCGCACTAAGGATATAAAGAGTTTGTTCACCATGTGTTAAAGAATTCCATGCATTGTTTGCAGACAAATAGCTACTGTTTTTCACTATTTCTGCATTACGAATCTTACTGATTGCATCATACAAAGAATTCAAACATGCAAACTCGTACGCTCTGCCTTTGTTATTACTTGCGTTGCTCATGAATATTGTTGTCAAAGTAAAGATATATGCCTGTGCTATATGTCTTTATATTGTTATTTTGTTTTGTTTATTCCGATAAATAAAGTTATCTCATAATTCCGCTGCAAATTTAGACATTTTTTTTATGGTAGGCAAATTATTAAAGTGCTACTTTGATGTATTTTTCAACAGGATTTCTGGTTGTTGAAAGTTTTTGTCCTTTTGCTTATCATTATGTCGGATTATATTCGTGCTTTTATCGCAGCATTGGTGATTCTGAATAAAGATTGATGTAGCTATTCAACCAAATGTTTGAATCCCAATTTCCGAAGTTTTGACCTTATTGCGCCATCGCCTCTTTTGAGGATTATAGCTATCTCTTTTGTGCTTTTGCCTTGATGGAATAAGTTCCATAGCAGTTCATAGTCTTTATCACTCCAATGTTTATATGCCCTGCGATGGAGTGCTCTCTGCTCGGTGAAAACTGATTTTGGCTTGTCTTGGTTTTGGTTGATGTTGTTTTCCTGTTTCATAGTTTTTTGGGGTTTTGGTTAGGATGGTATTGTTGTGCTGTATGAGCCGATGGTGATGACGACCGAACCATCTGTCTGGAGATGTGTCATATCGGCACCTAACATGTAACTGTTCAAGCGTTTGTATTGCTCCTGACGTTTGAATTTAGTCACAACTTTCTGATAAATTTCGGTGTCTCGGTTCTCTCTAATCCATCTGTAAACAGCCGAACTCTTTTTGCCAAACTCGGTGCATACTCGTTTCTGCTCCTCGGTCTGCTCGGTGCATGGATTTTGCAGTGTGGAATAGAATAATTTGCCTGTTTTCCGGTTGATTCTGGGGTAGTGGGTGCCGTCGCAGTCGCGGAAAGCTTTAAACTCCAGTTCTCTTACTTTTACTTTTCCCATGATTTTCAATAATTAGCGTGGTTAGTTAATTCTGTTCGTGTGAGGTGAACCTTTGTCTCGTGCGATGACCGTTCGATATTTCACGTGCATTATCGGACGGTGAGTATTCGAAAGTAAGGTTCACCTAAAACGATGGTTATCGTTTGCGAAATGGTTGTAATTGTTTTTCTATTTCGGGTGCAAAGTTAGTAAATTTTTCGTCGAAATGCAAATATTTTGGCAATTATTTTTCACTATGGCATCAAATTTTTTTAAGCACATTCTGAACCCATTTTCCACCCAGCCCGCCTCGCCCAAGGCGGGCTCAAAATCATCATCTTTTTGCGGAAAGCTAATATTTCCCCCGAACTACTCCCCTATAAGGGGGAGTAGTGAGGAAATATCAACGCGCGCCTGACACGCGCGCGCGAGGTTGCCCCACGAAAAGTTGACACAAAAGGTGGAAAAAACGGAAAAACTTTCAGAAGAAAAATTTTTGTAAAATAATTTGCTTATGTCAGCAAAAGTATATACCTTTGCAGCGCAATTCGCCCGAAAAAGTGTGTAGCTTTACCAATAATTCGCCCGAAAAAGTGTGTAGCTTTACTAATAATTCGCCCGAAAAAGTGTGAAATGTATGTATAAACGCAAGATTGATAACTATTTAATAAATTGGAAAAACAATTCCAAGCATAAACCCCTTGTCATCAAGGGGTGCCGTCAGTGTGGGAAAACAAGTTCCGTCAAAGCTTTTGCCTATAAGAACTACAAAAATGTAATCTACATGGATTTTCACGAACAGAAGGAATTGCGTGTTCTTTTTGATGGTTCGCTGCAGGTGGATTACCTCACGACTATGATTTCTTCATCTGTTCCAGGGTCACAATTCATTCCTGGGCAAACATGCATAATATTTGATGAACTGCAGGATTGTCCAGGTGCCCGTGCTTCGCTGAAATTCTGGAGGCAAGATGGCAGGTATGATGTCATTTGCACTGGCTCGTTGCTCGGAGTCAATGGGTACAACTCTAATGAAGATTATTCAGTTCCAGTCGGATCGGAAGATATTGTCGATATGTTTCCCATGGATTTTGAAGAATGGCTTTGGGCTAACCAGATGCCATCTGACGTAATCGAGATGCTCCGTACCCACTTGAAAGATGAGTCCCCAGTTCCGGAAATCCTGCACGGACGAATGCGCACCCTCTTGCTGCAATATGTAGTTGTCGGCGGTATGCCAGAAGCCGTGCAGACATTTCTTGACACTCGCGATATCGGACAGGTGGCAAAAGTGCAGAATGCCATTATCGAGGAATATAAAAGTGACATGGTCAAATATGCTAAAGCGGATGACAAGGCTCGAATCAGAGAGTGCTTTGAATCTATTCCAGCACAGTTGAGCAAGGAGAACAAGAAGTTTCAATATAGCATAGTTCGAAAGGGTGGTAGAAGCAAAGAATATATGAGTTCTCTCCAATGGATTGAAGATGCTGGAATCATCCACCGTTGTTACAACCTGTCATTTCCGGAACTGCCTTTGGAAGGAAATGCAATAAAAGAGGAATTCAAAGTTTATATGGCAGATACAGGCCTGTTTGTGAGTACGCTGGAATTTGGCACTCAGGGTGATATCCTGAGGGGTGACATGATGAGTTATAAAGGGGCTGTCTTTGAGAATGTTATGGCAGATATATTTGGTAAGAAAAACAAGAAACTCTATTATTATCACAAGAGTGACAGCATAGAACTTGACTTTGTGATTAGGTATAATGGCGAGTGCGTACCTGTTGAATGCAAAGCGCGTACGGGCAGGGCTAAATCAATGCGTACAGTGTTGACTAACAAAGAGAAATATCATATCAAAAACGGCTTGAAGTTCGGTGACTATAACATTGGTCGCAACAACAACCTCCTTACTTTGCCAATGTATATGGCATTCTTGATTGATTAATTTGAAAAAGTAATAAATTGTCGTATGAGAAAATATATTTTTGTAATTTTATGTTTTGTAATTTCTTGTGTCTCAGCACAGAAGAATGTACTTTTCATTGGTAATAGCTATATTTACACCAACGATTTGCCTGCTATGATTGCCGATATGGCGTCATCGACAAATGATAAAATCATCTATTCGAGCAACACTCCAGGCGGTTGTACCTTCAGGCAACATTGTCTGAACGGGTCGATGGATTTGATACGACAGGGCGGTTGGGATGTGGTCGTTCTGCAGGAGCAGAGCCAGTATCCATCTTTCCTACTATGGCAGGTCGAGGCTGATGTCTATCCGTATGCCGAAATGCTGGTTGATTCGGTCTATGCCTACAGCGACTGCCCTGAACCGATGTTTTTCATGACTTGGGGTCGAAAAAACGGCGATACTGACAATGCAAAGGACTATCCGCCTCTCGGTACTTACGAGGGGATGGACAGCCTGCTGCGCGAAAGATATATCTATATGGGCAATGCTTTCCATGCTTCGGTGTGTCCTGCCGGCAAGGTCTGGTACTATCTCCGCCATAATCATAAGTCGGTTGAACTATATTCGAAAGACGGAAGTCATCCATCTGTGGCTGGGACCTATGCAGCTGCATGTGCCTTCTACACAATGATTTTCGAGAAAGACCCGACTCTCGTTTCATACAACTCGTCGCTCGACACAGCGACGGCGAGAGTAATCCGTGAGGCTGCCAAAACAGTGGTCTATGACTCGCTCGCCATCTGGAAAAGGTCGATGCCAGTGGCTGCCTTCACATACAAAAACGTTGGAAATGCGACTGTTTCGTTCAGAGCGCAAACCGATAGCGTTGATAGCTGGGAATGGAATTTCGGTGACGACAGCAGTTGTTATGGCGAGACGGTGAAACACACGTTTCCTGCCAACGGAACGTACGAAGTGATGCTGACTGTGACAAGACATTGCCTCAAAGATTCGGTTGTTGTCAATATCGAGATAAACGACAGTGTTTCAACGAATGACATATATGCTGCAGATGACGAAACGAACGGAGATGAGAATGTACGCATAGTAGATGCGGCAGGACGGATTGTCTATCAAGGCAAACGTATGTATGCACCATTTTCATCGCTGCCGGCTGGGGTCTATTTCGTAAATCGCAAGAAGGTCGTCATTGGATTACGTAATAGGTAGATATTTTCGGACTGGTTTTATCTTGAATGATGGGACCGAGCAGATATCGTGACTTGGTGAAAATCAATAAGATGTAACAAAAAATTGTATATAAGAAAAATATATTGCCGTAATTAACAGAACTTACCGAAAAAAATTTGTAACTTTGCAGGTTGTTTAGAAACAATTCCGACATGGACGAAAAAATGGATTTAAAACGATGGTTACCTACGACGAAAAAGGAGATGGAGCTCAGGGGATGGAGTGGGGTAGATGTAGTGCTGTTCTCGGGCGATGCATACGTGGATCATCCATCGTTCGGAACAGCTATAATAGGCAGAATCATTGAGGATTGCGGTTTGAAAGTGGCTGTTGTGCCGCAACCAGATTGGCATGGCGATTATCGTGATTTCAAGAAGTTCGGCAGACCGGGAATGTTCTTTGCTGTCACTGCCGGGGTGATGGATTCGATGGTCAACCATTATACGGCAGGGAAGCGCCTCCGTCACGATGATGCCTATACTCCAGACGGGAGACATGGGGCAAGGCCTGACAGAGCAACTACGGTATATTGCAAGATACTGAAGGAGTTATATCCGGACGTACCTATCGTTGTGGGAGGAATTGAAGCTTCGCTCAGACGTCTCGCCCATTACGACTATTGGGACGATGAATACAAGCCTTCGATTCTCGTTGAGAGTGGGGCAGACCTATTGGTTTACGGCATGGGCGAAAAGGTGATGAGGGAGATTTGTATGGTCTTCAGTGGAGGTGGGACAATCGAGGATTGCAAGAAATTGAGACAGGTTGCGTTCGTCGCTGATAAATATGAGATAGAGGACGGTGTGGAGGTCACAAAACTCAAGAGTTTCGAGGAGTGCAGACGCGACAAAAAGCTGGCTGTCGAGAACTTCAAGACTATAGAAATAGAGAGTAATAAACAAAATGACACAGTACTTATTCAGCGAACGGGGTCGTGTTTTGTTGTAATACAACCACCATTCGCGCCTATTTCGACCGAAGAACTCGACCATGTCTATGATTTGCCATTCACCCGACTGCCACACCCGAAATACAGAGGGAAGAGAATACCTGCTTTCGACATGATACGGTGGTCGGTCAACACCCACCGAGGTTGCTGGGGAGGCTGTGCATTTTGCACCATATCAATGCACCAAGGCAAATTCATTGTGTCGAGGTCGGAAGAGTCGATATTGAAGGAAGTACGTCAAATGACCGAAGACCCTGATTTCAAGGGTTATCTGAGTGATTTGGGCGGTCCGTCAGCCAATATGTACAAAATGAGAGGAAGGGACGAAGAGATGTGTAAACGATGTGTGCGACCATCATGCGCATTCCCTACGATATGCAGGAATATGAATACCGACCATGGCGAATTGATACATCTATACAAGGCTGTGGATGCAATACCATCAATCAAAAAATCGTTCATCGGGAGTGGGGTGAGATACGATATAGCCATGCACGAGACTGGTGATGTCAATATTGATAGAAACAATAGAGATTTTATAAAGGAACTAATTATAAATCACGTAAGTGGCAGATTGAAAGTTGCACCGGAACATACCAGTGAAGAGGTGCTGAAATTGATGAGGAAACCTTCGTTTGACCTATTCTATGAGTTTAAGAATCGGTTCGACAAAATCAACCGCGAGGCTGGACTCAAGCAGCAGATTATACCATATTTCATTTCTTCGCACCCTGGTTGTACGAAGCGCGATATGGCTGATTTAGCTGCAAAGGTGAAGCGTGGACTGAATTTCAAATTGGAGCAGGTGCAAGATTTTACGCCTACACCTATGACCTATGCCACCGAGATGTATAATGCTGGTATCGACCCCTATACTGGACAAAAAGTGTATGTCGCAAAGAGCCATAAAGAGAAAGAGGAACAAAAACGATATTTTTTCTAAAACTATGAGAAAGACATTATTCATAATCGCATTGCTTTGTTGCATAGAGACATATGCGCAAGAGACAGTGATTTTTGGCAAACGAGGTGAGACCGAGATGAAGATGGACATCTACGAGGGACGTCAAGAGGTGAAGCAGGACGAGTGCATAATATATGTGTTCGGCGGAGGTTTCAAGAGCGGAAGCAGACGCGACAGCGTTACAACAGACTATTGCAAAAAAATGCAAGAACTCGGATTCACCACAATAGCAATAGATTACAGGTTGGGAATGAGAGATTTCTGCAGCTCTGACAAAATTAAGTTCATCCGTGAGATGGAAAAGTCAATCCATTGGGCTGTCGAGGATCTGAGCATGGCGATTGCATACATATTGGAATATGGCAACAAATGGGGTATCGACCCACAAAAGATAATTACCACAGGAAGTAGTGCCGGTGCGATAACAGTCTTGCAAACAGATTATTACCATGCTCGGAGCAGTGAATATACAAAAGTGATACCATCAGACTTCCGTTTCGCAGGAGTGATGGCATTTGCGGGGGCAATATTCTCGCGTGAGGGGTTGGTTGATTATACATCCCATGCTCCTGCTCCAACGATGATGTGGCACGGGACGAAGGACAATGTGGTCAATTACGGCAAGATACAGATTGGCAGTCTCGGGTTCTTCGGGTCGTCCGAATTAGTGAAGCGGTTTGAGAAGGCAGGCTACCCATATTATTTGAGAAGGGTAGTCGGGGCAGGTCATGACGTATGCGAGTTCGGAAACGATTTCACCGAAGAACAGCTTTGGTTTATTGAGAAATACATCAGACAAGGGCAACTATGGCTGATTGACGAGACATACAACGACAAGAATTGGAGGTCGAGTGGTCGATTCAGTGGCAAAACAAGCGATTTATACAAGAAAAAATACGATAGCAAATGAAACAGAGTTGGAAACCAGGGACAATGATATATCCGTTGCCAGCAGTACTGGTCGGAGTGGGGGATAGGCGCGAAAACTGGAACCTGATAACAATAGGCTGGGTGGGAACTATATGTACTAACCCTGCAATGTGCTATATATCAGTGCGTCCCGAAAGGCATTCATATCCATTGATAGAACAGACGAGAGAATTCACTATCAACCTTACGACTGAGCAAATGGCACGCGAGACAGATTGGTGCGGAGTGAAAAGCGGCAGGGATTACGACAAATTCAATGAGACTGGACTCACACCGATGGAAGGCGAGATGGTGAAATCACCAACGATTGAGCAGTCGCCATTGGCAATAGAATGCAAGGTGGTGGAAATCAAGGAACTCGGGTCGCATAATATGATAATAGCCGAGGTTGTAAACATTCGTGCTGACGAGAAATTTATCGACAAAGAGACTGGTGAATTTCGTCTGCAGGATGCGAAACTGATATCATATTCGCATGGACATTATTACAAATTAGGCGAAGAAATAGGAAAATTCGGATTCTCGGTAAAGAAGAAATAACAACAATAATCAGCAGGACGGTCTGTCGCTGGCGTCAAACAATGACGCGGGAGGAAAGTCCGGGCAACACAGGGCACCATTCTTTTTAACTGAAAGCGGGCAGCAATGTTCGGGTAAGGCAGAAGAAAATAACCGCCCCGCAAGGGGTAAGGGTGAGAAGGCGGGGTAAGAGCCCACCAGTGCCGGCGGAGACGCAGGTGGCTGTGTCGCAATGGGTTGAAAGTTCATGTATATCGACATTTGAGGGTTGCCCGCCCGACGTCGAGTGGGTAGAACGATAGAGCCGTCGGGCAACCGGCGGAGTAGATTAATGACAGACACTTTGCCGTACGGCAAAGCACAGAACCCGGCTTACAGGCCTGCTGATTATTTTTTTATATAGGGACATATGAACATAATGAAGCTGATAAAAGGAGCGATACGTATTGTTAAATCATGGCTGAGTACAGACATCTACAGGTTAGACGCTGTGGCTGGATGGAAAGGCAGAATATACAAAGGGTTAAGTATTGTAGCCATATCAATCAAACGATTCATAAACGACAGGGTGGTAGATAGAGCTGCTTCGCTGACCTATAACACCATACTTGCGGCAGTTCCGATTCTTGCATTGTTCATAGCTATAGGCAGAGGATTCGGTGTGCAAGACGCATTGAACGATTTTGTCGCAAAGCTTTTCTCGGATTATCAAGATATAGCAGACACAGTGATGGGTTTTGTGGATAGTTATCTCGAATACACCCAGCAAGGGACCTTCCTCGGGGTCGGCATATTGGTGCTGCTATGGGCAGTCATTGGTATATTAAGGAAGGCAGAAAGTCAGTTTAATATCGTATGGAACGTTAAACGCGACAGGTCAATCGTCAATCAGATAACAATGTATATCACTATATTTATCATCGTGCCTATTTCGATAGTGATAATCAGTAGCATGGCGATAATGTTGGACGAGACTCTTTCGAAATGGCTCAGCGTGTTGACATATGGAGTCCTGTTTACAATGATATATTATATCGTACCAAACACTAAAGTGGATTTCAAATCAGCATTAGTGTCGGGATTGGTGACCGGTATTATGTTCAAAGTGCTCATTCAACTCTATTTAACTGGGCAGATATGGTTGTCAAGATACAATGCAGTATATGGTGGTTTTGCTGCTATACCGTTGTTGCTCTTCGAGTTGCATTTGCTATGGCTCGTGGTGATGTACGGAGCTGAATTGTGTTATACCATGCAGCATATCAATTCGTTCTACTATAAGTCAGACATCGACAATATATCACGAAGGTATAAAGATTTTGTGATAATAGTTGTGCTCAAGCGATTCATAACGGCATTCGAGAATGGCGAAGGTCCGATGTCAGAATCCGATTTGGCGGAAATGATGCAGATACCAGTTCGTTTGGTCAGCAAATCAATCAAGGCATTGGAAGATGTAGGCATTCTGACTCCGACAGCAACTGAAGACAACTCGCAAAAGTGGCAGTTGGGTATGGTTTCGGAAAAGTTGACATTAGGTTTTTTGTACGACAAACTCAACAATTCAGGGTCGGAGAAGCTCGGATTGAAAGACAGAGAAGAGTTTAAAGAGGTCTGGAAAACGCTGAATGAGGCTTATTCGCTGATAAAAGATAAGGCAGATAATATGAAAATCAGCGATTTGTGATTTTGTTGAAAATAATTGCGAAAAAATTTGGTCAGGTCAGGAAAAGGTTGTACCTTTGCAGTCGCAAAAGAAGGGGTAAAAACCTTGACTTGGTGCCATAGCTCAGTTGGTAGAGCAAAGGACTGAAAATCCTTGTGTCCCCGGTTCGATTCCTGGTGGCACCACACAAACGGAAGTTGTCTGACAAAAGTTAGACAACTTTATTTTTTTATACAACATGAAAAAATTCATTATAACAAAAGATGGGTCAATGATTTTCGGCGATGTCGAATATCATAAAGATCTATTGCCAAAAGGAGACAGCGAATGTTGTGGTGGGGGATTCTGGACAATTGACAATCAGCGAGGTATAATATTATTGTATGGAGCAAGTTTTGATTTTGGATCGCCAGATTTTGGGGCTTTGAGGCATATAAACAAGGCACAGTTTCCAGTTAATTCAGGGTATCCGATTTTCTACAAAAGGATGTTTGTCGGCGAAGAGATATTGGAATCAATATGCGGTGAATAAAAAAAAGAGCAAAATAATTGGTTATTCCAATAATAATGTGTAAATTTGCAGCGTTTTATATACGAAATATAGTATTTAACTAATTACTTAATTATAAACACAATGGAAAGAGACAATCAAGTTTTTGATTTGATTCAGAAAGAGCGTCAGCGTCAGATGAAGGGCATCGAGCTGATTGCTTCGGAGAACTTCGTATCGGACGAGGTGATGGAAGCCATGGGTTCTGTTCTGACAAACAAGTATGCCGAGGGTTATCCAGGCAAACGTTATTATGGTGGTTGCGAGGTAGTTGACCAAACTGAGACAATTGCCATTGAGAGATTGAAACAATTGTTCGGCGCATGCTGGGCAAACGTACAGCCACATTCAGGAGCACAGGCTAACATGGCAGTGTTCATGGCTTGTATGAACGTAGGCGACACATTCCTCGGATTGAACCTGTCGCATGGAGGTCACCTCTCACACGGTTCTCCTGTGAACATGTCGGGTATCAACTACAAAGCATTGGAATACAGTGTTAAAGAAAGTGACGGACGTGTAGATTACGACCAGTTGGAGCGCGTTGCACGCGAGAATAAGCCAAAACTGATTATCGCAGGTGCATCAGCTTACAGCCGTGAGTGGGATTACGCTCGTATTCGCAAGGTGGCTGACGAAATCGGTGCTATCTTTATGGTTGATATGTCGCACCCTGCAGGTCTCATCGCAGCAGGTCTGCTCGACAACCCTGTAAAATATGCTCACATCGTGACTACTACAACTCACAAGACTCTCCGTGGTCCACGTGGTGGTGTCATCATGATGGGTCAAGATTTCCCTAATCCATGGGGCAAAACAACTCCAAAGGGAGAAATCAAGATGATGTCGGCTTTGTTGGATTCTGCTGTATTCCCAGGATGCCAGGGTGGTCCATTGGAGCACACAATCGCTGCAAAAGCTGTCGCTTTCGGCGAAGCTCTGAAACCAGAATTCAAAGAGTATCAGATGCAGGTTAAGAAAAATGCAGCAGCTTTGGCTGACGCATTCATGGCAAGCGGATATAAGATTGTCAGTGGTGGTACAGATAACCACTCTATGCTCGTTGACCTCAGAACTAAATTCCCTGAGTTGACTGGTAAAGTGGCTGAGAAGGCTCTCGTTGCAGCTGACATCACAACCAACAAGAATATGGTTCCATTCGATACACGCAGCCCATTCCAGACTTCAGGTCTTCGTTTCGGTACTCCTGCCATCACTACACGTGGTGTGAAAGAGGACAAGATGAAAGACATAGTAGCATGGATTGACCGTGTACTCAGCGACCCTACAAACGAAGATGTAATCGCAGCAGTACGCAAAGAGGTTAATGCAATGATGGCTAACTATCCATTGTTCGCATGGTAATATTTAATTCGGGAGCGTCCACACTAAATAGGGTGGCGTTCCCGATTTTATTTATTTATGACTGAAAAATATTTTGAAATAGACGAGAATGTGGATTTGTTGGTGTTCTACGGCATCAACAATAGTAACATCAGGACTATAAAGGACCTGATGACGGGAGTGAAGATAGTGGCGAGAGGAAGAACAATGAAACTCAGTGGCGAGGAGGCTGACATTGAAAAGCTTGAGGAGAATCTCAGAACGATGACGAATATGGCTCTCCAACGAAATATGCTGACTGAGAAGGAGGTGATTGATGTGCTGAAAGGCAATGAAGTAGAAGTTGTGGCAAACAACAACGATATTTTGCACGGAGTCGGTGGAAAATTGATATGTGCGCGGACAAAGAACCAAAAAGTGCTCGTCGAGGAATATGGAAAAAACGACCTGATGTTCGCTATAGGACCAGCTGGCTCGGGAAAGACATATACCGCAATAGCACTGGCAGTCAGAGCATTGAAAAACAAGGAAGTAAAAAAGATTATACTTTCGCGTCCAGCAGTAGAAGCAGGCGAGAAACTCGGGTTTCTGCCTGGCGATATGAAAGACAAGGTGGATCCATATCTCCAGCCATTGTATGATGCATTGGAAGACATGATACCAGCAGCAAAACTCGGTGAGTATATGGATAAAAAGACAATACAAATTGCACCATTGGCATTCATGCGAGGACGGACGCTCAGCAATGCCGTGATAATACTGGACGAAGCACAGAACACAAGCATAGCACAGATTAAGATGTTTCTCACACGACTCGGATTCGGGTCAAAGATGATAGTCACTGGCGACCTCACCCAAGTGGATTTGCCACATGACCAGAAATCGGGACTCAGGGATGCCGTCGAGAGACTAAAGAAAATCAAAGGTGTATCGATTGTAGAATTCGACCAAAAAGATATTGTGAGACACCAATTGGTCGGACGTATAATCGAAGCATTCGAAAAAACAGAGAAAAATGGATAATACGAACATAAGAGTAGCCGTCATGGGAGGCGGCAGTTTCGCAACAGCAATAGCCAAGATACTGATGGACAACATCGGACACATCACATGGTATATGCGCCGACAAGAGCAGATTGACAAATTCATAGAACAGAGACACAATCCATCATATCTCTCGTCGGTAGAATTTGACGTTGACAATATTATATTCACCGACAAGATAAACGTGGCAGTTGCAGAAAACGATGTGCTGTTTTTCGCAACGCCATCGCCTTTCTTCAAATCACACCTTGCCAAACTTCGCCGCAAGATAGACGATAAAATAATAGTGACTGCCATCAAGGGAATCGTTCCAGACGAGAATTTGCTTATTTCGGAATATCTCGAACAGTTCTATAAAGTGCCAGCAGAACACGTGGTTGCACTCAGCGGGCCAAGTCATGCAGAAGAAATAGCTTTAGAGAGAATAACATACCTGACCGTGGCGTGCAAGGACAGAGAGATTGCAAAATTCATATCATCGGTTGTCTCGACTCATTACGTCAGAACAATGATTTCAGATGACATCTGCGGAGTGGAGTATTCGTCGGTACTGAAAAACATATATGCCATAGCTGCAGGAATATGTCATGGACTCAGATATGGCGATAATTTCCAAGCTGTGCTGATATCAAATGCATTGCAGGAGATGAATCGTTTTGTCAATGCTGTCTATCCAACACATAGAAATGTGCAAGAATCGGTCTATCTTGGCGACCTTTTAGTGACTGCCTATTCAAAATTCTCGCGAAACAGGACTTTCGGAGGAATGATAGGAAAAGGTTACAGCGTGCAGACAGCTCAGATGGAGATGGAAATGATAGCCGAAGGATATTACGGCACAAAATGTATCCATGAGATAAACGAGAAATACCATGTCGATATGCCTATCATGGAGGCAGTATGGCAGATACTATACAATAAGGCAGACGCTGACAAAACTATGAGAGAGTTGATTAAACTTGTAAACTAATAATACAACTATATGATTTTTGATATTTCAGGTTCGGCAAAGTTCGTTGAAGCAGACGAGATACAGGCAGCACGGCATGAAGCCATAAATGCCATGCAGAGTTTGGTAGATGACTATGAACGAGGAGAAAACTGGTTGGGATGGTTGTCAATAGCAGCCGACATTAGACCAACAATCGACAAAATAGAAAAGTCAGCAAGTCTATTGAGAAACGATTGTGAGGCAGTGGTAATGTGCGGTATAGGAGGTAGTTATCTCGGTGCAAGGGCAGTAATCGAAGCATTGAAACCACAATTCGGAGCAGCAGAACCAGAAATATTGTATGTAGGCAACAGTCTTGCGCAGGACTACATAATCGAGATGAGCAATCATCTGAAAGGAAAGAGATTTGGTATTGTATGTATTTCAAAATCAGGCACTACACTCGAAACAGCAGTAGCATTTCGCGTGTTCAGAACCCAGATGGAGCAAGAACTCGGCAAAGAGTATGCTGCTAAACACATTATTTGTATTACAGACCTCGAAAAAGGTGCATTGCACGATATAGCGCAGATGAACGGATACGAGATGTTTGAAGTGCCAAACAACATAGGTGGCAGATATTCAGTGCTTTCGGCAGTAGGGTTGCTGCCAATAGCAGTGGCTGGATATGACATCAGGCAGTTGATAGCTGGAGCATTTGATTTTTACCGTCCACACAGAGGAGTGGAGGCATGTGGCGAAATCATTGACTATGTAGCACTTCGAAATATTTTGTATCGCAAAGGCAAGAAAATAGAGTTGTTTGTAGATTTTGACCCAAGACTCAGATTTTTCGGTGAATGGTGGAAACAATTGTTTGGCGAAAGCGAAGGAAAGGATGGTAAGGGATTGTTCCCTGCTTCGGTCAGTTACACGACCGACCTTCATTCACTCGGACAGTATGTCCAGCAAGGCGAGCGTCACCTATTTGAAACAATAATATCAGTTGAACGTGGAAAATACGAAATGGAGGTGCCACGCACGAAGGACGACCTCGATAAGTTGAATAGATATTCGTGGTACACAATAGGTTATATAAATTCGATGGCTGAAAAAGGTGTTAGAATGGCACACGTAGATGGGGGAGTGCCAAACATAAGAATAGCAATTCCTCAAATCAACGAATACCACCTCGGTCAATTGATATATTTCTTCGAATTGGCATGTGCAGTGAGTGGCAAGATGCTTGGTGTCAATCCATTTGACCAGCCAGGCGTCGAAGCGTACAAAGCAAACATCAAGAAATTATTGTAATGATTAAGTTTTCGATAATAGTCCCTGTCTATAATCGTCCAGAAGAGATGGACGAGCTGCTGGATTCGCTGTCTCGGCAAACCGACAAGGGATTTGATGTGATGGTGATGGAGGGAGTGTGCGAACGGTCGTGCAAAAGCGTGTGTGATAAATATAGTGATAAGGTGGAAATCCATTATATATCAGACAATACAGGACGTTCGGCGAGAAGAAACAGGGGAATGCGCGAATCAGATGGCGATTACTTTATGCTGTTCGATTCGGATGTGACTTTGCCTGAGAATTATATTGCCATAGTCAGAAAAGCTCTTGACGAGGAATATGTGGATTGCTATGGCGGTCCGGATTCGGCAAACGAGACATTCACCGATTTGCAGTTGGCGATAAACTATTCGATGACTTCGATGATGACTACTGGCGGTATAAGAGGCGGAATGAAAGACGTTTACAAATATCAGCCAAGGGCATTCAATATGGGGTTCAGTCGTGAGGTGTTCGAAAAAACCGGTGGGTATTTGGATATGATAGGCGAGGATGTTGATTTGAGCATGAGAATAAGAGAGGCTGGATTCAAGGTGAAACTGATACATGATGCCGTTGTATATCACAAACGAAGAATCACATTGAAGGGATTTTTCAAACAGACCAATACGTTCGGAAAAGCAAGGATATTGCTGACCAGCAGACATAAAGGGTCGTTGAAACTGACTCACCTGATGCCAAGCATATTCGTTGTGGGCAACATATTTTTAGTAGCGATGGCTATCGTTTGGCGATGGTGGTGCATAATCCCATTATTATTATATGTGATGGGTCTATTTACAGAATCGCTGATAAAAAACAAGAAGACGAGTGTTGCATGGCTGTCGATAGCAACGGCTTACGCACAGCTGTTTGGCTATGGGCTGGGTTTCATCGAAGAGATGGTCACCCGAAAGGCATCGAATGCGGCAGCAGAAACATTATACAGACAATAAACAAAACAGAGATATGAAAGCAGTAATATTAGCAGGTGGATTCGGAACAAGGTTGAGTGAGCACACAGGACTGATACCAAAACCAATGGTCGAGATAGGCGGAAAACCTATACTGTGGCACATCATGAAAATATATAGCCATTATGGGATAAAAGACTTTGTGATATGCTGTGGATACAAACAATATGTAATCAAAGAGTATTTTGCTAATTATTTCTACCATAACTCGGATATTACTGTAGATCTGTCGGACAACAGTGTTGAGGTGTTGGACAATCATTCCGAAGATTGGAAAGTGACAATGGTTGACACAGGACTCAACACACTGACTGGAGGAAGAATAAAACGCATTCAGAAATATATAGGTGACGAGAGATTCCTGCTCACATACGGTGACGGAGTGGGCGATGTAGATATAAAAGCTACAATCGAGGCACACGAAAAAGCAGGCAAACTGCTGACTATGACTACATACCAGCCAAGCGGAAAGCTCGGCGTAGTGGATATTGCCGAAGACGGGGCAGTAAGGAATTTCCTTGAGAAACCACAGAATGGCGGCTCATGGATAAATGCAGGATTCTTTGTATGCGAACCAGGAGTGTTCGATGTGTTGGAAGGCGATCACGAGATGTTCGAACGACAGCCAATGCAGAGACTATTGGAAAAAGGCGAGATAAACGCATACAAGCATATCGGTTTCTGGAAACCTATGGACACTTTGCGCGACTGCCAAGAACTGAACGCATTGTGGGATAAAGGTAATGCACCATGGTTTAATTTTTAATATCTTGAAATTATGTTCGGAGATATATACAGAGGGAAAAAAGTTTTGGTAACTGGTAATACTGGTTTCAAAGGTTCGTGGCTGACAACCTGGCTGTTGCGACTCGGCGCAAAGGTTTATGGTCTTTCGAATGGCGTACTTACCGAACCATCAATGTATAGGGTGCTCAATCTTGAGAATAGAATAGAAAAACAATTTTGGATAGATATTCGCAATAAAGACGAAGTGAAACGGGCATTTGCTGAGGTTAAACCAGACTTCGTATTCCATTTGGCAGCACAGGCAATAGTCTCGACATCATACAAGGACCCGTTTGACACCATAACCACCAATGTGGTCGGGACAGCATCCATACTTGACGCAATCAGGGATACAGTCGATTGGGAAATGACCGCTGTGATTATCACTTCGGACAAAGCATACGACAATGTGGAATGGATATGGGGCTACAGAGAGAATGACGCAATGGGAGGAAAGGATGTCTATTCCGGTTCGAAAGGAGCGGCAGAACTTGTAATCAAGAGCTATTGGCACTCGTTCATCAAGAATAAGGAAAACATTCGGATGGGTGTGGCGAGAGCTGGCAATGTGATAGGCGGAGGCGATTGGAGTGCCGACAGGATAGTTGTTGATACGGTTAAGGCATTTGCCGAAGGAAAGGCGGTAGAGATTCGCAGCCCGAAAGCTACCCGACCATGGCAGCATGTGCTTGAGCCATTAGGCGGATATCTCAGGTTGGGACAGACATTAGCCGAAGGAAAGGAACAAAACGGAGAGGCATTCAATTTCGGACCGAGAGCAGAGCAGACAAAGACTGTAAAGCAACTTGTCGAGGACATAGCACGCAGATGGGGAATGAATGCCGAGAATTGTGTGAAAGTGACAGGACAGGTGCCATTCAACGAAGCTACGTTATTGAAACTCAACTGCGACAAGTCATTGGCATACTTAGGATGGCATTCAACATTGGTATATAGGGAGACTGTGGAGTTCGTGACCGATTGGTACAAGAAATTCTATAATGGCGACAAAGACCTGTACGAAACAACTATAGCACAGATAGATACATATGTTGAAAAGGCTATAAATCAGGAATTGGTATGGACGGAGTAACGGTAACACCATTGAAGAAAATCGCCACAGGCAAGGGTGATGTGTTGCACGCTATGAAAGCGACTGACGAGGGTTATTGTGGTTTCGGTGAGGTCTATTTCAGCGAAGTATATGGTGGGCAGAGAAAAGGATGGAAACGTCATAACCGTATGACACTCAATCTTGTAGTTGTGAAAGGTGCCATTCGTTTCATCATAGTGAACGACAAGACCAATGAGCGAGAAGAGGTGGTGCTTTCGCCTGACGGAAATTATGCACGCCTGACAGTTGCTCCAGGGCTTTGGATGGCTTTCGAGGGAGTGGCAGAAGGAGTATCGCTATTGATGGATTTGATACCAGAGCCTCATGACCCAGCAGAATCAGACAGGAGGGACGAGATATGAAAAAGGTGTTGGTAACAGGTGCTACAGGATATATCGGGCGAAGGGTAGTTGGGTTGCTCAGTCGTATGGAGAGTGTCGAAGTGTTGACACTGAGCCGCGATATAGCGAAGGCTGCGAAATTGATGCCATACAATAATGTCGAACATATTGGTGCTGAAGAGTGGGGTAGAGTGCGTGATTTTCAACCAGATGTGGTTTTGCATCTTGCTACATTCTCGACAAGTGGAGACAACGAGGAGATAATCGAGAAGCTGGTGATGAGCAATATAATGTACGGCACGCAGTTGCTAAATGCGCTGCAGGAATGTCGCAACATGTTGTTTGTAAATGTTGGTTCGTTTGCGGAATATAGACTCGGTTTGAAAGAAGGATTTCGTGATGCGTACCTATATACTGCAACAAAGTCAGCATTCCGTCATGTGGTGGACTATTATGCCGATAAATGTGGCTTCAGATATGTTACGGCTGTACCATATACAGTCTATGGTGGAGTGGATACAGGCAAAAAACTAATAGACTATATGGTGGAAAGTATTGATGCTGAGGAGTCTGTAAAGATGACAAAAGGCGAGCAGATACTTGATTTCGTGCATGTGGATGATGTGGCAAGATTCTTTGCTGCAATGGTTGAATATAGCGATGAAGTTGAGAGCCGTAGAGAATTTCATTTAGGCACATGTGTGGGAACAAAGGTACGCGACCTTGCAGACATTATTGGCAAACAAAGCGGTCGGAAACTCAATATCGAGTGGGGCGGGCGAGAGTACAGGCCATTAGACGTAATGCACGCAGTAGCCCCACAAGATGAATACCTAAACAGATTCTGGAAGGCAGAGATAACAATAGAGGAAGGAGTAAAGGAAAAACTGAAAAGTAAATGAAAATATCAGTTATAGTTCCTGTATATAAGGCTGAAAAATATATTGAAGAGTGTCTGTTGTCGTTGTTGTCGCAAACGATGATAGATGATATGGAAATAATTGCTGTCGATGATCATGGAAATGATTGTAGTATGGCTATTGTCGAGGGTTTGAAAAACAATCATGAAAAAGGCAGTCACATAGTTACGGTGGCAACAGTACAAAACAGCGGAGCATGGGCGGCAAGAAATCTTGGAATGGAGATAGCCAATGGTGAATACATTGGATTCTGCGATGCTGACGATTGGGTTGAGAAAGAGATGTATGAAAAATTGTATAACGAAGCACAATCCACTCAGTCAGATTGGTCGTTTTGCAATGGGCAGAAAGTATTTGAGGATAACAGAACGCACAAATTAAAACAATATACATTCAAATCAACTGATTTTGACGAGAATACAAGAAAAAAGATGATGACGCAAGGTGTGGCATATTTTTGGACTGCCATATATAAATCATCATTCCTGAAAGGATATAATATTTGTTTTCCGAATGGCAAATTCTCAGAGGACAGTTATTTCTGGTGGGTTGCAACAGTATTATCGGAAAGGGTAGGTTGTCTGGATTATAACGGATATAACTATAGGATACAGCCTAACAGCGTATCAAAAAGACCAGATGCCCAAAAGGCACAGATAAAGCAAGAAATATATTCAAAGCTGATTGCATATTTCAAGGAGACGGGATATTACGAAAGATACCAAGAAGAACTTGATTTTCTGTACATTAAAAAAGGTTATTTGATACCATTGATGATTGAGGCAATCAATAAGACAGCACCTGATTTGAAACAAATTGACAATAAAAGAAAGAGTGATAAAATCAATCTATGGAGAAATAGATATCTGTATAGAGATTTGAAAACCATTGTATTAGCAGTAGCATTTAGATGTTTTCCAAAGACGATTTGTGCATTGTTGAGAAGCAAATACGAAACTGATATTTTTTAAGAAAACAATATAAAAATAATATGAAACTAAACTGGAAAAAGATTGTTCCACACTTGGTGGCAATTGTGGTCTTTTATTTGTTGACCATTGCGTATTTTTCACCTATCTTTTTTGATAACAAAGATTTACCACAAGGTGACGTTGTGTCTTATTTAGGTATGGGTAACGATGCTCGTCAACATTTCGAAAAAACAGGAGAAATTAGTTTTTGGAGTAATGCCATGTTTGGCGGTATGCCATCCAATTACACTTATCCACCTCGAACCAATAATGTATTTGATCATATATCAAAAGCATTCGAAGGTTTTTTGCCAATTAACACAGCTGGTGTGCTGTTCGCATATCTCATTGGATTCTATATATTTATGTTGGCAATAGGATGTTCGCCATGGTTGTCGATAGTCGGAGCAATAGCCTATTCTTTTTGTTCGTACAATTTAATAATAATAGATGCTGGACATGTGAGCAAAGGATTAGTGATGGCAACAATTGCTCCAATAGCAGGTGGAGTGATTCTATGCTACAGAAAAAAATATATTGAAGGTTCGTTGCTGACACTCATATCTGTTGGCTTGAATGTAGTTTTGAACCATCAGCAGGTAAGTTATTATGTCATTATCATGCTGGCATGTATGGCAATCTGCTATCTGATTTATGCAATCCGAGAAAAGAACTTTAAGAATTATATTGTGGCATCAGCTATATTGTTATGTGTGGCTTTATTATCTGTAACACCAGCAGTTGACAAGTTGATACCTACATATGATTATTCAAAAGAGACAATGCGTGGTGGGGCAGTATTGCAAAACGACAATAAAGGAGAAAAGGAGAAGGCTGGTCTTGACATTGATTACGCATATATGTGGAGCTATGGTAAAGCAGAGACAATGACCCTGCTGATTCCTAACTTCTATGGCGGCAGCTCGAATTACAATCTTGGCAATGAAAGCAAATTCTATGAGGCTCTCCGTCCGACAGGTCAGGCATCACTCTATGCGAAGAATGCTCCTGCATACTGGGGCGACCAACCATTTACATCTGGTCCTGTCTATGCTGGAGCGATAATCTGTTTCCTATTCATTCTCGGTCTTTTGATATGCAAGGGACCTGAACGTTGGTGGATACTTGCTGCAACAATCATTGCCATATTGATGTCGTGGGGACGAAATATGCCTTCGCTGAACAATTGGATTTTCTATAATCTGCCAATGTACAATAAGTTCCGTACTCCATCAATGTCGTTGGTCATTGCTAATTTCACTATGGCTGCAATGGCTATGATGTGTCTGAAAAACATAATCGAAAGGAAAGAAGACAAGAAATACTACAATAAAATGCTATATATAGCGTTTGGTGTTGTCGGTGGACTATGTCTGTTTTTCTGTCTGTTCGGTAGTGGAATTTTCAATTTCACTGGTGCTACAGATAAACAATTGCCTGACTGGGCACTCTCTGCACTCATTGAGGACCGTCAGTCAATGTTGTCAGGCGACGCATGGCGTTCGTTCCTCTACATATTGATTGCCGCTGTCATAATCTGGCTCTATCAGAACAATGTCATCAAGAAACAGAATATTATTGTTGCGATAGTCGGATTCCTTTGCCTCGTTGATCTCTGGAGTGTTGATAAACGATTCTTCAATGAGGAAAACTTCGTTCCTGCACGTCAAGCTAAAAACATACAGGCAACCGAAATTGACAATAAAATAATGGAAGATACTGACCCTAACTACCGAGTACTCAACCTTACGACTAACACTTTCAACGAATCACGCACATCGTACTATCATAAATCAATTGGTGGTTATTCGCCTGCTAAATTGCGCAGATATCAGGACATTATTGATTTCTATATCAGCGGCAATCTGTCGTGGCCAGTACTCAACATGCTTAATACAAAATACATTATATTCAACACTCAGAATGGACCAGCATTCCAGCAGAATCCCGACGCAATGGGTAATTGTTGGTTTGTTGACGAAATAAAATGGATGCAGTCGCCTGACGAGGAAATTGTTGCTATTGGCAAAGAGGACTTGCACAGAATCGCTACAATCGACAAAGAGTGGAAATCTCAGATTAATGACGAGAAGGCATTGCAAGGAGTTGACAGCACGGCAAAAATTGAACTGAAGGAGATGAATGGTCCTGGAAATCTCATATATTCATCATATTCGCCGAAGGCACAATTCGCAGTATTCAGCGAAGTGTTCTACAAGACATGGCGTTGCTATATTGATGGCAACGAGGTGCCTATCGAACGTGCGAATTATTTGCTTCGTGGTGTTGAAGTACCTGCTGGACAACACGATATAGAGTTCAAATGTGTTGATGAACTCTATATGACATGCCATAGATGGTCAATGATTGCATCGATAGTCGTATGCCTTATGATATTGTCATTGTTGGGATTGACAGTCGCTAAATCAATAAAGAAAAAGAATCTACAGTAAACTCAGAATATATTCGATTCTTTCATCGAAAGTATGGCGTGCGCTCACAATGTCGTACGCCATATTTCCATTATAGCCATATTCCAAAGCGTTATCAATCAAATCAAACAATTCCTGTTCCGTCTCGAAAAGTCCAATCTCTCCATTAGGATATACTGACTGAATGTATTCATTTTTTGTGCAAATCTGATATGCGCCAGATCTGCTTATCTCGAACACCTTAGGGTTTGCTCCATTCTTTTGTTCTTCATGCAGGATGTTGATGACAACCTTTGCACGATTATATAACTGGTTTACGGCTTCTGTCGAAATGGAATGATTGTGAATGATATGTTTGTATGGTCTTGTTAGACAACTGATTGGGTCTTTTGAAAAATAAGACCATATTCCGTAAATCTCTATTTTTTTCGTGTTTTGATACTTTTTAATTACCTTGGTAAGCAGTTCTTTTCTTGCCTTATAGCCCCAACATAAACCAACGAAAAGGATGTCAATATCTTTGGGACAATTTGTGATTTTGAAATATGTTGTAGCATCAGAAGCTTGAGGGAGAAAAATACCTCCAACTCTGGCTGCATCCTCCTTGTCGAAACAAGCAAAAATGTCGCAATGTTCAATATTGTCAATGCAATGAGGAAATCGGCTGATGTTGTCATACATCCAAATTATAACTTTTGCGCCTTTTGTCCTGAAATAATCCAATGTGTCTTTCAACAACATGTCTCCGTTGAGAACAAACACCAAATTAGGTTTAATGCTGTCAAACTTCGCACGAATAACTGGTTGCCAACCTTTCCTGTTTTTTAATTTGAAGGCATCTTTGTCGTTTGCCAATTTGAAACGAATCTTATTTATTCCTTTAAAAGGGTGGACAGGATTGTCAAAATCGACTATTTCAGTATTCCAACCGAGGTTGACAAACGCTTTGGAAATACTATTTGTATATCCAAAATAATTAGGTCCTATGATAAGAACTTTATTCATTACCAAATTTCTACTTTTGTCAAATCAAGTATTTGTTCTCGTTTATTTTCAGGTGGTATCTGCATATAATCATTATATTCTTCTCTTAGATGAGCATCCCAATTGTTCGGTGCCAGAAATCTATGTCCTTCGAATTCCAATTCGCATAGAGGAAAAATATATTCTGTTCTATATACACGATCAACTTTCAAACCATATCTTCCAACATATTGGGTGTTAGATATTTTACCAATCCAATTTGTCGTATGAAACAATATCAAACTGATTGGATGCAAGACATATCCAGCTGTTTTATTGAGCCATTTTTTCAGAGGTGATGAATATGCGACATCACCAAAATGATGAGTTTCGTGATATGTTCTGCGGTATATATTGTCAACAAACTTTAATGCCTTGCTTGAAGGAACGGTATCAAACACAAATATGTCAAGCCACAAACCTTGTTCCTTTAATTTTCTGAAGTGAGGATAATCACATTTTGAGTGCGTATCTCGGATGCGTGCATAATTAAAGAAGGCATATTTGTCGGTGCTTGAATCTTGGAAAACGAATTGGTCAGGTAATTCATCAATCAAGGCTTGACGAGCTTTCTTATAGTCTGATCGCATAATACACAGGTCAATGTCATCGTCCCAGGGAATAAAACCTTTATGTCTGACAGCACCAAGCAATGTGCCAAATCCCATCCAATACTGAATATTGTTATTTCTAAAGACCTTATCAACAGCGGTCAGCATTTCCAACATTCGAAGTTGCATTTTCCGAAGCAAACTTCCTTCAGGATTGTATTTAGACAAATCTTCCATATTATTTTAATTATAAGAGCATATTTGGTTACTATATTTTGATAAATTTATTTTATTGTTTCAATGCACTTATTGGAACAACGTAAATGCCGTCATCTCGGCGGTAGGCGTATTCCCCGATACCTGTAATTACCATCATAAATGACGGTGCTTTCATTTTGTCGGTATCAATTTTCGAAGCCAGTTTAAGCAATGATGTAGCCCCATTTTCGACAAGGGTTTCTCCACCGAGTTTGATTTCAACAAGCCCATACGAACCATTGCGAAGATGTATGACAGCATCACATTCCAATTCGCTACGGTCTCGGTAATGGTAAACCTTGCCATCCAGAGCCTCTGCATAAACGCGGAGGTCGCGTATGCAAAGAGTCTCGAAAAGGAGTCCCATTGTGTTGAGGTCTGCTATCAGGTCTTTAGGTCCGACACCCATTGCCGCTGCCGCTATACTCGGGTCAACGAAATATCTTGTATCGCTTGTGCGTATTGCCGTCTTGCTCCTGAGGTTGGGGTTCCAAGCTTCGCTGTCTTCAATTACGAACATTTTACGAAGTGCGTTGATGTAACTGACAATAGTGTCCTGCGACAACGTCGGTTCATCGTTATGCGCTTTGAGGTCGTCATAAATTGTACTTACGGATACCTGCGCACCTTGATTTCGTGCGTACGATTTGAGAAGACGTCTGGCAAACTGACTGTTTCTTTTCACTCCGTCAACGCGCGATATATCACTGTCAACTACGAGGTCAACATAATTCCTTGCCTGCAACAGCGCAGCTTTCGGTTTTAGTGTCAGTGTTCCAGGCCAACCGCCTCTGCAGATAAGAAAACTGAGTTCATCAATTGTCATGGCATTGGCTGCTGCTGCCTTCATTTCTCCATCGAACATTGAAGTGAGGCTTACGGAACCGTTTGACTCTCCTGATTCCCATAACGACATAGGACGCATAGTTATTTTGCCAAAACGACCTGCGCCCGAATGCGTTATCTTGCTTTCGTCTGCCGGCACCGACGAACCTGTGAAAATATATAGGCCATTCTCACCCTTCTGGCTTATGTCAAACCTTGCAGCATCCCACAACTGCGGTGCAAGTTGCCATTCGTCTATGAGTCTTGGTTTAGCCCCTTCAAACAAAATCAGTGGTGCCGTCTCTGCCATTTTGAGATAAATATCCTTGCGTGCAGGGTCGTCCATATATACGGCACTATTTGCACATTGAGCAGCTGTGGTAGTTTTTCCACACCATTTTGGACCTTGTATAAGTACGGCTCCAGTCGCTTCAAGTTGCTCTTCTAAGAGGTAGTCTGCTATCCTATTTTTATAGTCGTTCATAAAGCAATTTTTTCGGCTGCAAAGTTACAACTTATTTTTCAGTT
>JAKSNU010000023.1 GCA_024399535.1 Paludibacteraceae bacterium
TGAGAATGCGCCGAAGACGACCGACGAATACCGATACGTGATTCTCGATGATGTGTCGGACTTCTTGCCGGAACAGATGGAGAATTATATTCAGGTTGACCCGACGGTTGGAATTACGGAGGGGGATGTGATTAAAGCAATTGAATTTTTAAAAGACTAACAATGTTATGGACAAGACTCAAATTCTAAATGCATTAAAGAATGTTTATAAGCTCGCACGATTTCCTAGAAATATTGACTTCTTCTCAGAAGATAACATATTGCATATTAAATTGTCGATCAATAGTTTGATAAACAATATGCAGACAGATTGTGCTGCATTTGAAGGCTGGGCTATTGTATTGAAAACCCATTTAGGCTTTAATAAGATTGTTCTTTCTTGGGAAGAGCCAGATATAGCATCTTTAACTGAAAAGACAATACTCCGTCATCAAAATGGGAAAGAATATACCAGAAACGATAGAAAAATTGCATTGCAACATTATCAAAGATTCTGCTATAGAGTTCATAAGTTTGCAGAACTGTATGACTGGTTCTCTTCTTGTCAGGAGGTTACCTTCAATTATAACAATCTATTGTTGAATTATCCAACAAAGGGAGCTTCAAAAAAAGCTGAGAAAGAAGAAGCAAAATTGGAACGATTATATGTTCAAAAACACTCGTTAGAATTCTACGGAAAAATGGACCATCAGCTTCCATTGACAATTTTCAGGGGTACAGTTTCTTCAAAAAATCAAATAACAAGTGGTTCAACTCTTGATATTTGGTCAATCAATGAAAATCATTTGAACATATACGAATTGAAAAAACATACAGGTAATGATAAAGTTGGTATCATTACAGAAATACTATATTATGTGAATGTATTAGATGACTTATTTAAACATAAAGTCAATTATGAAGTTGATGCTGCAGAATGTTCTTTTAGGTCTTTTAATGAAATATATCATTTGTACAACAATGCAGAGAAAGTCTCAATTTCTGGATTACTGCTTTGTGATAGAACTCATCCATTAATCGATGAAAAAGTCCTTAAGTTAATGAGTGATAATGTAAATGATCTGCATTTTGAATATAAAAAACTTGACGTCGAATGAAGATCACCATTCATAGAGGCAAAAACCAGATTGGCGGTTGCATTACCGAGATTGAATCAATGAGCGGCTGCAAAATAATCATTGACCTTGGTCACAATCTTCCGAAAGGTGACAAAGAATCAGTGGACGAATATGCCTCTGAAGAGGCTGTCGCGAAGTTGACAGATGGCGTTTCTGACATCTTCTACACTCACGACCATGGAGACCATGTCGGGCTCTTTCAGTTCGTTCCTGAAGGGAAGAATCAATACATTGGTCCACTCGCACTATCAATGATGCAGAAGAGGAATGAATATTTGTTACACATAGAAGAATATAAATCAAGCTGCGAAAACAAACTTAATAAGTTGGCCAAGTTCAAGACATACAAAATTGCACGCCCAATAAACGCTGGTGACATTAGAGTCACACCGTTCGCTGTCAGCCATTCCGCTACAGATTCGTATATGCTACTGGTGGAGTGTGACGGGAAGCGTGTCCTGCACACCGGGGACTTCCGTGAACACGGCTATACTGGCGGCAAGCTGATTGATGTTATTGAGAAGTATGGAATAGCCGGCAATATCGACGTGCTCATTACCGAAGGAACCAACATCGGCCAGGCAGACAAGAAAGTGATGCCGGAGGCGGAAGTCCAGGAAGAGATGCTGCGTGTGATGAAGAATTACAAGAATGTCTTTGTCCTTTCCTCATCGGCGGATGCTGACAGGCTTGAATCAATCTGGTCTGCCCACAAGAGAAGGCGCTGTCGCCCTTTCGTGTGCGACTATTATCAGAAACAAGCGATGGCGGCAATCGCTGAGGCTCGCAAAGGGATGGGCAGATATTATCAGTTTGAAGGGAAAAAAATCTATCCATACTGTAGTGAAAATGTAACACTGGTAAACTGGATGAAGGACAAAGGTTTCACCATGATGATTCGCCGCTCCGTTAAGTTCCAGGGGTATCTGGATGAAATTTTGCCTTGGTGCAGGCCCGAGGATACGTGCCTTGTCTATTCACAGTTCAGAGGGTATATCTTTCCTTGGCACGAGGCTTTCAGCGAGCAAACAAAAGCATTCGTTGATCAGTTCCCGAACTCTGAATATGCCCATACTTCAGGACATGCATCAAAAGAAACTCTTGAAAAGGTCTGCGAAGCCGTGAATCCCAAAACTGCCATTATTCCAATTCACAAAAATGCTGAGGCAGACTTTAGATTACTTGACATAAGCGAGGAATTGAAGAGCAAAATTGTGGAGTGTAAAACTGACATTGATGGCATAAAGATAGTAGTTAATTAACAATCTCGCTCTGATTTCATCGGCAAATTTCTTCTGAAAATATTTGGTGGGGTAGGATAAAATGCGTAACTTTGCAGCCGATTTATAAAATATCACTTTATAAATCAAGGTAAATTTATAAAATCATATTTTACAAAATGGATAAGCAGGTTCTTAAGCGGATTATCCTTGAGAAACAGCAGGAGATAGTCAATCGCCCTTTGTTTGAACGTCGGTATGATATTTCTGAAAAGATGAATTATGTGTTTGTCGGTGTGAGGCGTGCAGGGAAATCATACGCTCTTTATCAGCGTATTCAGCAAATGGTTGCAGACGGTCATAGTGTAGAGGAGGTCATGTATATAAATTTTGAGGACAACCGTCTGGACAATTTTGAAAATGATGACTTTCAGCGACTGCTGGAGGCATATTCGGAACTGTTCGACCACGAACCGTTGTTGTTTCTTGACGAGGTGCAGAATGTTGATGGCTGGGAGAAGTTCGCACGGAGAATGGCTGACAGCAAGTATAGCATTTACATTACCGGCAGCAACGCAAAGATGCTCAGCAGCGAGTTTATGACAACATTAGGAGGCAGATTCCTTGAGAAAGACATCTATCCGTTCAGTCTCAAGGAGTTTATGGATTACTCAGGAGTGCCGTATGGCGGACACACGCTCCTGACCACAAAAGGTCGTGCAAATATGGTCAAAGCATACAGGGAATATATGGCGTGGGGCGGACTGCCAGAGTCTATCGGACAGCAGCACAAGCGTGACTACGTGAGCAGCACCTACCAGAAGATATACCTTGGCGACATAGCCTCAAGGAACAGAATCAGTAATATAGCGGCACTCAGGCTTTTGGTCAAAAAAATTGCCGAGAGCGTCGGGCAGCCTATTTCGTATAACCGGCTTGCAAACATACTGTCAACAATCAGCGGAAAGGTGTCTGTGCCGACCATTGTCAGTTACGTGGGGTTTTGTGAGGACGCATGGCTGCTGTTGCGACTGAGAAACCTGTCGGCGGCTTTCAGCGAAAAAGAGAGTATCTGCAAATACTACTTTGTAGATAACGGGATACTAAACCTCTTCCTGATGGATGGAGAGACTACGTTGCTTGAAAATCTGGTGGCACTGCAGTTATTCAGGACATTCGGCCATGACAGAGAGAACGATACTGTCTATTTTTACAATAACGAGGGATGCGAGGTTGATTTCTATGTGCCTGAAAACAAATGGGCGATACAGGTCAGCTTCACCATTGCCGACGAAGAAACACGCAAACGGGAAGCGGGAGCGCTCGGCAAACTGCCTAAGGTGCTGGAATGTGAAAGACGGACAATCTTCACCTTTGACGAGGAATCTTCAATCGAGGATGAGTATGGCAGGATAGAAGTCGTACCTGTGTGGAAATGGATGCTGAAATTTTCTTATCCTGTGCCATGATTTGGTTCATCATAGTTGTACCTTTGCAAGCGATTTGTATTTGAATATTGCCTGATGACAAAGAGTCATCGTTATCGGCAGTTGTATTAAAACAGTAGATGACTCGTATAACTTAAAAAATCAAATTATTATGGCACTTTGGAAACTGATACTTAAACAACAGGGAATGATTAACTCTGTCTATCTCGAAAAAGGAATTTTTGTTGAAATGGTAACACCGGGTGAGAATCCAATATCATTTCCAAAATACCAAGACACAATTGCACGGTTATTCTTGAACAAGTATGGAATAGACCTGAAGCAAGCAAAAGTCATCAATAATAATTATATAGAATCTGTTCAAATAATAAAATGATAGAGTCCACTACATCAGATTTATTGCATTGATTGTGCCAGATGTTCATGGTCGCACATTCTGGAAGGAGGCGGTTTCAATGTATCCTGAACTTCCTGTTGTCTTTTTTTTGGTGACTACCTTGATCCTTATAACAATCATATCGAGAAAATAAGTTCACGGTTTGCCATAAAGAATTTTCTTGAGATATTGGAATACAAACGTTTCCATAAGGAGAATGTCACACTTCTGTTAGGCAACCATGATTTGCATTACTTTTCGTATAATGTTGATTGCTCGCGCAAGGATATATTTTGGCAGACGAAATTGGGCAGCTGTTCAACGAAAATTTAAGTATGTTCAGAATCGCTGAGTTCTTCAAACTCATTGACGAAGAAGTTTTCAGGGTTATTGATAGTCACGTTAGGAAACAATCTTGGTGGCGGAAAAATATTTCAATGGTGACCTTGACCGGGATTTGTGCTATTACTTTGAGGACAAATAACTGACATTTTTTATTCCCATGTCAAAAATAATTTGTACCTTTGCAGCCGAAAAAGTGGTTATAATCGTCGCCAGCGCATACAATTAGTGCTGTTGGCGACGATTATCTAAAGGTTTTTATATGGCAATAGTTGGAAGAAACAAAGAAATCAATGAGCTTAATGAGCTGTATAACAGCGAAAAATCCGAGTTTGTCGTTGTCTATGGCAGGAGACGTGTTGGCAAAACATTCCTGATTGACGAATCAATGGATGGAAAAATCACTTTCCGTCATGCTGGATTGTCTCCAATTGAGATAGAAAATCTGCAGACAGACGAGCGGCAAAAAAAGAGCATCCTAAAGCAGCAACTGAAGCATTTTTATATTTCGCTTCAGAGGTTTGGCATGAAAAAGTCGCATCAGCCTACTTCGTGGTTAGAAGCATTTTTTATGTTGAGTCAGTTGTTGGAGAGTCTGGACAATGGAGAGAGACAGGTGGTGTTCCTTGATGAGTTGCCGTGGCTTGATACGCCAAAATCAGGCTTCGTAATGGCATTTGAGGGATTTTGGAATACGTGGGCTTGTCACAGGCGAAATCTTATGTTGATAGCTTGTGGGTCTGCGACGAGTTGGATTCAAGACAACTTCATCAACAATCACGGAGGCTTGTACGGACGAACGACAAGAGAGATTCACCTTGCCCCATTCACATTGGGCGAATGTGAGGAATTCTACAAAAGCCGTGGCGTTAAGTGGTCGCGGTACTACATCGTGCAGAGTTATATGGTGATGGGCGGTATTCCTTATTATATGAATTACGTTGACAAGGGAATGAGCATAGACCAGGCAGTCAATGCTTTGTTCTTTGACGACAGAGCCCGTCTGCAAGGTGAATACGACAGGTTGTTTGCATCGGTGTTTGGCAATCCGGATGAGATGAAAAGCATCATCGAGGTAATGGGCAAGAAACATTCGGGGTGGACGCGTAAAGAAATAGTTGATATGACAGGGTTGTCAGACAACGGCACACTGTCTAAAATGCTGAAAGCTTTGGTAGCCAGTGATTTTGCAGTGTCGTATGTGCCATTCGGAATGAAAAACAGGGAAGAACATTTCAAATTGACAGACCATTTTTGTTGGTTCTGGTTGCATTTTGTTAAAAACCGAAAACGATTGACAGAGTACTTTTGGCAAGGAGATGCAAGTCAGGCGATAGTTTCGTGGAGAGGAATAGCCTTTGAGGAGGTTTGCTGGAGTCATTGGCGCCAGATAAAACGAGCCTTAGGTATTGATGGCGTTGTAACAGAACTGAGTGCTTGGACAAAACTTGGTGATGATGACTCATGCGGAACACAGATAGACATGCTGATTAAACGCAATGACCATATAGTCAACATGTGTGAGATGAAATTCTACAACGCCGAGTTCTCAGTCGATAAGGATTACTACAAGACTCTGGTACATAGAGGAAACTTGCTCCAGAAAACTTTACCTAAACGCGTGGTGGTGCATCCTACGCTCGTGACAACCGAAGGATTGGAATATAATGAGTATAGTGGAATTTTCCAGAAAGTGGTGACATTGGATGATTTATTCCAGTAAACATTATGACACTATGGCTATAAACCCGACAATCAAACTGGTATGGTTAGTGAAGACCATACATCAGGCTGGGAAAATTCCTTTCAAGGAGATACAGCAGAAATGGCGTGACAATGAGGAACTGAGTGGGGGAGTGGAACTGCCGCGCAGGACTTTCAATAACTGGCTATTTGCTGTTTGGGACACTTTCGGACTTGACATTCAATGCGAGAAGAGCGGTGACTTTCCATATTACATATCAAACGAGGAGGATCTCCGCAATGGCAGCATCGAAAACTGGCTACTGAATTCCTATTCAGTTTCAAACTCCCTGGTTTCAAGTCGTGCAATCAAGGATAAGATTTTGCTTGAGGATGTGCCTTCGAGCCTGACATACCTTGATGACATCATTGATGCAATCAAGAAATGCCGCATGATTCACATTGGCTACAGGCGTTATGGGGAATCAGAAACAAAAGAGCACTATCTCATGCCTCTATGTGTAAGGTTGTTTCATCAGCGGTGGTATGTGGTGGGGCGGATATGGGCAAGCGGCTGCACAAGCATTTTCAGTCTTGACAGGATTACCAGTTTCCGTCTGTCAAGCCACTCTTTCGATTACCCGGAAGATTTTCATGCTGACGAATATTTCAAAGATCGATATGGCGTGATAGTATCAGATGATGTACCGGTCGATAAGGTTGTCATCAAATCCACTGCCATTCAGGCAAATTATCTCCGAGACCTGCCTCTCGCTTCGAATCAGGTTGAGACAGAGCGAAATGCGGAATACAGTATCTTTGAACTCACAATCCGTCCGACATATGATTTCATACAGCAGCTCCTTTGGAATGGCGAGACTATCGAGGTGCTACAGCCGAAATGGTTGCGTAAGGTGATGAAGGAGCGTATCAAAGCTATGCTAAAGAATTATTGATGCATACAACAAAAATAGCTGCCCGAACAAAGGACAGCTATTTCTCTGTTGTTATTGCGGTGGAGATTTATTTTAGTGAGTCGATGAGGGCTATCGTGTCTTTGCGTAATTTCTCTTTGTCCTTCATATGCTGCAGGCAGTTCTTGACGAAACTATTCTCCTCGAATTTGCCACGGACAGCTTCGAAGTCGGCATTGCGGTCTGTGTCGTCGGTGTCAATACCAAAGCCTGTGTGAGAACTGAGGTTAAACTCTTTCTTGGCATCTTCGTAGAGCATATTGTCAAGCTTAAGGACAGCATCGCACCAATTATCGACAAGTTTGACAATGTCGTCCTTGGTGAGTTCGTCGATGGTTTTCCCAAGATAACGTGTCAGTTTATCGCATGCCCATGTCCATTCGTATTCGTAATAGTTTTCGTGAATTTCGCGGATGCGTTTTTCTGCTTCGATGATATTCATTTTGCCGAGTTTGATTTCGGCTATCATTCTGTCAACTTCTGAACGTGGACAAATCATACCTGAGAGGTCAACCCAATTGCCAAGTCCGATATTAGTGGTAGGAGTGAGACGTTTCTTGAGCTCTTCGAACGTGTCAAGAGGTTTCATAGGCGAACCATCATAGTTTCGGGTCATTCTGGAAATAATCGAATTGCCAATGAATTTCTTTATCGCAAGTTTATAATATTCAATACCACTGATAAGGCTTGAACGGCGGATATGGCAATTTTCATATAGGTATGTATGATTGTTTTCGCCGGTCAGTTTGCGAACTTTTTTGAGAATCTCAATGCCGTTGAACATCTTCTGGACGGTGTAAGGACTGAGGAGGTTGAAGTTGATTGAATCGAGTTTCACAGGGTCTTTGCGGCGGTCGCGGTTAGGCCATTTCTGCGTGTCGCGGATTGTGCCGACACTGCGGAGATTGACACCTGGGATAAGGTAGCTTTCGGTGTCGTTTTCAATGAGATAAGAGAATGGGAAGTCGGAAGTGTTGGAATTTTTGGTATGACGTCCCATGACGAGGGTGAAAGCACCTACACGCGCTGGCCAAAGAAGATACGAATTAGAGGTTGTCTTTGAGCCTCGTTCGACAATGCCTTGATGAATAGGTCCGAGTTTGTACATATGGTTGCTCTGGTTTGAGGCTGAACCTGCATTGAGGAAGGAGAACATACCTGCTATCAGAAGCGAAGATTTGTGATGAGAGACTGTATAAGGACCGGCAAAAATGGCAGTCGCTTCGCCATGGAAACCTTGACAGTTGGCAAAGAACACTGAGTCGAGAGCTGAATAATGTTTCCCGAGTTCGCAACCTTGTCCGATGAAGCAACGGCTGACCAATGTAGAATCGGTTATGTCGGTGCCTGATGAGATGATGAAATCGTTACATTTCACACCTGAACCGAGGTGAACTGGCGCAAAACGATTAGAGTTGATGGAACCATTGCTCAGTTTGGAGACTCCACCGAGCGAAGTGTATTCGCCAACAAAAGTGTTCTTGATTGTTCCGCAGTTGAAAATGCGGACATTGCTTTCGATTGTACCAACGCTGCTTCTGCGGCTTTCGGCATAATCGTTTATCATTTTTGTGAGCTGTGCGATCAACTGAGGTTCGTGGCGATAAAGGGCGATGATGTATGCCATGTGCGATGAAAGGTGGTCGTAGATTGGTATTTCGCGTCCCCCGCCTTCGTTGATGGCAGGTACGAGAACACCATTGCCGAAGGTCGATTCGCCATCAGTGACGATGAGATTGGTGTTTTCAATGATTACATTGTCGCCGATATTGTAGTTGGCAATGTAATTGTGAATACTGTCAATCGTACAGTTATTCCCAATCTCGACATTATGCAGTTTGGCATTTCTGATTCCTGAATGGAATTCAATGCCGCCTAATTGAAAATGAGATGTGGTAAAAGCACCGAGTTTTATTGTTCCAGAGAAGGTTACATTTTCTATGTACTCTGGAGTGAAATTGTCAACGACTGTAATATTGTTCCAATTGTCGGCGCGACAATTGTTGGTGCGTAACACTGCAATTTCGTCTGGAGTGAGTTTACGATAGTTCATGTATTAGTGTTTTATTTGTGAAATAATTTCTTCGACAGAAAGCAACGACTGTTCGCCAGTCATCATATTTTTAAGCATTGCTTTGTTTTGTGCCATTTCATCGTCACCGACAATAGCAACGAAAGGAATGTTGTTGGCATTGGCATAGGTCATCTGCTTTTTCATTTTGGCAGGTTCGGGATATACTTCAGCTGCAATACCCATGCGGCGGATTTGGCGGACGAGAGGGAGCGAGTATTCTATCCCCCGGCGGTCGAATGCGAGGAAGATAATCTCAGTGCCGGTAGCTGCTTCGGCAGGGAATTTGTCGAGCATAGTCAATACATCGTAAATGCGGTCAGCACCAAACGAAAAGCCAACGCCCGAGACTCCCGGAAGACCGAAAATACCTGTAAGATTGTCGTAACGTCCCCCGCCTGAGATAGAGCCCATTTCAACACCTATCGCCTTTACTTCGAGAATCGTGCCAGTGTAATAGTTCAGTCCGCGTGCGAGTGTAAGGTCAATTTCGAGTTCGTTCTTTATGTCGGAGTTGGCAATATAACCGAGAATCTCGTCCATTTCATCGATGCCTTTGATGGCTGTTTCGCTATCTGAAAGGACAGAACGTAGGATTTCGAGTTTTTGCTGATTGTTACCTTCGAGAAGGAGAATTGGTTTTAACTTATTGATTTGCTCATCGTTAAGACCGCGTTCGAGGAGTTCTTTAGAAACATTGTCGAGTCCGATTTTATCCATTTTATCGATAGCAACTGTAATATCGATAATCTTGTCGGCAGCTCCGATGAATTCGGCAATACCTGCAAGAATTTTACGGTTGTTGATTTTGATGGTGACTGGAAACCCGAAACGTTGGAATGTCTGGTCAATCATTTCAATGATTTCAGCTTCATAAATCAATGAGTCTGACCCTACAATATCAGCATCGCATTGGAAAAATTCGCGATAGCGTCCTTTCTGAGGGCGGTCAGCACGCCATACGGGTTGTATCTGAAAACGCTTGAAAGGGAATGTTATCTCGTCCCGGTGCTGAACAACGTAACGGGCAAAAGGGACTGTCAAGTCATAGCGAAGACCTTTCTCGGAGATGCGGTTGGTGAGTTTGATGCTGTTGCGGGCGAGGAGTTCGTCGTCTTGCAGGTCGTGAGCCCAGTCGCCGGAATTCAGTATCTTGAATAGAAGTTTGTCGCCTTCCTCCCCATATTTACCCATGAGTGTGGAAAGATTTTCCATAGATGGTGTTTCAATCTGTTTGAATCCATAGTTTTGGAAAACAGAACGGATTGTATCGAAGATGTAGTTGCGTTTAGCCATCTCGACAGGGGAGAAATCGCGTGTGCCTTTTGGGATTGATGGTTTCATTTTCAATATCAATTTTTGCGGCTGCAAAGTTACGAAAAAAAATTTATGTTATTATAAATTTGAAGATTTTTTTTAGATTGTCTCTCTATAAATTATGTCGGTAGCTCCGATATGTGTTGCTACATATTGTCGTGCGGATTCTGCATGCTGCGGATTGTTGCTGATGAAATAGTCAAAAGCTTCGGTGCATTCCTGCTCGTTGGAGATGGATTTCGCACCACCGCATTCTATCAGTTCGCATGCCTCGCGGAACTTATGGTAGTTTGGTCCGAAAACAACAGGCAACCCCCAAACGGCAGCTTCGAGAGTGTTGTGAATTCCTACGCCGAAACCTCCGCCTATATAAGCTACTTTCCCATATTGATAAATGGATGAAAGTATTCCGATGGTGTTGATAATCAAGACATCAAAATCTGTTTTGGAATTATCGTTTAAATCAGTATAAAGGGCGAAACGGCATGTCAGCCTGGAAGTGAGTTGGGCGATGCGTTCAGGTTCGACGTGATGTGGTGCTATTATCATACGTATCCCGTCGGCAGCATGGCTGTTTATATATGGTGCAAGAAGTTGTTCGTCAGGATCCCAAGAACTGCCAGCTATGATGGTCGTATGGTTCTGCGTAAACTGACTGACGATAGGAAGTTGTTTGGCGGTGGAAGCTATGTCGGTGACTCGGTCGAAGCGCGTGTCGCCAACAGCTACGGCATTGCTAATGCCGATTGTATTCAGAAGAGCAACCGATTCATCGTTTTGTACATAAAGCGTACGGAAAGTTTTAAGGCACTGGCGGAAGATAGAGCCATACCATTTGAAGAAAGGTTGCGATGGACGGAAAATCGCTGAAATGATATATGTCTCAATGTTGTTTTTGCGGAGGACTGAAAGATAGTTTAGCCAGAATTCGTATTTCACAATGTAAACTTTCTCTGGGCGGAGAACCTCGATGAAGCGTCGTGCATTGCGGGGAGTGTCGAGAGGGAGATATGTTATCAAATCCGCTCCAGCGTAGTTTTTGCGAATCTCAAATCCCGATGGGGAAAAGAAGGTAAGAAGGATTTTGTACTCTGGTTTTTGGTGGCGTATTCGTTCGATGAGAGGGCGTCCCTGCTCAAATTCGCCAAGCGAAGCAGCATGAATCCAGACCCATCGTTCGCCCTTTTTGCGTTTTGTGGCAATGGTATTTATTGCGGAACTTTCGCCATTTCGCATCAAACGTATGGTCGGATTGAAAAACGACAGAATACAAATCGCTGATTTATAAAGATGTATAAATAAATTATAGATAAACATAAGTTGTTGATTTTGGGTGCAAAGTTACAAAAATATTTTTAAAAATATATTTTCGGAATATGAAATTTTTTTCGTAACTTTGCAGCGGGAATTTTAATTTTTTGGTAACATGAAGATTTACAAGTTTGGTGGCGCATCAGTCAAGAGTGCTGATGGGGTTAGAAATCTTGAGAAAATAGTCGGAAATGCGAACGACAAAGTCGTAGTCGTAGTGTCGGCAATGGGCAAAATGACCAATGCTTTGGAGTGTGTGGTGAATAGTTTTTTCAATAAGAAATCGGATACAGCTCAGAATATAGAGAAAGTGATAACCTATCATGAGGAGATAATAAAAGAGTTGTTCGGAGAGAACAGAGTGTCAGTCGATTTAATGATAGAGGAGTTGTTCTCCAATTTAAGGGAAATAACAAACCAAAAACCTTCGCTCAGTTATGATTATGAATATGACAGGATTGTATCGTTCGGAGAATTGATGTCAACGACGATAGTTGCGGCATACCTGCAGTCGAGAGGGTTGGAGGCTGAGTGGATTGACATAAGGCGTTGTATCATAACAGACCAGAATTATAGAGAGGGAAATGTCGATATGGAGTTGAGCAGGAGATTGAGTAGCGAGGTTATGATGGAGAAAAAATTGTGTATTACTCAAGGATTTATAGCAGGAACTGCGACTAACCAGACTACTACACTTGGACGTGAAGGGTCGGATTATACAGCTGCGATATTGGCAAACCTGTTGGATGCTGAAAGCGTTACCATATGGAAGGATGTGCCAGGTGTAATGAATGCTGATCCAAAGAAATACAAGGATGTGCAAATCATACCTGTGCTTTCGTACAAAGAGGCTATTGAGTTGAGCTATTGTGGGGCATCTGTTATCCATCCGAAGACAGTCAAACCACTGCAAAATAAGAAAATACCATTGTATGTTAGGTCGTTTATAGAACCCGAAAAACCAGGTTCGGCAATCTGCAATTATACACAGCCAATCGATTTGCCGCCAATATATATCAATAAAGGAAATCAGGTCCTGTTGTCTTTGACTCCAAGGGATTTCTCGTTTATTGCCGAGGAACGTTTGAGCAAGATATTTGGAGTCTTGGCTTCGTATAGGCTTAAATCGAGCCTTGTGCAGACTTCAGCAATTAGTTTCTCGCTTTGTGTGGATTATAATGAGGTGAATTTCCAGAAGATGATTGACGAGTTGAGAGACGAATATGAGGTGTTGTATAACACTGACGTGGAGCTGATTACCATTAGGCATTATACGAAGGAGATTGTAGATAAACTTGTCGGCGAGAAGAAAGTTTATGTGGAGCAGAGAAATAGGTTGACGGCGAGATTCATTATTGGAAATTGAGAAAATAAATAACGATTTTATATGAAATGTATTAAGATTTTATCATTGTTTTTCGCATTGTCATTATGCTTGGCGGTAAATGGACAGTCAGCATCATTGCTTCAAGAGTCATTTGACAATGCAACGTCAGACACTGTTCCTGCCGGATGGAGCAATTCTGGGGGAACGAGTGAACGGCAATACACTTGGCGAGTAGTGGATCAGCCTTCGTTTTCAACATTAGGCAAATGTATGTGTTTCAATTCATACTCAGCATCGTTGGGTACGATTGGAATTCTGAAGACGCCTTCTGTAAACTTGGTTGGTAACTATCATTTGAAATTCAAGTACAACAATTACAATGCCGGGAAGTTGCATGTCTATATCTCGACAGACGGAGGCGCAACATTCCTAAACCATCCGTTAGATACTACAACATTAGTGTCTGCAACTAACTATGAGTGGGACGAGGTGGATATTCCGCTGTTGCAATATTCAGGGGCAGTGAAGATTGTGTTCTACAGTGTGTCTAATTTCGGATTCAACAAACAGTATATAGACGATGTTGAGATATATGCCGGACCTTCGTGCAGACAACCTGTGAACATTTATACGCAGAATGTCACTACGACATCAGCTGACCTGTTTTGGGGATTATCGAACGAAGGAGACAACCCATCGGGATATTTGGTTGACGTTACTGACGAGCAAGGGGTAGTAATTTGCAGAAATAGAGCCGTGACGGCAACTACTGTCTCGCTGACGGGATTGACAGCCAACACAAAGTATATCGTCAACGTACGAAGCGATTGTTCGCAGACAGGACATGCCTATTCGAAATATGAGACTTTCAGTTTCAAGACGGCTTGTAATCCTCAGGGATTGCCATATTCCGATAATTTCGACAATGTAGTTGACATGCCAAATTGTTCGGACGGAATGAATGTCAACGTTTCGCAATCATATTATGCAGGATTGAACGGAAAGTCGATGCAGTTGTCCTCGACAACAGGAACTGGAGCATATCTGCTTCTGCCTACGATAGCTCATGCTGCCAACGATATGCAGATGACATGCAAGGTCCGCAGAAACAATTTGAACGACAGTGTCTTATTCGGTATAGGTATTTGTGACCCTACTGACCCTATGTCAACATTCGAGACAATGTATGATGGTTCGTTGAGCGAAGGTGTCGATTGGCATGAGGTCAGGGTGAATACAAGTACATGTTCGTACGGAACGCAGAACAATATGGCTATGTGTGTAATGTTCTATCCGCTGACTTCGACTATGATGTATGTTGATGATGTGGAAATAGAGCCAATACCAACTTGTATAAGACCAGAGAATTTGACAATCAGTGGCATTACGACGACAGGTTGTACAGTGGATTGGGGTGTCGCAAGTGCTAATAGTTACACTATAAAGTGCAAAGGCGATGACGGCAGTGAGGTGGTAAAGACAGCCACGACTCATCCATATACTGTTACAGGATTGAACCAAAATACAAGGTATGTCGTAACAGTGCAGGCACAATGTACCCCAACAGATACGAGCGAAACATCGCATGGTGTTGTATTCAGGACGTTGTGTGCTCCGTTGACTACTCCTATTTTCTTAGAAGATGCCGAGAGTACAGTGGGTATGGATTTGCCAAGTTGTTGGTTCCAAGGAGTTTGGGATAAACCATCATATGTGACTGAAACGGAATTTTTCAGAACAACAGGCAAGAGTCAATATGACGACAACGTGCATAGTGGCAACAGAGCATTCGTCGTAACTGGAGGTTACGACCCTGTGAAATCGTATATGTATTCGCCCGCGATAGTAGTAAATCAGGCAAATCAGTATTCAGTCAGCATCTGGATGCGTCGTGAATCATATGCTCAGGCAAACGAAGGCTTGACAATATATGTATCGCCACAGCCAAATGACACTATTGGCGGACAGAGATTAGGGTTCATCAGCAGAGACGCAAACGCTACACCTCAGGAAAGTGATGGTTCAGGATGGTACAAATATACATATCCTATTCCGATGACTGGTACGTTGTATGTGATAATCGGTGCAGATTGCAGTTATCAGAACATAATGTTCGATGACGTGGAGGTCAGAGTGACTCCAACATGTTTGCCAGTGACTAAGGTCGCAGTCGGCACACCAACAACCAACACATGCGCTCTGTCGTGGACAGGCGGTACTCAGGCAAGTCAGTGGATATTGGAATATGAGTTGCAGAAGAATGGTACAGTGGTTCGCCGGGATACAGTGACAACAAGCAGTGCTAACTATACACTCACCAGTTTGCAGCCAGGTTCGGAATATACAGTATCTGGAAAAGTATATGTGAAATGTAGTGCAACAGATATTTCGGATGAAAAGAATTTCAGAGGGCAGTTTGTAACCTTGTGTGACGTAATCAGTCAGTTCCCTTATACCGAGGATTTCGAGGGGAACAACGTTCCGCCAATGTGTTGGATAACAGGCTCAAATCAGCAAGTATGCTATTGGACCAAGAGTGGCGGCACAGTTCATGGGGGACAAGGTTCGGCATATGTGATTAGTGGAAATAACCCTTCAGAGACATATTTGAGCACTGGCGAGATGACATTCAATGGTGTCAACCAATTTGAGGTTAGCGTATGGATTTACAGGGGTGAATATGGTCAGAACGAGACAAACGAAGGGTTGAAGATTTATGTCGGTCCATCGCAAAATGATGTGAGTCAAGCGACATTGCTCGGATTTGTTGCGCAGAACTATTTGAATAGTCCAGCAGTACCATCGACAGGGTGGTATAAATACACATATGAGATACCATCAAATATTTCAGGTTCGAATTATATCCTGTTTGTTTATAATTCTGTAATAGGAAATTTGATGTACATAGATGATGTAGAGGTAAGACAATCGGCTGCATGTGGCGGTATAACTGCAAATATTGATACAGTGGATCACCAGTCGGCAAGGGTTTCGGTATCTAAATACACATCGTGGGAGATTGAATATGGCGAGCAGAACAGGGCAAACAAATTGCATCAGACAATACCAGCAGGAACTGATACGTTCCTTATTACTGGTCTTGTGCCTGAGAGCAACTACGAGTTCAGGGTAAGGAGATTCTGTGTCAGCGGCGATACTTCAGCATGGTCTAAAACGTATATGTTCCAGACATTGCCAGCACCTCCGTCATGTTATCCGCCTGTTGTGACAGTGAGCAACATTATGTCGGGTAGTGTGAATTTGAATATAACATCGGCAGATGCATCAATGTGGGAGGTAAATGTCAGCAGTGGTGCGACAATGGATGGCGATGTGTACAGCGGAGAGGTCAATACGTCGATATTTACCGTTCCTGGTTTGGCAGCTAATACTGAATATTATTATATGGTACGTGCGATTTGTGCTCCTGGCGACACATCAGCATGGACTGTCCCTGACGTATTTACATCGGATTGTATGTCTGAACAAGTGCCATATTTCGAGCAATTTGACAATATAGGCAGTGTAGAGTGCTGGAGGTCATTGGGAAATATTGCACCAGTGCAATCGAGCACATTCAGTTATTCTGGAAAGAGGTCGTTGAAGGTGACGGATGTAATGGCTATTTCGCCTGAATTCGACGTTACAAGCCTTGCTCCGTTGGCAATAAGCGGTATGGTTTATACTCCAACTGATGCGACACAATTCTCGATAGGTGTAATTTCAGATCCTGAGGATGAGTATTCATTCGAAGGTATGGCATCTCAATCACTGAATGTAACGGCACAGTGGACACCATTTAAGGTTTATCTTGATGATTTGTTGGATCCTATATATGCTGGTGGGGCTGCTAATGCAAAACGTATAGCATTCTTTGTCCCAGCAGGCAGTGTAGTATATTTTGATGATATAACGATAGATGTGGCTGAATCGTGTCACCAGCCAATGTCAGTCGATATTACGAATGCACAACCAAGCAGTTTCGACATATCGTGGGATTCGGATGCACCGCAACATAGAGTCATTGTCGTTCAGCAAAATGGTGGTGACGGAGTAGACACTGTTGTGACAAGCAATCCTGCAACGATACGAAATTTGCGTCCGATGACTGACTATTCGGTTATGGTTGCTGCAATATGTTCACAGACTGATACTTCGGCAATGGTCAGTGCAGGAGTTGTAAGAACTGGTTGTGGAAGGATAAGCACTCCATTCTACGACAATTTCGAATCGTATGAGGTGATGACAGTTCCAAATTGCTGGGATATCCGAATGTCGTCAACAGCGACAATGAGTACTATAATCTATCCTGACACTTCGGCGCACCCTGAATATATATGGAATGTGTTCAAGTATGGCAACAATAAGATGATGCGTTTGTTCAACGAGCGAATAGTCGGTTTGTCAACCAGGGATTCTGCTTGTATCGTTACTCCATTGATGAGGATAGATGGCGATAGTACGGTGCTGGCTTTGGATTATTCGCACCGTGCATCGTGTGGACCAATAGCTGTAAATATTTCGGACAATGATGGACAGACGTTCGTCAACGTTGACAGTCTATATAGGACTGTATATCCTGGCAATTGGAGTTCGACCGATCCTGGAGTATTTTATCATAAGGAGATTGATTTGTCGGCATATAACGGAAGGCCAGTGATAATACAATTGTCGGCATTGTGTGATTATGGATTGGGTTCAGTGTTTGTAGATAATGTCCAGCTGCTCAAGAAACAGACATGTGTGGCACCAAGTGGCTTGCAACAAATAGCGGTAGGTCAAGATTGGCTTGCAGTAGGGTGGTACAGAGACAGCACAATAGAAGATTATGTGGTTAAAATAACAGATGGAGTGAATTCTATGTATTATCCAGTAGATACGATATGCGGAATCAGAATAGGAGGTTTGAATTCATCGAGCAGATATGAGATTTCGGTTGCATCTATAAGCGCAAATGGCGATACATCGCTCTATAGTAGCCCAATAGTTATCAAGACATTGTGTGCATATCAGGAGACTCCATATTTTGAGGACTTTGAGTCGCAGATTGCGGGCTACAATCCTGAATGTTGGGATATCAGCACTTCAACGACAGTGAGTGCAACTGAACGGCCTGACTACGTGTGGGGTGTCAGTGAATATGCAGGGAACAAGTTTATTCGAATGTACAATTATTTGGTTCATGACGGCAATGCGATTATCAGTATGCCTCCGTTCAGTTTGGGAGCTGGACATGGCTATTTGTTGAAATACAAATATTCACATCGTGCTTCGTGCGGTGCATTGAATGTTGAGGTTTCTGACAATGGCGGGTCAACCTTTACGCAGGTGGCATCACATAAATATGGTGGATTGGCATACGATAACGATGACCCAGGCATTTTCAATGAAAATGAAGTGGATTTGACTCCTTATTCAGGTAATGACATTATCATAAGGTTCTCGTGTAAAGCTAATTTCCATACTGGTTCTGTATTTATTGATGATATTTCGATTGAAAGCACGTCAATGTGCCAGAAGACACAAGGCCTCACGTTGACATATACTGATACTGCGGTGACAGCGGTTGTGACAGATACTGTATCGTCGCATACTCAATGGCAATATGCTTGCATACCATATGGTGAAAGTATTGATACTTTTGAATATCAGATTTCTACATCGAAGACTATAACTATTACAGGACTCACATCAGCAACGGCATACCAGATTTATGTACGTGCATATTGCGATTCAGTCGAGCAGTCAGTTTGGGATATGCGTTCGTTCAGGACTAATGCAACGTCAGCAGGAATGCCTTTCGTCTGTGATTTCACCGATGAGGTTGAAAATCAGCAGTGGATGTTCAGCCACATCACTGGCAATAGGTTCATTATAGGCAACGATTCTAAGGCTTTGTATGAAGATGCGACTGCTGCATTGTATGTCACGGATGGTACCTCTTATACATATAATACTAATAGGAAGTCGTCGGCTGTCGCATATCGCGAAATTGAGTTTGGTTCTGGCAGATATGTAATCACGTTCGATTGGAAATGTCCAGGTGGCGAGATGGCATATGGCAATTTCAATGACTATGCGAGAATGTATCTCGTTCCAGGTACGACCGTTACATATCCTATGAGCGGACCATTCAGCCCTGAGAATTATCCTTCGAACATCATACCTTTGGATGGCAACAATGCTATATCCGAGTTGACAAATGTATGGAAACATCTCGAACAGACAGTTGACCTCACTGGAAAGGCTGGTAAATATTGTCTGGTATTTGCTTGGGTCAACAACGAGGTGATGGGAGGTAACGAACCTTTGACTATCAACAATATCAAGATAGATGATGAGAACGATTTCTGTCTTGATATCCCTTCTGCAGTTACTGTGGACCAGACAACTGCACATACTGCCACTGTATCAGTAAAGACCCGTCCAAGCTATCGAGGCATACAATTTGCTTATGCTTTGGATGGTGTTGATGTGACGTTAGGCGATACAATAGGAAGTGTAAACTCGGCAACAGGTGTTGGAGTTATCGGAGGATTGGTTGCAAATACGGCATATAAGGTTTATGCAAGGGCATTCTGCTCTTCGGGCGATACAACCTCATGGACTGACGGAGTGATGGCATTGACAATGAGTACAGATTGCTTCGAACCTCAGAATGTACGTTTGCTTGGAATATCAGATACTTCGGCAATAATTGCTTGGGGTGGTGCTCCAGATGCAATGAAGTATCAGTATGACCTCGGTGGTGATACCTACGAGACAATCAAAGATACCATTGTATTGACGGGACTTCATCCTCATACCGAATATACGTTTAATGTTAAGACAGTATGTAATGGTGGTGTGACTACTGATGCGGCTTCATTGTCGTTCCTTACTTTGTGTGGCATTATGTCGTCGCCATATAGCGAGGGATTTGAGACTATTTCAGAGTCATATACTTCAGATAATATGATTGAGGAAATATGTTGGAGTCAGCTCAATGCTTCGAGCAATCTATACCAGTACCCACAATATATGACAACAACTGATCAGGCATATGTGGCTGAAGGAGGAAAATGTCTGTTGCTCGTTTCGTCAATGGCGAAATCTCTCTATATGGTCATGCCTGAGTTTGAAAACGTTTCGAATAAGAAAGTTATGTTCAGTTCGCGAGTAAGCGACCCTATGTCTTCCGGAACATTGACAGTTGGATATCTTACAGATGCTAATAGTGCACAGACGTTTGTCGATGTATTCAATACACCGAAGAGCATAGTTAAATCTGAATATGCAGCTCAATTCGGCGAAATACCAGAAGGAGCCCGTATAGCATTCAGATATGGCGGCGCAAGTCAGGATGGTGCAATGGTATCGTTGGATAATGTGCGAGTTGTTGATATGTTCGAAGGCGATGTATATACCGATACTATATGTTATGCTACTCCATATTCTTTGCACGGATTCAGTGTTTCGTCTGACCAGATGAGCGTTGGTGACAATGTTTTGACGCGATTCAAATCTGGTATTACAGGTGCACCAGATACAATCATCACGGCAAATGTATATATGAAAGCTATGAAATATTCTGAAGAATATGACACTTGCTGTGCAGGCATTCCTTCGTTCGATTGGAAGGGAATAACTATCAGGACTGATGCAAGCGATAGGTATATATATACTACGCAATCGGCAGATATGTGCGATTCTACGGTGACATTGTTCATGCATGTGATTCCGACTCACGAGACAAGGAAGGACACAATATGCGAGGGTGATACAATGTATTTCTACGGTCAGAAACTGACAGCTCCTGGAACATATTCGGCAGTGGATTCTACGAAATGGGGATGTGTTGATACTATAACTCTCCAGCTTGCGATGGCAATGGCTCATGATACTATTCACGAAACGATATGCAATGGTACCATTTATTATTGGCATGGTCAGCAATATACTATCGCAGGCAATTATGATTGGAATGGTACGGGCGACCATGGCTGTCCATTGCGCGAAACGTTGGTTCTGAATGTTCTGAATGGCAACTTCAGCCATGACGAGACAATATGTCAAGGCGGCTATTATCTGTTCCTCGATACTGTTCTCAGAACGGCTGGAACATATACGAAAGTTTATGAAGATGCTGAATTGGGATGTTATATAACCGAGACAGTTGTATTGCATGTGAATCCTCCTATTGCTGGTGATGTCTATGACCGTTCGTGCGAAGGAGTTGAATATATGGGCTATGGAGTTGTATGCACAGTTACGTCAGACACAGTGATAACAGTCAGTGCTCCATCTACGAGCGAAGGTTGTGATTCTGTGACGAACATTCATATTGATTTTATCCCTACTGCTCATACTGACACTATTGTCAAGTTGCCTGCTGGTTCAACGTTCACTTGGCACGATAATACTTATACCAAGAGTGGTAAATACGATGAAAAACTTGTGAGCAGCCTCGGTTGTGACTCTATAGTCACTCTCCATCTGACTATAGGCGATGGAACTGACAATATTTCTACGATAAATATTGAAGTCGTTCCTAATCCTATAGAAGCTGGAATGATGGCATACATTTATGGTGATTATGGCGAAGTCGAGCGAGTTGAGATATTCAATAACTATGGTCAGATGGTTGGACATTTTGTTCCATCTACATATCCTATCGAAGTAAATGGAATTCAGACTTCTGGTCTCTATTATGTTCGTATTATTACAAATTCGGGCGAAGTATATACAGAGAAATTGATAGTCAAGTAATGCAGAGAGATACATTGCAATTTATAAGCGATTTGGCGAACAACAACAATCGCGAATGGTTTGCAGAGAATAAGTCACGTTATGAGTCGGCACGTAATGATGTGTCGGCTCTTACGCGTGATATGATTCAACGAATAGGGGAATTTGACCCCGAGGTGAGATATCTTGACCCGAAAGAATGTATGTTCAGAATATATCGAGATGTGCGTTTTTCGTTGGACAAATCGCCTTACAAACGTCATTTTGGTACTTATATCGCGAAAAATGGCGGTCATAGGAGTCTATATTCTGGATATTATATACATATCGAGCCTGGGAATTGCATGTTGTCAGGCGGAATATGGTGTCCTGATTCTGCAGGTGTCAAGAGGTTGAGATCTGTCATTGATACTGAATATGAGGAGTTGCGAACTATAATGGCAAAACCCGATTTCAAACATTATTTTGGTACAAATTTGGTAAGCATCGATCCACCGCTTAAGCGTATCCCCCGTGGCTATCCTGAAGATCATCCTGCTGCAGAATGGCTTAAATTGAAACAAATTTTGGTGTCATGGCATTTTGATGATGAGATGTTGTTTGACGAAAGTTTTGAGGATAAACTCGTCGATGGTTGCAAGGCTATGATGGAGTTTTCGCATTGGTGTAATGATGCATATTTCGGTTGACGAAAAATGGGAGTAGAGGCTTTCATAGCAAGACGGTTTAATAAGTTGGTGGGTAGTGACGGACGGGAAATGTCGCGCCCTGCAATCAAAGTGGCTATTATCGGTGTGGCATTAGGATTAGCAGTCATGCTGATATCTATTGCTGTGATAGTGGGTTTTAAGCGTGAGGTGCGAAGTCAAGTAATTGGTTTTGGCAGTCACATTCAGATTACATCGTACGACAATTATGGCAATATGCAGGAATTGCCTATTGTGCAAACTGCTAATTTCAGAAAGCGTCTTTTGATGCTTGACAATGTTTCAGATGTGCAGAATGTTGTTAAAAAGCCTGGAATAATACAGACCGACCGTGCTTTCCAAGGTGTGATGATGAAGGGGGTTGATTCAACGTATAATTGGAAATTTTTTGGTGATAGGATAATTGCCGGGGATGTGCTAAATGCCGATTCTATCGATAATTGGGCTATAATGAGCAAAATTATGGCTGACAATATGGATTTGGACACTGGCAGTTCGTTTGTAGTATATTTTGTCGGCGAGAATCTCAGAGCTCGCAAATATCGTGTTGCTGGTATTTATCAGACCACTTTTACCGAGTATGACAAATTGTATATCTTGACAGATTTGCGAGGATTGCAGTTGCTCAACAAATGGGATGACGACCAATATAGTTCGTTGGAGATATTATTGAAAGATTGGGGGAAATTAGGTATTACAGCAGGCGAGGTGTTTGAAGTAGCAGCAGGGGAGGGCAAATTGTATTCTATAAATACAATAGTTGATCAAGCTCCGCAGATATTCGACTGGCTGTCAATGCTGGACATGAACGCAGTGATAATATTGGTGTTGATGATGCTCGTTTCTGGTTTCTGTATAATATCAGGTTTGCTCATTCTGATATTGGAAAGATGTAGCACTATTGGACTGCTGAAGGCATTGGGGATGACGGATTGGGGAATCAGGAAGGTGTTTTTAAGGCAAGCGCTCTATCTGGTGGGCAAGGGAATGGTATGGGGTAATGTTTTCGGCATTTCGTTGATATTGATACAATATTTTACTGGTATTGTCACTTTGGATCCTGCGTCGTATTATGTTGACCATGTGCCTGTATATTTATCGGTGGAATGGTGGTTTTTGATAAACTTAGGTATGGGGATAATCGCTACAGCAATGCTGGTGTTGCCATCAAGAATGATTGTCAAGGTTAAACCTTCGGAGTTGATTGATAGTAATGCTCAGTCTTGAATGTTTGTTTGAATATGGGTAAAAATATAGAAATATTTGGAGCGAGGGTTAACAACTTGAATGATGTCAATGTTGTTATTCCGCGAAACTCGTTGACGGTGATTACAGGCGTGAGCGGCAGTGGGAAGTCGTCACTTGCTTTTAATACAATATATCAGGAGGGGCAACGCAGATATATAGAAACCTTTTCAGCTTATGCCCGTCATTTTATGGGTAATGTCGAGCGTCCTGACGTTGACCATATTTCTGGTTTGAGTCCGGTGATTGCTATAGAACAAAAGACTGTTAATAAGAATCCTCGTTCTACGGTTGGCACTGTAACTGAAATATACGATTTCATCAGGTTGCTCTATGCACGTGCTGGTACAGCATATAGCTATGTCACGGGCGAAAAAATGGTGAAATATACCGATGAAATGATTATTGACCTTATCGTCAACGATTATGGCGGTCAGGGTATATATCTTTTAGCTCCTTTAGTGAAAAATCGTAAGGGACATTATCGTGACCTTTTTGATCAAATAAGGAAGAAGGGATATATGAATGTCCGTGTTGATGGCGAGTTTGCTGAAATCACTCCTGGTTTGAAACTCGATAGATATAAGAACCACGATATTGAGGTTGTTGTTGATAAATTGGTTGTCAGGAAACAGGACGAAGATAGATTGAAAAAGAGTGTCTTGCGTGCGATGGATTTAGGTGATGGTGTGATGATGATTATGACGAGAGGGGTTAGTGAAGTGCGATTTCTTTCGCGCCATCTGATGGACCCTGTAACTGGAATATCCTATAGCGAACCTGCTCCGCATAATTTCTCGTTCAATTCGCCAAAAGGTGCTTGTCCTAAGTGTAAGGGACTTGGTGTGGTGAATATCGTAGATATGAATAAAGTGGTTCCTGATCCTCGTAAGAGCATAGCCGAGGGTGGCATAATGCCGTTGGGTAAAAGCAAGGATAGCTATATTTTCAAGCAAATTGAGGCTATTGCAGATAAATATGGGTTTACGATAAATACACCTATTTCTGAAATTCCTTCCGATGGAATGGACGAAATAATGAATGGTACGACCGAGAATCTCTACCTTCGTGAAGGTGAGAATGTTTGCAGCACAAAATACGAGGGTCTTGTCCGCTACATTGAAATGCAGCAGGAAGATGGCAGCGAAACTGCTCAAAAATGGGCTAATGATTTCTATACCCAAGTTCAGTGCCCTCATTGTCAAGGAACACGGCTGAACGAGGAGGCTCTGAGTTTCAAGTTTGGCGATAAAAACATAGCTGAGATTCAGCAGATGGAACTTGATGATTTGTATAAGTGGTTCGATAAAACCGAGAAAAAACTTGACGAAAGAACTAAAAAAATATCGTTCGAGATAATCAAAGAAATTAAGACGAGACTCAAATTCCTTATTGATGTCGGATTGGGCTATCTTTCGCTATCGAGGACTTCGGCGACACTGTCGGGAGGCGAAAGCCAGCGAATACGTCTCGCTACGCAGATTGGCAGCCAGTTGGTCAATGTGCTTTATATATTGGATGAACCGAGTATAGGTCTTCATCATAGAGATAATTTGAAACTTATAGCATCACTCAAAAAATTGAGGGATATTGGTAATACGGTGATAGTAGTAGAACATGATGAGAGCATGATGCGAGCAGCTGATTATATTGTTGATATGGGTCCTGGTGCTGGCAGATTGGGTGGAAATGTTGTGTTTCAAGGAACATTAAAGAAAATGCTCGAATCTGACACCTTAACATCGCAATATCTCAATGGCGAAAAATGTATTGAAGTGCCGAAGAAACGCCGAAAAGGTAATGGCAAGCATTTGATATTGAAAGGGGCGAGGGGCAATAACTTGAAATCAGTGACTCTCGACATTCCTCTCGGTACTTTTGTCTGCATCGCAGGAGTTTCGGGCAGTGGAAAATCTACTTTGATAAATCAGACATTGCGCCCAATACTCAACCATCATTTCTATAATTCGAAAGAACAACCGTTAGCTTATGATTCGATTGAGGGGATAGGTGGGATTGACAAGGTTATTACTATAAATCAAGAGCCTATCGGCAGGACGCCGAGGTCGAATCCTGCTACCTACACAGGGGTGTTTAACGATATTCGCAATCTGTTCGCTGCATTGCCTGAGGCAAAAATCAGAGGCTATAAACCGAGCCGTTTCTCGTTCAATGCTAAAGGTGGTCGTTGTGAAGAATGTGCGGGAAATGGGTATAAGAGATTGGAAATGAACTTTATGCCTGATGTCTATGTGCAATGCGAAGTCTGTGGCGGCAAACGCTATAATCGCGAAACTTTAGAGGTGAAATTCAAAGGTAAATCTATTGCAGATGTCCTCGATATGACTATAAACCAAGCAGTTGAGTTTTTTGAAAATATGCCTTTGTTCATAAATAAATTGAAAACCCTGCAGGATGTGGGATTGGGGTATGTGAAACTCGGACAAAGCAGTACCACGCTTTCAGGAGGCGAGAGTCAACGAGTGAAACTCGCTACCGAACTTTCGAAACGCGATACTGGTAGCACTTTGTACATATTAGACGAGCCGACCACAGGACTTCATTTTGAAGATATAAAGATTCTGATGGGCGTGCTGCAGAAACTGGTTGACCGTGGTAACACAGTGCTTGTCGTCGAGCATAATCTTGACGTGCTGAAACAAGCAGATTCAATTATCACGTTGGGGCCAGATGCTGGGAAAAGAGGAGGAGAAATAATAAAATCATAACATATGTCATTACAATGTGGAATAGTTGGGTTGCCAAATGTGGGTAAGTCAACGTTGTTTAACTGCCTGTCGAATGCAAAAGCGCAGGCTGCGAATTTTCCTTTTTGCACCATTGAACCGAATGTTGGTGTTATAACAGTGCCCGACGATCGTTTGTCTAAACTTGCCGAACTCGTTCATCCATCGAGAATTGTTCCAACTACGGTCGAGATTGTCGATATTGCAGGATTGGTGAAAGGTGCTTCAAAAGGCGAAGGTCTTGGTAATAAATTTCTTGCAAACATTCGCGAAACTGATGCGATAATACATGTGTTGCGTTGTTTCGACGACGACAATGTGGTACACGTAGATGGTACGGTCAACCCAGTCAGGGATAAGGAGATTATTGATGCTGAGTTGATGATTAAGGATTTGGAAACTATCGAACAGCGAATACAGAAAGTTCAGAAACAGGCTCAAACTGGTGGCGACAAACAGGCAAAGCAGATTTATGAGGTGTTGCTGAAATTCAAAGAGGCATTGGAGAGGGGCGAATCTGCTCGCACTGTCCATTTTGACTCAAAAGACGATGAGAAGATAGCTCACGATCTGTTCCTTCTGACCGCAAAACCAGTTATGTATATCTGCAATGTCGACGAGAAGAGTGCAGTCAGTGGCAATCAGTATGTCGAACAGGTACGCGAGGCTGTTAAGAACGAAGATGCTGAAGTGTTGGTTGTAGCTGCCAAGACTGAGAGTGAGATAGCCGAGTTCGAGACATACGAGGAACGACAGATGTTCCTTGAGGAGATAGGTCTGGAAGAGTCTGGAGTGTCGCGACTGATCAAATCGGCATATCATTTGCTGAAACTTCGAACCTATTTCACTGCAGGCGAACTTGAGGTCAAAGCATGGACGTTTCGTGATGGATGGAAAGCTCCGCAATGTGCAGGTGTCATCCATACTGATTTTGAGAAAGGGTTTATTCGTGCAGAGGTGATAAAGTATGAGGATTATATCAAATATGGTTCGGAGAGTGCAGTGAGGGACGCTGGCAAACTTGGTGTTGAGGGAAAGGATTACTTAGTCGAGGATGGCGATGTGATGCATTTTCGGTTTAATGTTTGATTTTGTAAAATCATGCCCTTAGAGCGATTTTTGTTGTATGAATGATAAAATATATGACAACATAAAGTCGCTCTGGGGTGCCTTAAAAATTGAAATTATGGGGCGTTTGGTGAAATTGCTGGCTTCACTCTAATCCAGTTATCACTCAATTCAGACTTTCCCGAGAGTTACGATCGTTTAGCCTTCAACCAACTATAGAAACTTAACCCCAAGTTAATACTGCCATAATACTTTCTTAATACGAGAATCGAGTTCAGTATTAACTCAGTATTAAGGCAGTGTCTAATTTCACTCCCATTTTTTTTACCATTTTCGTTCAACCAGAACCTCATCAGAAGAACCCAACGTTCTGGTCAGACGAACACTCAAAGGTAAAGGCAAGACAGCATAATGATTTGGGTGGCGCATTGACTAAGTCAGGAAATTATTCGATGAAATGGGGCATATTTAAATTTAGCCTCATTCGAGTTTTTTAGACCCAAAGAATTATGTATTGAAATTCCATGTCATCCTAATTTAATCGCCGAAACTATGACTTGTACGAAATAAAAATATTTTTGCCGACACATTGTCAAATTAGGCATCTAAATAAATATG
>JAKSNU010000024.1 GCA_024399535.1 Paludibacteraceae bacterium
GCAAGTTGGTAAGTTTTCATTCGGCAAGTTGGTAAGTTTTCATTCGGCAAGTTGGCGCTTTTTTATTTTCATCTGAATTGTTAAAAATTCATAGGTCAGGATGAACCAATTTTGTAAAAACCACACCTCCAAGAAAGTCCTAAGAAGTTACTAAAAACCTTTCACTTGGTATTCACTTAGTATTCAGTATCCTTTCAGTAAGTTCACAATATTGCTTTCTTTTGTGGAAATCATTCATAATCAGTGCTATAATAACAATACGATTCCGTATAGGCAAATCTTATTTAATGTAAATATTTGCAAATGCAAAGCTTCGTTGACAAGCAAAACATTAGGCATAAGAAAAAGTCAAGGAATTCACCACAATTGTATAATTAACTTATAAGATTGCAAGCATAGTTTTAACTACTATATTTTGATAATATTCCATGCGGTAGGAAGTAAAAAATTTTTATATGTAGAGGAGTTGTTGAAAAAATCCGGATGAATTTCTTCGTTAATAAGGACCTCAATTTCATTCAAATCAATATTCCATTTGTCAATAAAAAACTTCAGATATTTGATTTTGTTTGGATCAAAACCCATATAACGCACAGCGACAATATCTGACAAAAGCAAATCGAAACCACCTATCAAAGTATTGGCATGTTTTGAAGTAGGACAGAAAGGTCCCTTTCCCTCACCAGCCATAATGCCATCAATAATAGTGAAATATTGACGTTCCTTGGTGAGAAGACTTTGATACAAATCTGCCACCATACGCCATATCGTATCGTTGCATGGATGAGCACCTCGATGAGTTACCTTAGCATGCTGGGCAGCCTCCCAACTTTTTTTGTCAGGATATTCATCGCCTCCTGTTTCTGGAGTACCTATACGCCAATGTACAAGCTGATTCTTTCGTGTGATAGAACCAACCAGTCCTTTTAGATTGAGAGTTGCACCAACCTTTTGGTGAGTCTTCAGTTTTGGAATAGAGATATAAACATCAGCATCATACAAACTGCGAGCAAATGTGTAAAGTTGTGTGTCACCTGTATGTGCTGCCACCGTCTCTTCTCTCTCGTTAAACACTCCACGAAATAATGTTGAATCCACATTATATAGAAGACTATCTTTACCTATATTTACTTCCACTTCTCCTAATGGGTCTCCTGGTTGATGTGCCATTTTGTCTCGCTGTCCATAATCTTTCAAATCTTTGCAAACCAATGGACGCAAATCATATATTTTGCAAGGAACGTTGTACTTATTTTGAAGCTTGCGAATTCCAGTAAACTGCATCAGTTCTTCAAAATCGGCATCAATCGAAGGATTATCCGCTATTATGATTTCGCCCTGCCCGTCAAGAGCCTTGGCAACACGATCTGCCACTGCTTCTATAACATTCGGATGAGTTATCACACAATACAAATCGTCCCTATGGTCACACGACTCACGCCAACGAGACGCAACCCAATTAGGCTTGATAAAGACGCGCATACCTGGTTTGATGATTTCCTTAAATGGATTGGCTGGGTCTAAACCCAATGAAATCATCAAAGAATCCATTGCAGCGTTGACCTGCAACGGATGGTAACTATCGGCACTGGCAATCGCTATTTTCGACATATTAAAAGTTTTCATTTGTCAAGTAAATTCAAAAAACGCTCAAGAATATAAATCATCCAGCGCTGGTCGCCCTTCAACCCATCCGCGCAATGTGGAATAAATTCTTTTCTTGATGGGCCTTCCCAATCCTGTAACCATTGTGTGACGGCACGAGGCATAGGTACTTTGACTGGTTGTCCCATGTCAGGATATAAATTATTAAATAACTCACGAAGAATGTATTTGGTATCACCTTTCCTTATTCGTTCATAATCCAATTCGAATTGCAGACGCATTCTGTTGAATGGTGAAGAATATTTGATTCCAGCCGTAGCACATGCATTATCGTAGGAATTATTAGCTTCAAGATAAAAATATTTACGAATAAAACCATAATAATCAATATAATCGCCTTTCCTAAACATTTCAAATGGTTTCATTTCCCATCGTCCGTCAACCAAAACCTTCGTTGGATCCAAATATGTATATCTCTTTACAAACTCGTCAAAAGTCCAGTCTTTTGCCAACAATCCGTCCATACCGCCAAATACAATATCTGCATTCTCTCCAAACAGCAAATGCGTTACACCATCTTTTAACGCTTGACATGCAGCAGCATAAATCTGGGTTTCTATGCTATGAATAGGAGCTCCCTTGTGACGCATCAGTACCTCTGCGTTCTTTTTTACATCCTCCCATCTAATATCTATCACAGTATTTTGTAGACCGCAGACATCTGCATATTTTTTTGCTTGTAATGTTTCATCCAATACACCAGGCAAATCACTATGAAATGTATATGTCGGTGTATCTTTTGGAACATACTTTGCCAGTATTGCAGAGTCAATGCCACCTGACAAAGCCAATCCCACCTTTCCTCCAGATGAAATAATCTCGTCAATATAGTTTTTAATGGCACATTCCGTATCATCCAATCCTTTTATTTTATACTCGTTAGAGTTAGGTTCAAAAAAATATGGCTTTATATCTGAACGGAATTGTTTACTCTCATCAGCAATATATCGATATATCAAAAATGAATTGTTACAATATAATCTGTCTTCCATCTCTATTTTGTCTTGAATTTGATAAATACTGAACTACTCAGTGAGATTAAAACACACGATATTAGTTGTGTAATGAATGGAGTATCAATGATTATTTCTCCTAACAATATTGTTTTTGATATATAATATGAACATTTTCCTATCAAAATTGCAAACAACATTATTACAAACATTGCAACAATATTTTGGGTTGTTAGTTTATCTTTTAAGAGAAAATATACAGATAAAACGATATTATATTCAATTACCATACATACTGTCTTAGTCAGTGTAGGCATTCCTGTTATCATATAAGTAAATATAGGAATTAAAGTGGCAAGTATATGAGTATTCCATTGTTTGCTATTGTAAGGAATAGATAGCATTAGCAAAAACAGAATTGGACTAAACTGATATATAGGAAAAGTCAAATGCGAGAAAACGGGAATCAGAATTGCAATACTGACTATGACAGCATCTACACAAAAAGTACGTATATATGCTCTATTCAATGCGTCGTAACTATTCATAACTATCCAATTTTATTCTTCTTTCGAAAAGATGCGTTCTCGTTTTATTGCAGTTTCTGGATTATCTCTAATCTGACCGAGTGCTTTGTTGATTAACGTTGAAGAAACTCCTTTGGTATAAGGGAAATAGACAATCTTTATGCCTGCTTCTTCAAATTCCTTTTCATAGTTTTTCCATTTATCTGTGCCATACCAATCGTCTCCTACAAAAAGGTATGAGGCACCGAGTTTCTTGCACATCGACAACTTGTCCATGTCACTTTGTGGCACTGCGGCATCAACATATTTAATGCTGCGAACAATTTCCAACCTATCCTCAAATGGAATCATTGCATGTTTGCCTTTGTATGTTACCAAATCGTCAGTAGTGACACCAACTATTAGTTTATCACACATGCCTTTGGCATTTTTCAAAAGATTTAAATGTCCCACATGGAATAGGTCGTAAACACCTGCTGTATATCCAATAACCATATTTTTATAACTATTATTGCTTTCAAAAATTAATCTTCTTTATATACTGAATCTGTTTCTAAACTTGTTTCTTTATCTTCGGCAAGTTAAAAATTTACTATCGAAACACTATCGATTCTTTTCTATGCTTCCGTTATTGCTCCGCTTTGCCTCTGCAATTTCTCTGCTATAGGAGTGGAGTCACAGCCGTATCACTTTGGAGTATCAGTGGAGTATCGATGAAGTATCGATAGTATATCGCTATATTGTAGAATATATAAATGTATTACTAAAAGTTTTCCAATACCCATCGTCCTCTACTATATATAATGGCGTTTTTTTCAAAATTTACAAAAAAAGCCATTTATTTTTGCTTATTTATCAACATCTCAATATACGGCATGTCTTCCTTGTAAGTCAGTTTAATGTTTTGCTCCTCACCCTCGACAATAAATATCTTTTCCTCTGGCATATAGCGCATCACCATTCCACAATCGTCTGTGCTGCACATATTTGGGTCTTGCAACCCTATGCGGTATGCCTCTTTTATCACCCTCATTTTGAATGCCTGTGGGGTTTGAGCCCTCATTAGCATATTTCGGTTGGGTATTGACTTTATTGTATCGTCATCTGTCTCCCATATCGTATCCGTCACTTTGACTGCCACTCCAACCGCATCATGCTCTTCCAGAGCATTTATGACTCTATCTATTATCACTTGGCTGACCATTGGTCTTACGGCATCATGAAATAACATATTTGACTCCTCCATATCTCCGTAAGCCTTTATTGCAGAAAGAGTTGACATATAGCGTTCTGTACCTCCTTTCAGTATCCGTCTCACTTTTTTCCACCCGTTTCGTTTCACAATACTCTCCATCTCATCAATGTACATCGGATTTATTACCACTGCAATCTCATCAATATTGGCATTCGCCTCGAAAGCATCTATTGTTCTCTCGATGACCATCCTGCCCCTTATTTCAAGGAACTGTTTCGGTCTGTCTGCTCCTACACGGCTTCCAACTCCTCCTGCCAATATAACTGCTATATTCATAGAAATCAATTTACGCTGCAAATTTACACAATTTTAATGACATAAACATCATTATTTCACTCTTTTTTTATCTCAATTTTTTCGGGTCGAAATGCTCCGATGCAAAGGCAGTCTGGAATAATGGATTCTGCAATATATTCTCAGGCGTGTCGGCAATAACAGGCTCAGTACGTGTAAGCAACCATACGTAATGCGAATGACTCAGCGCAAGGTCCAGTTCGTGTGTCGAGATAATTATTGTCTTGTGTCTCTTCTCCGCCAACCGTTTCAGCAGTATCATGATTTCCACGCGATTGGGCATGTCGAGATGTGATGTCGGCTCGTCAAGTAGTATCACTGGTGTATCTTGTGCCAATGCTCTGGCGATGGTTGCACGCTGTTTCTCGCCATCCGAAAGTTCGTTGACTGGCGAATGAATCTTGTGCGACAAGTTCACCTCGTTGGCGGCATGGAGTATAATTTCTTCATCTTCGTTGCTCTTGATATTATTCCACGATGTGTAGGGTATCCTGCCCATGGCAATAAGGTCGTAAACCGTAAGTTGTTCTGCTACAATATTATCGGTCAGCACGACGGATATCTTTCTCGCTCTTTCATTTGGTGTTACATGATGAATCTCCTGTCCATCAACATATATCTCGCCACTCAATATCGGTTGCAGTGCTGCCAGCGACCTAAGCAAGGTCGATTTCCCTGTGCCGTTAGTACCTATGAGTGATATCAGTTCCGAGTCGTGTGCTTTGAGATTCACACCCGACTGTATGGTTTTCTTGTGGTAGCCAATAGTTATATTACGTGCTTCGAGCATCATGGTCAGTTCCTGTTTTTCAATATTATCCATATTACGATAGGTGCTCCGATAATTGATGATATTGCGTTGATTGGCAGCACCGAACCATTGGTTGGCAACTGTGAGCAGATATCGCAGACAAGCAGCAATATAGCCCCTGCCATCATCGTGCCTGGTATAGTCAGATGATGGTCGTTCGTGCCAAGCATGAGTCTCACAATGTGTGGAACAGCCAATCCTATGAAGGCTATAGGACCAGTGAAAGCTGTTGTTGCACCTGCGAGCAGTGCAATGGATATAACAATCAAAATCCTTGTTCGTTTGATGTTTATACCTAATGATTGCGCATAGTTCTCGCCGAGCAGCATAGCATTCAGCGGCTTCTGCAGGCATATAGCTATCGCAAGTCCAATCACCACAATTGGCAGCATTGCCTGCATGAATGTCCATGTCACTGACGATAACGAACCGAATGTCCATATTATGAACAGTTTCAGCGAATCAGGATTGGCATGGTTTTGCAATATGGTGACTATTGAACCAGCTATCTGTCCAAACATTATCCCGACTATCAGTAGGGTGGTGTTGTTGGTCGTGCGGTACGAAACAACCAATATCAGCATCAATATCAGCATCGCTCCGATGATGGCTGAAATCACTATACCCCAACCGCTATTCACGATTACTGCTGGCAGCACTGATGCCGACAACATAAACAGTGCAACGCCCAACGATGCTCCTGACGACACTCCGAGTACGTATGGTCCTGCCAGTGGATTTTGGAAATGCGTCTGCATTATCAGACCTGCTACAGATATAGCAGCACCAACCAATATGGCAGTAATAGCTTTTGTTAGTCTGAAATTGAGGATTATGTTGTGATATATCGGGTCATCCAGTTCGCTGAGCGGTATTGACACACTACCGAAACAGAGGTCTATGCCAAACAGAATGACCAAAACCACTGCGAGTAGTGTAAATGATACAATATTACGTGTTATTCGCATCTCAAAATATACGTAGGTTCATATTCCAACATCTTGTCAGGATACAATGCCCATATTACATCCTTTAATATCAGGTCGGGATGTGCAATACCTGATTCCCAAAAATCGTTTGCTCCAGCTGTATTTGTTCTGCGTAGGAAAGCATAGACTTCCTTGTTCCGGTATGCTTCGAACAAATTATGTCGTTCATCCATTTTCAACAATTCATCGAGTGTTTTTGTTGGGGCACTAAGCCAAACATCTGCATCGGCAAAGTTCTTCAAAACAGTCTCAAAATTCAGAGGTAGCGAACCTGCTGTTGTGTCGTTGGCATAGTAATAATTAGCTTCAGCATCATCGAGCAGTTGACCCATATACGATCTTCCACCAGGCATATACCATGTCCCACGATAGTTATAACCAACCATTACACTCTTTTCCCTATCATTGTTATGACTAACTGTTTTTATTGCAGACTGATATGATAAATCAATCTTATTGAAAATTGAATCAGCCACATCACTTTTGTCGTAAAATGCACCAATGAATTTTATCCATTCAGCCCTCGCTAAAATCGACTGCTCGGTCCATTCGTTGTCGAATGCCGTAGGTATACCGAGATTGTCGTTCAATTGGTTATGTATCGATGATTCATTATAGAAAGTCGCAAACATTAAGTCTGGATTTAGAATCATCATTTTCTCGCGGTTGATGTTGAACGAACTGCCTAAATTTTCAATTTTCCCAGCGGCAAAACGTGCCTTGATTTCAGCATTATAAGTTATTTCAGGCGAACAAATCGCTTGTATGCTTTTGATTTCACCTAAAAGTGCGATAAATTCATATTGCGTGACAGATGTTGAAACAACTTTTTCCACTGGAATATGTATTTTCACTCCATCATCCGATGTCTTGATATCATTATTGCGTACGAGATAATAACGAGTTGCTATATTATTGTGTTTCCATGGGTTATAAAGTATTATCTCAATGTATTCTTTATGCTCATAAATATCAAATCCTTGTGCATATTTTGGTTGCCGATGAATGGCATCTGAGTTTTCTGTATGTTCATCGCCATGACCTATCTTGCTACAAGATGCCATGACCATAATCGAAAACAATATTGCAATATATGCTTTTCTCATCGTAACTTCTTAAGTTCCTGATACACCCTATGTATCGGCAATCCCATAACGTTGAAATACGACCCTTCGAGGTGATCAACAGCGACATAACCTATCCATTCTTGCACCCCATAGGCTCCTGCCTTGTCGAATGGTTTATATCTCTCTATGTAGCATTCTATTTCCTCGTCAGTCAATGGTGCAAAATGTACTTTTGTAGTGTCGGAAAACGATATTTTCTGTTCTCCCTTACGGATGCTGACTCCTGTCACTACTATATGTGTCCTGTTTTGCAAAATCTTAAGCATTTCCATAGCTTCCTCTTTAGAATGAGGCTTGCCATATATCTTTTCGTCAACTATGACTACCGTATCGGCAGTCACCAACACATCTTCATCATTCAAATCATTGAATGCATCAGCTTTAAGGTTAGCAATATACTCTGGTACTCGCTCGGCATCCAAATCTATTGGGTATGTTTCGTCTGTAGTCTTAGTACGTACTTCGAAAGGAATGTCTAAACCTCTCATAAGTTCCTGTCGGCGTGGGGATTTAGAACCTAATATCAACATATCCTCAATGAGTTAAAAGATAATAGAAGAACAATGAATATGCAGCACCAAGTAATAATGCCGTCCTTGCTGCATAGAGGGCGTTGCTGTATGATTTGCAGGATGAGTTCCATACAGAATATAGCATAAATCCTATAGGTACAAATATGGCAATTAGCACATACACAATCGAGTAATTCAGATGAACAAGAGGCGAAATACAAGTGTTCACGAAAGGAACTTTCAGAGCTGCCAAAATCGATAACCCTAACAATATGGCAGCAAGTACAGTGATGATTATCTTTGCTGTCGTGAATCCCCATACCACTGGTATCGTATGGCATTCCATTTCGCGATCGCCATACTCGTCACGCATATCCTTGATAATCTCGATAATGAACATCACAATAAATGCAAACAACCCGAATCCGCAACACATGGTGTATATAGTCGGAACAATTGGGGTCTGGAGGAACATTTCTCCGAAATCTTTGCACATCTGCACTTTAGCTGCAAAAGCAGGTATCATCGGAACAAGAGCCGACATCAAGGCTACCATAAGATTGCCTACTATTAGCATACGTTTGTAGGACGAAGAATAGAACCACATCAGCCCTGCAACAATTATATATATAAATGCAATAGTGAAACTCTTCAGAGCAACGGCTGCAGCCACACCTATCCCGACACCGGCGATGGTCAGTATCATATAGATTTGCATAGCATCTTTCTTGTCAATCGAATTTGCAATGATGACTCTTTCTGGTCTGTTCATTCTGTCAATCTTTACATCAAAATAATCGTTTATTACATACCCTCCTGCAGCTATAAGCATTGTGGCAGCAACAAGCGATGCTAATACCCAATATGGTAATCTAACTATAAAACCAGAGCCACCCACAATTGGCAGTATGACCGCAAAATAGATGAATAATTGAACTGCAATAATAAAGATAAGATTTGGTATTCTTATCAACTTCAAATAATCTTTCATATAGTTTTTAATGCATTATTTTATAAATAGTTTCCTTCAGCAGGTCCATGTTCGAGGCATTTCCACGGTTGAATCCTTTGAACCGTGCATCAAGGTCACGAAGTTGTTCTATCACGTACAGTGTTCGTCCAGGCGAATATCTTTTTGCAGCTATTCCTAACTCTTGAATACGTTTGGAATATGGATTTAGGTGCATTGTGCTGATAAACTCATTAGGTGACGCTTGATATGCCATAAGGTCGGCAAAGAATTTGAATAGTGTTGCCGTAGTTGCAGCAATGCTATTATCACTTGGATTGGCAGCGAAATATTTGATTATTCTGTTAGCTTTCAATACTTCACCAGTGATTATAGCATTAATCAACTCGAAGTTGTTATAATCTTTCGAAAAACCGATATTCTCTTCAATGAGTTCTGGTGTTATAGTAGTCAGGTTTCGTTGCCTCATGATGATTGCCAGTTTGTCAATCTCGTTTGTGATTTTCATTAGGTCGTTTCCGAGAAACTCTGTCAATATCATCGCAGAACGTCCGTCTATTGCAAAGCCTTTGCTTTTTGCATAATCTGTGATCCATCCTGGTATCTGATTGTCATATAGTTTCGTGCTTTGGAACATCAAACCGACTTTTTCAATTTCTTTGAATACTTTCAGTCTTGCGTCAATCTTCTCCTTCTTGTAGCATATCACAACAATCGATTGTGGAAGGGGGTTCTTCAGATACATCAGCATTGCCTCCCAGTCGCGAACCTCCTGCGCTTCACGGACGATGGTCAGCCTGTATTCGGCGAAACTCGGATATTGGCGAGCATTATTCACTATGTCAGAAGCTGTTATATCCTTGCCATACAATAATGTATGGTTAAATTCCTTCTCCTCTTCGGTCAGCACCTTCTCCTCGAAATAGTCTGATAGTTTGTCTATATAATACGGCTCGTTACCATACAGAAAATAGATTGGACGGAACTGACGGGCATCAATCTCACGGATTATTCCATTAAATGATATGCTATTCTGTTTTGCCATCGTAATTCAATTTATCTGTGAAAATATATCGTCTGTTCGTCATATCTACCTGACACATATAATGCTCGAATCCATTACTCACAATTAAATAAGGAACGTTCAGTTTCATGTTATAAACTGCCACTTGGTCGAAAACCTTCTGCGTGATGTCCACTTTCGGCTGCTTATACTCAACAATAATCATCGGCTTCAAATTTTCATCGTATATTATTGTATCACAACGTTTTTTTAATCCGTTGTATTCTATCTGAGCTTCAATTGCAAAACGCGTTGTTGGTATTTTCAACTTCTCTGCTATATAGTACGTCATGTGCTGTCGAACCCACTCTTCAGGTGTCAAAGCAACCCACTGATGCCTTATTCCATCATAAATCTCATATTTATTCTGATTGCTCTCTCTAATCTTTATCTGGTCGGAATAATCAGGCACATTCAGTTTCGGAAACTCATTTGGCATTTGTATAAAACTCTTTTAGATAGAATGGTTCATAATATGCAACATCCTTGAAATCGGCTGATTGATATGCCTTTTCGGCAAGTTTTAACATCCTTTCGTTAGCAATAGGGTTCACGTCAGAATAAATTGTGGCATTACCGATTATGGCGCGACATTTCTCAGCTCCCGAACCGCATAGTACAATTTTCTGACAGAATTCAGCAAACGACGTGTCGTCTAATACCTTTGCTTCTGGTTCGGCGAGTGGGGTAGTGTCTATGCCGAAAGGCTGGACATAAGCCTCCATCCTTCGAGCGTCAATCATTGCAATTACAGTTCCTTCGACCTTACGTGTCGCTATTGTCTCGGCAGCAATCAGTTCCAGCGTGTTCACGGCTATCAGTTTGGCTCCAGTCGCATAGCACAACCCTTTGGCGGTTGATGTTCCGATTCTCAGTCCAGTGTAAGAGCCAGGACCACCGCTTATTGCCACGGCATCAATCTTCACCCCTTTTCCCATAAACTGCTGTATGAACTGCGGAAGGAACGTTGCATGCTGCATGGGTTCGTCAGCCTGCTTCATAGCAGTGATGACACCATTTTCAACTAATGCTGCACTGCAAATCGTACCCGAAGTCTCTATCAGAATAGCATTCATTTGACATCTCTGTTTTTAATCATGCAAAGTTACACAGAATATCTGACATTATATGCATGATGCTACCAATATTTTTCCACAATCTGTAGAATACATTTATTTTTCAAAAAAATTATATTGAAATATTCAACTGCAACATACTTCCACCTTGCTTCTCCCTTCGCCACATTTACGTACTACTATCTGGGTCGGTATTCTCTCAGCAAGTTCGCTACGGTGGGAGATTATCCCGACACGTCGGTTGCTTTGGCCAGCTATCTCCTGCAGTGTTTCGAGTGTTTGCATAACCGAATTCAGCGTGGTTTCGTCTAATGTGCCGAATCCCTCGTCTATGAATAGGATGTTTACGTTCATATCTGGCGTGTTGAGCGACGAAAGCGCCAGCGACAGGGCAAGCGATACCATAAATCGTTCTCCTCCGGATAGCACTGTGACACTGCGTATCTGGTTTTTGTTGTATTTATCTTCTACCAGTATCGACAATTGTTCGTCGGTCTCGCTACAGGTCAGCTTGTAACGGTCGGTTATCCTGCCGAGGTATATGTTGGCATTGTTCAGTAGCGGTCGAAGCACGTAAGTCTGAACAAGTGTTCTAAATCTTGTTCCTCCGAAATGTTTGTTTAGACACTCCCATTTTCTGAATATCTTTTCTGCTGTTTCTGCCCTTTTGATTGTTTCCTGCAATCTATGTTCGTTTTGTTCGTTTGTATGAATCTGGTTGTTGATTGCTCCAATCTTTCCTGCCATCTCAGTTGATTGATTTGCCAAAAGAGCTTTTTCTGCTTCGAGCGTTGAGCGATATTCTGTTAAATCTACTGATAATGGACATAGTTTTGATATCCTCTCGGTATATTCGCTTGTTTTTTCTCGACTTTTATTCAAAATACCAATGTTTTCGCCTGTTTTCCGAATGAACTCTGTCCATAGATAATTAATGTTTCCTTCATTATATTTTCGTGACTCAGTCTCGTGTTTCCATTCTGGATGTATCTTGCAAATCTGTTCTGAATAATCGCCAAATGTCTTGGCTTCTTCTTTTGCTTTCTCGTATATATTTTTCTCGTTTCTATGTTTTTCTCGTCTTGCAAGGTACTCCTCAGCATCCTTTTTTATCGTATCTCTCGTTTTTTCAGTATCTTGTCTCCATTCGGGATAATGTTGACCGATTCTGTCATCCAGAATCTTGACAATCGATTTTATTTCTGTCTCGTAGTGTTCTATGTTTTTCTTTACGTTGCAGATATATAAATCATTTTGCTCTTTATTGCGTTGTGCATCAATACAATTCTTGTCGGCTTCAGCCTTTGAAATATCAAATTGTTCTTTCTCTTTCAGCAACCTGTTAATACTTCTTTGCATCTCCTCTGCTTTAGATTGCAAAGCACTGTATTTTTCAATTTCTTCGGATGTGGCTTTTATCATTTTCTCGGAACGAGGTGCGATTTCTTCACTATTTTCAATACCAATAGCAATGGCTTCGGATGTTAATCGTTGCTTTAGTTTTCTATTGTTTTCCTCCTCTCTGCCAATTAGTTCCATATTTGCGCAATAGGACCCATTAGCTTTGTCATACGCGCTGTTTGCCTCCTGTTGATTATTGAAAGCATTGTCTCGTTTTGCTTTTGCCTCTTGCTCTTTTTCGACCCATGGAGCGACCATGCAACCGAAGTCTTTTTCTATCTCGTGTCTATCTATTTTCTGACCGCACAACGGACATGTATCTATCTTGCTGTCAACGAGTTTACTTCTTAACTTTACTATCACATCGTTGATTCCAGCTTTAACTGTTGTCAATGTGTTTCGCACTATCTCGTATTCTTTCTCTGATGCCTCATATTCTCGGTCTGCAGTTTCTTTTTTAACTGTTAGTTGTTTTATTATTTCTCTGTATTTCTGTATTTTATCATTTAGCGCAGATATATTACGTTCATTTTCGTTTATTTTTGCAATTACATTGCGCAGTTCGGTGAGTTTTCCTAATATGGCATGTGCTTCGGTCAATTTGTTTGCAATACCATTTGGGTTGAGAAGTTCACGTTCTTTTATGGCATTGTTTATTTCTGCTTGTTTTACTTCCGAGATTTCAGTTGCTTGTTGTGATAATTCATGACGCTTTGAAACTTCTCGCTGTAAGGTTTCGACCATTTGTTCGTGTTCCTTTCTATCCAGCTTAGCGTTTTGATTGTCCTTTTGCAGTTTTATTAAATTATCAATCAAAATAGATACCTCCCCATATCTTTCGAACAAAGAAGATATATTCGCACGTTTATTTAGCCATATTTCCTCTTCACGAATTAACCGCTCCTGTTCCGACAGATGTTGCCGACGGTAACTGAGGTCACCGAGTAGGGTAGTGAAGAACGGCCGTAGTTTCTGCTCTTGATATATAGTAGCATCTTGTCTCTCTGTTTCCGCATTGTCTAACTCGACAAACCACCCGAGTATTTCCGCATTGTCTTTGATTTTCTGTTCTAAATGACTGAGAGTATTTCTGCACTCACGCAATTCGTTGTTCAACTTGTCGATATTTTCCTGACTGATGGTGTGACTGCGTTCGTCTTCCACCTCTTTCTGGGCTATTTCAAGTTGTTTTTTGTATTTTCCTGAAATTTCGCTGATTGCAGCACCATATCGGCTGAATATAGCAGTGTCGGTCAACTGTTCAAGTATCAATTCTTTTTCTTTACGATCGCCTGTCAGGAAGGCTGCGAATTCGCCCTGTGCCAGCATTGCCATCCTCGAAAACTGCTCGAAACTTAATCCTACGGCACTACTTATAGGTTCGCCATCTTTGCCAATCTTAATCCAATCTTCTTTGCCAATTTTCGCCTCCCACTTTGGTGTACAGTGCTTTACTGGTCGTATGCCAGTCTCTTTATCGGTATTGCCGATTCTTAGTCCGAGGGTCAGTCTTGCCCTATAGTCTATGCCATCGTTCCCTTCGAATACCACCTCGCTGTAGCATTCGTCCTTTGCCGAAATACCGAGACGTGAATATTGTTCTATTTTGTATATTCCGACATTCTCGCCCTCGCTGTTGGTGTATTCTGCATTACAACTGCCTTTAGCATAGTTTTTTACTCTTGGTGTGATTTTATACAATGCCAATGATATGCAGTCGAGTAGGGTAGATTTGCCAGCACCCGTATCACCTGCTATTAGGAACATATCTGCTCCCTCGAGGTCTCGCTCGAAATCAATATCCGCTTCGGTTATCGAAGCAATATTCCGTATATGCAACTCCTTTATCTTCATGGTATTATTTATTTAATTCACGTTTCACTTCATCAAACATCTCACGTATTTCGTCAGCCTCAAGTCCTTCATATCTGTCTATTGTTTTCTCGATAAATTCCATAGGGTCGGTCATCTGCTGCAGTTCAGCCACTTCGAACTTCGGTTTGGATTCGTCTCCTCTATCTATTGTTCCTGTCCATTCTATTTTAGGGTTATAACGTAACCTGCCTTCAGCCACCTCTTTTATCTCGTATATATGCTGGTTGAAGTCTGCTGGAAGATATGTACTATAATCAATTCTCAATCTGAAATAACCCTCTTTCCCATTTATGGCATTGTTTCGTACTGTTTCTATAACTTTTTCTGCATCAGTGAATGAAGTTCCGTCTTCTGGGAATACGTAGAAATGTCTCAATTCGTCTATTCTCAATTGCTTGATTTTTACTTCACCACCATGCTTATCTATCTCAACGAGACTGACTGTATGAGGGTATTGTTCGTCACAACTGACGTGAAGTGCTGACCCTGAGTATCTTACAATGGGAGTAGGGTAGCATACATTTTCCTTCAGGCAATCTTCTTGATGGCCAATTGTTTGTGGTTTATGTATATGTCCAAGGGCAATATAGTCAGCACCTTTGCCGAAACATGCAACATCTGTAGTTCTGAGCATTCCAATCTCGAAATTATGGCCAGTGATATCTAATCCGGTTACTGCAGCATGTCCCATCAACACAATGGGTTTTTCTTCATGATTCTCTTCATTAATTAAGTCGAGTATTTTCTGTATTTCGTCAGTGTGATTGCCTGACATATAGGGTATTGCCACTATGTAACCATTTCTCAACCGAACAATGTATCGCTCTAATTCTTTCCTGTCAGCATCGGCTACTGGAGGCATACCAATTAGTGTAGTATTTGCTATTTCCCAAATTGCTTTGTCTGCTTGTATTCTTGAGGCTGAATCGTGATTGCCAGCAGTTATTACTATGTGCATATCAGGACATAAATGTCTCAGTCTGACAAAAGATTCTGTGAAATTCTTTCGTGTTGCTGCTGATGGTTGCTGAATATCGAAAATATCCCCACTAACTATTAGTGCATCTGGTTTTTCGTCAATGCACCATTTCTCTAATTGTTTAAAATAATGACTATGTTCATCGATCCTGTCGTAATTCTGATAGATCACCTGGCCGAGATGTAAATCAGCTGTGTGTATTATTTTCATATATTCAATTTATCATAATGTCGATTATACCTTAGAAGTACATATGCTCAATTTTGTCTATATTAAGGACGAGAATATTTACCTTATAAACCAATTACATCATATTCCATTATTGAATATCAATATCTTAGGCAAATATATATCTTTATGTATTTACGGATGCAAATATAATAAAAAATTTTTTTGTACAGCTTTGAATAAACGAAATTTTTGTATTAAATTTGCAAATTGAATAATGTATAGTGTTTAATATAGATAACTAATTGATTATGAAAAAGAAAATTATCATTATTGCATCTGTGGTCGTGGTTTTGGCTGCTGCATTTGCCTTTTGGTTCAGTTATTATTTTGTCTTTGCCGAAGGAATCAAGGCTGGCGAACTCAATTATATTACGTATAAAGGATATGTTTTCAAGACATACGAGGGCAAACTGATTCAATCGGGATTCAAAGGTGGTAAAAGTGCTACAGGAGCTTCTGTGATACAGAGTTACGAATTCAAGTTCTCGATTGAGGACGAACAGGTTGCCGACTCGCTTATGCATTGTTCCGGACGAAACGTGCAGCTTCACTACCGCGAATATAAAAACCCTATTATGTGGCGTGGTGTTTCCGAGTTTGTCGTTGACAGCATAGTTTCGATTGATTAAATTTTAAGTTGACATTATTATATATATGGAAAGTAAGTATGTGCCTCAGGAAATTGAGGCTAAATGGTATGAGTATTGGATTCAGAATCATCTGTTCAGCAGCAAGCCTGATGGACGTAAACCTTATACTGTAGTCATTCCTCCTCCTAATGTGACTGGTGTCCTGCATATGGGTCACATGTTGAATAATACGATTCAGGACATCCTTGTCCGCCGTGCCCGTATGTGCGGTTTCAATACGTGCTGGGTTCCAGGCACCGATCATGCTTCTATAGCTACTGAGGCGAAAGTTGTAGGCCGTCTCGCCGAACAGGGTATTAAAAAGACAGATCTTTCGCGTGACGAATTTCTCAAACATGCTTGGGATTGGACTCATGAGCATGGTGGCATCATTCTCAAACAGTTACGTAAATTGGGGGCTTCGTGCGACTGGGATCGTACTGCTTTCACGATGGATGAAAATCGTTCGGAATCTGTAATCCGCGTTTTCTGCGACCTCTACAATAAAGGTCTGATATATCGTGGTGTACGTATGGTGAATTGGGATCCTAAAGCGCTCACCGCTCTCTCCGACGAGGAGGTTATCTATCGCGAGCAGAAAAGCAAACTCTATTACCTACGCTATAAAGTAGTAGGTCGCGAGGATTATGCTATTGTCGCCACAACTCGTCCCGAGACTATTATGGGCGATACCGCAATGTGTATCAACCCTAATGATGCGAAAAACACTAAGTTCAAGGGCTGTCATGTTATAGTTCCTCTCGTTGGTCGCGAGATTCCTGTCATCGAGGATGAATATGTCGAGATGGATTTCGGTACTGGTTGTTTGAAAGTGACCCCTGCACACGACGTAAACGACTATATGCTTGGCGAAAAGCATAATCTACAAAGTATCAATGTTTTCAACGATGATGCTACCCTGTCCGAAGCAGCAGGAATGTATGTCGGAATGGATCGTTTTGCTGTTCGTGAACAGATTATCAAAGACCTCCAGGCAGCCAATCTCATCGAGAAAATCGAAGATTACGACAACAAAGTAGGTTTCTCGGAACGTACGAATGTGCCTATCGAGCCTAAACTTTCTATGCAGTGGTTCCTCAAGATGGAACATCTTGCTGCAATAGCCCTGCCTCCTGTAATGAACGATGAAATCAAGTTCTACCCTGCTAAATACAAGAATACTTATCGCCATTGGCTTGAAAACATCAAGGACTGGTGCATTAGCCGCCAGCTCTGGTGGGGGCATCGTATTCCTGCCTACTACCTTCCTGAAGGGGGCTATGTAGTTGCCGAGAATGCTGACAAAGCCCTCGAACTCGCAATTGCTAAAAGTGGCAACAAAAACTTGAAAATCACTGACCTTCGTCAAGACGAGGATTGTCTTGATACTTGGTTCTCGTCTTGGCTTTGGCCTATATCACTCTTTGATGGTATCAACAATCCTGACAACGAGGAAATTGCGTACTACTACCCTACTGCCGACCTTGTGACTGGCCCAGATATCATCTTCTTCTGGGTTGCCCGTATGATAATGGCGGGCTATGAATATCGTGGCGATATGCCTTTCCGCAATGTCTATTTCACTGGAATAGTACGTGACAAACTTGGTCGCAAGATGAGCAAGTCGTTAGGTAATTCGCCTGACCCTCTGATGCTTATCGATAAATATGGTGCTGATGGCGTACGTATGGGTATGATGCTCTCAGCCCCTGCAGGCAACGATATTTTGTTCGATGAGACACTTTGCGAACAGGGACGTAACTTTAACAACAAGATTTGGAATGCCCTCCGTCTCATCAAAGGTTGGGAAATCAAGGATATTGAGCAGCCTGAAAGCTCTAAGATTGCCATACGCTGGATGGACGAGAAGATTAAGGAAACTGCTGTCCAACTGGCTGACGATTTCTCGAAATACCGTATCAGTGAGGCTCTTATGACAGTATATAAACTATTCTGGGATGAGTTCTCGTCGTGGTATCTCGAAATGGTGAAACCTGCATATCAGGCTCCTATTGACCGTGCTACATACGACAGCACAATCGGTTTCTTCGAGCAGCTGATGCTTATGCTTCACCCATTCATGCCTTTCATCACCGAGGAAATTTGGCACGAACTTGCACCTCGCAAGGATGGAGAGAGCATTATGGTGCAGCACTACCCTACTGCTGACGGTTTCGACAAGGCTGTAATCAACGATTTCGAAGTGGTAAAAGAGATTGTTGCTGGTGTCCGTACAATTCGTCTCCAGAAGAATATCGCAAACAAGGAACTGCTCGAACTATTGGTTACCAAAGGTAGCCACAATGAAAACTACAATTCAGTGATAGCGAAAATGTGCAACCTTCAGAATATAAGCAACGGTACTGCAGATGCAACTGCCGTCTCGTTCCTTGTCGGCACAACTGAATATGCCGTTCCTCTTGGCAATCAGGTGGATGTTGAGGCTGAAATCAAGAAAGCCGAGGAGGAGATAAAATATCTCGAAGGGTTCTTGATGTCGGTTATGAAAAAACTTGGCAACGAGAAGTTTGTGGCTAATGCTAAACCTGAGATTGTTGAGAACGAACGCAAGAAAAAAGCCGATGCCGAGAGCAAAATCGAAGCTTTGCGTGCTAAACTTAATGCTTTTGGAAAATGAATAGATTGATTTCTCCCTCCCTGTTGTCGGCTGATTTCGGCAACTTGGAACACGACATTGAATTGATTAACAATAGTGATGCCGATTGGTTGCACCTTGACGTGATGGATGGAGTCTTCGTTCCTAACATCTCGTTTGGGTTCCCAGTAATTAAATATGTGAACAAACTTTGTCGTAAACCTCTTGACGTACACCTGATGATTGTAGATCCTGATAAGTTTGTGAACGAGGTTCGCGACAATGGAGCAGCAATAATGAATGTACATTACGAGGCTTGCACCCATCTCCACCGCACTATACAAAACATCCACAACGCAGGCATGAAGGCTGGTGTTACCCTCAACCCTCATACCCCTGTAGAGGTGCTTCGCGATATAGTGGGCGACCTTGACCTTGTGCTTCTTATGTCGGTCAATCCGGGTTTCGGTGGTCAGAAATTCATCGAACATACTTACGACAAACTCGTCCGTTTGCGCAAACTTGTTGACGAATCAGGTTCAAAGGCACTCATCCAGATTGACGGAGGCGTGAATGCTGAAAACGCTCCTGAACTTTTCAACCTTGGTGCTGATTGCCTTGTTGCAGGAAATGCTGTATTCAAAGGTGGTGAAATAATTAATAACATTAAATCAATCAAAGGTTTATGACTATAACTATCGAAGAGGTCAAAACTAAAAAGCAAGGCAAGATTTTCGTGCGCTTTGCCAACAAGATGTACAAAGAGTGCAAATATTATACTCCTTGTCTTGAATATGACGATTTCAATACTTTCTCGTTCAAGAATAATCCTGCGCTCGACCATTCCGAGTTCGTCCGTTATCTCGCATATGACGAGAAAGGCAATGTCATTGGTCGCATCTGCGGTATAATCAATCGAATAGCAAACGAGAAATGGGGTCGTAAAACCTGCCGTTTTGGTTGGTTTGATTTCATCGACGACTATGCTGTCTCTGAGGCTTTGATTAATAAAGTTGCAGAATGGGGTAAATCCAAAGGAATGGAGTATCTGAATGGTCCTGTCGGTTTTACGGATTTCGACCACGAAGGACTGCTGCTTGAAGGTTACGAATATGTCGCACCTATGGCTTCACTTTACAATTTCCCTTATTACGTGCAGCACTACGAACGCCTCGGGTTCCGCAAAGAGGCTGACTGGATTGAACTTCAGGCATTTGTTCCGAAAGAGGTACCAGAACGTTTTGTAAGGTTGTCAAAAATGATTATGGAAAAATATCATCTTCGTATTGATAAAGTCAGTTCAGCCAAGGAGTTGCAAAAGAAATACGGTATGACCTATTTCGATGTGCTTGACAGTGCGTATCAGAAACTATATAATTTTCAACCACTGACCAAGCGACAAAAAGAATACTACTCGCAGATGTATTTCCCTCTTCTAAATTTCGATTTTGTCAGCATCATTGTAAACGAGAAAGACGAGATTGTTGGTGTCGGACTCGGAATGCCTGATATCTCGAAAGAGCTCAAGGAGGAGAACGGAAAGATGTTCCCGTTCGGCTGGTTGAAATACTATCGCGCCATGAAGTCAAAGCATATTGATGTGTTCAATCTTCTCCTCATAGGTGTCCGCGAGGACTATCAGGACAAAGGAGTCAATGCTCTCTTCTTTTACGACCTCATCCCGTATTTCATCAAATATGGAGTGAGATATGCCGAGACGACCTCAATGCTCGAAACTAATATCAAGGTAATTAAGTCCTTCACGAGCAATGTTGAGACAAAACAACATAAACGTCGTCGTGCTTTTATCAGGGAGATATGATGGTGGTCGCTTTCGAAACGTCAGAGAGCGTTTTATTTCCTCATTTAACCTACATATCGGAAGATATGTAGGTTTTTATTTGCAAATCATCTGAAAAAGCCTGTTATTTTTATCGTAGAGCCGAAATATGATGTCACAGTGCCTGTAACCTGTTGTTCAGTGATGGTTATCGAACCGCCAGTCAGGAAATAGACAGGGTCACTGCTGCTTATCATCTCATCAGAACCACGTTTGCAGCAGAACGAGAAACTTAGGTTGTCACCGTCAGCCCCAGCGCTATATGCAAACTTGCCGGCAGAGACATCGCTTGTGTTGGCAGCACACTCGTATAAGCCATACGAGCCGTCAGTACGTGTGTAGCACACGAAATCAGCTTCATAGCTGCTGCCTCCAGCCACTGTGTCACAAACTCTCAGCGTAAACAGGGCATCTGTTGAACCAACATCGTTGCCTTGATTCAGGATGGCCGTTCCTGTGATGTCAAACGAAGTTGGCGTTTCTGGCTCATAGCCACGATAGCCCTCGCCTTCAGGCTTAGCCGAATTGCGTATGTTGATGCGTCCAGAGAACTCAAAACTGCATGAATCATTGAATGACATTGAGATAGAGGCATTCGAGGCATCACCTTTGATAATTGCCTTTCCTGAGGTTATGCAGCGAGTCTCGGTCAGTTTTCCATTTTCGTAGTATTCCAGCACACAGCCATCATATGTTTGCCCAGGATAGCCGAGTTCCGCATATTTATCATAACCCATGATGAGGGTTCCTGCAGCGTATGAATCAGAAATGGTGTATTCACCTTCAGTCGGGAAGAAGGTATTGTCAACAGAATCAGATACTACGAAGAGGGCGATGTGGCAACCAGTACCTCTTAGTTTCCCATTGCTGCCGGCAGAGAGTGTGCCCGTTGCAAAATGGAAATCTACCTCCACCTGGGAACCAGCCACCTTGATGTAGTCATGCCCATAATACGAAGCTTCGATAAGTTTAACATTTTCAACAACAGGCTTCTGCTCTTGTCCTGGTTGGTCAGGTGTGGCAGCAGGTTTACAGCCAATGATTGCAGTCAGGCAAAACATGCCGACAAGCGTAAAATGCAATGATTTCATAAAATGTATCATGTAATTAATTTTGTCAATATTATTAGTATCTTTTACTATATCAGTTTTTCAGACAGCCAATTGGCACAATCCATATGCCATCGTCACGTTTGAAGGCATATTTGCCGACTGCTGTCAGGACCATCATGAACGATGGTTCCTTCATGCGGCTGGTATCTATCTTGGATGCCAGTTTCTTCAGTGACTTGGCACCTTCTTCTATCAGGCTGTCACCGCCTAACTTTATCTCTACCAGACCATACGAACCGTTGCGCAGATGCACCACGGCATCGCACTCCAGTCTGTCTTTGTCACGGTAGTGATATACCTCACCGTCGAGTGCCTGTGCATACACTCTGAGGTCGCGCATACATAACGTCTCGAAAAAAAGCCCGAAAGTGTTCAGGTCGCCCATCAGGTCTTTTGGACCTATGCCAAGTGCCGCAACTGCAACCGAGGGGTCAGTGAAATAATGTGTATCGCTCGTCCTGATTGCCGTTTTAGACCTCAGATTCGGATTCCATGCTTTGCAATCCTCTATCACGAAGATGCTTTTCAATGCCAGGATATAACTATAGACCGTCCTGTCGTTCAGCGTGTCGTTGTCGTTTGCCTTCATGTCCTGGATATAGAACTAAGTGATGCCTGGCTGCCTTGGTTGCGGGCATACGACCTCAGCAGCAGCTTCGTCCGCTCGGGATTTCGTTCTATACCGTCCGCCATTTTCACATCTGCGCTCACGACAGTGTCGTAATAGTCGAAAGCCCTGCCCAGAGCGAGCTTGCCGCTCTGACATACAGCCCTTGGCCAGCCGCCTCGGCATATCAGCCATGCGATGTCGTTGAGTTCCAGATTATTGGTGCCGACCTTATCCTCATTGCCAGAAAAGACTTTTTCCAAGCTTATCTCGCCATTTGAATCTCCCGATTCCCATAGCGACATCGTGCGCATCTTCAGTCTTGCTATCCTTCCTGTCCCAGTATGGTAAATCTTTGCCCTGTCTTCATCAGACAAAGGCGATGCCGAGCCAGTCAATATGAATTGTCCTTCCTCGTCTCGATGGTCAACTGCAAAGCGTACGGCATCCCATAATTCTGGTGCAATCTGCCATTCGTCAATCAGTCTCTGAGTCTTTCCCCGCAGCAAAATTTCGGGGTTCATTTCTACCATTTTTAGGTTCGTTTTTCTCTCCTTTGGACTGTCCATATACAGGACACTCCCAGCGAGGTGCTCTGCGGTCGTAGTTTTACCGCACCACTTGGCTCCTTCCACTAATACGGCACCCATACCTTGCAGCTTGTCATACAGCAATTTATCTACTATTCCCGCTCGATATTCTTTCATAATATTCTTGTTTTTTCCTGCTGCAAAGGTACAACTTTTTTTGAACTGACAATACTTTTTGAAATATTTTTGGTCAATTTGGCGGATTTTCTTTGGTCAATTTGGCGATAATAATATAGTGTGAGGAAACCACTCTCCGAGTTTATTATGTGAACGCAAATACAACATTAAGTTTGCCCGAGCTTCATTCGCTAAATAGCGAAGATAGCTCGGGCAAACTTAATCTCAATGTCAGGTGCTGTATTATTTCTTAGCCTTCAGCGAAGCGAATATCAAATATGATATCAAGGCAACATACATCACGATACCGAGTATCTCGGCTGCCGAACTTTGTGCCCATGCTGTCTGATAGAGGTCGGCGCCTGCAAACTTGATAGCAGCTGCAACGACACCCATCAGCGCACCGCCAGCAATGAAACCAGAAGCAATAAGTGTTCCTTTCTCCATACGTGCATTATTGACTTCTGCGTCTTTAGAACGGGTTGAAACAAACCAACTTACTATACCGCCGACAAGCAACGGAAGGTTCAGGTGCAATGGAATGAACATACCGAGTGCGAACGGCAATACCGGTACTCCGAGGAAGTTCAGAATCAAGGCAAGTATTGCGCCCACTCCATAAAGCAACCAAGGTGCGCCTTGTCCCATCATAAGAGGTTCGATGACAGCCGCCATTGCATTTGCCTGTGGAGCGACAAGAGCATTTTCGCCCGAGAAACCATAGGTCTTGTTCAACACAAGTATCACGCCACCAACCGTTGCAGCCGAAACCAGTGCACCGAGGAACTTGAACGTTTCCTGCTTTGCTGGAGTTGTACCGAGCCAATACCCTATTTTCAAGTCAGTTATAAATCCACCTGCTGTCGAAAGTGCCGTACATACAACACCACCGATGACCATTGCTGCCACCATTCCCGATGTGCCTTTCAGACCTACTGCCACCAGAATCACAGATGCCAAAATCAGTGTCATAAGTGTCATTCCGGATACAGGGTTGCTGCCTACCACTGCCGTAGCGTTTGCCGCAACGGTTGTGAACAGGAATGCAATCACCGTTACGACAATCCATGCTATGAATGCCTGGAAGAAGTTGTGTATCACGCCGAGCCAAAAGAAGAGTAGCACAATGATGAGTGCCGATACAATAGCTATGATTACGTTTTTCATCGAGATGTCGCGTTCGGTTCTTGGCAGAGATTCAGTATTGCCTTTACCCTTGCTGAACTCGTTGACAGCCAATCCTGCGGCTTGTTTGATGACACCCCATGACTTGATGATTCCGAGAATACCAGCCATTGCGATTGCCCCGATACCTATATTGCGTGCGTAATTGGTGAAGATAAGTTGTGGATCCATCTCGCTGAGCATCACTGAGTCAACGGTTGTCATACCCAAAAGCGGTATAACGATAAACCATATAAACAGCGAGCCGGCACAGATTATCATACTGTATTTCAATCCGATAATAAATCCGAGACCGAGTGTGGCAGCTGAGATGTTGATTGAAAGCTGCATCTTTAGCTTTGTGGCTATTGCCTCGCCCCAAGCGGTCATCCTTGTCGTGAGAATCTCGCTCCAAGCTCCGAAAGTCGAGACTGCGAAGTCGTATAGACCACCGATAGCGCCTGCTATCAGCAGCGGTTTCGCCTGATCGCCACCCTTCTCGCCAGAAATCAGCACTTGAGTCGTAGCCGTTGCCTCAGGGAAAGGATATTTGCCGTGCATGTCGCTGACGAAATATTTCCTGAAAGGTATCAGGAACAGGATTCCGAGTATGCCGCCGAGAAGCGAGCTGAGGAACACCTGAAAGAAATCTACCGTAATCTCAGGATATTTGTCTTGAAGGATATAAAGCGCAGGCAATGTGAAGATCGCACCTGCCACTATTACTCCAGAGGCGGAACCGATAGATTGGATGATGATGTTCTCGCCGAGAGCGTTTTTGCGCTTTGTAGCCGACGAGAGTCCCACCGCAATGATAGCGATAGGTATTGCAGCTTCAAACACCTGACCTACTTTCAATCCGAGGTAAGCAGCTGCTGCCGAGAAAATTACAGCCATCACAAGACCGAGTGTAACCGAGTAGGCACTCACCTCAGGCACTGCCCTGTCAGCAGGCATCACTGGTTCGTACTTCTCGCCCGGTTGCAATTCGCGTGCTGCATTTTCGGGTAACGAAATGTTTTTCTTTTCTTCCATATTTTTTAAATAAGTTCTATATATTGCGATTTCAGCGACTTATACTTAAAAACCCAAATCGTTGTTTCCACCATTGCTCAGCATCTCGTCGTAGTTGCTGTATTGGTCGGTGTTGGTGCGCGACCCGATTATCATATCATTCACGTCAGGCATTGGCGGCATCTCGTTGTCGCTATTGCTGAGGAATTGCGCATATTCTTTGCGGAACCTGAGGTTGATATCCTCGGTCGAACCATTACGGTGCTTAGCTATCAATAGCTGAGCCACACCACGGAGGTCGGTTCCGTCGGTATCTTGGTAAATTTTGTAATACTCTGGGCGGTGGATGAATGCCACGATATCGGCATCCTGCTCGATGGCTCCCGACTCACGGAGGTCAGCCAACTGTGGCTTTCTGCCATCGATGGCATTGGCGGCATCACGTTTCTCGGTGTTACGGTTAAGCTGCGAGAGGGCAATGATTGGTATCTTCAGCTCCTTCGCGAGACCCTTCAGCGAACGGGAAATAAGGCTGACCTCGCCTTCGCGCGAGAAGAAGTTCATACCCTGAGCGTTCATCAGCTGTAAGTAGTCGATGAAGATTATCTTGATGCCATGGTCGGCAACCAGTCGCATGGCTTTTGTCCTGAATTCCAGCACCGAAAGCTGAGGTGTCTCATCGAGATAGATAGGAGCTCCCTGCAATGCGTTTCTGCCGGCATCCAGTCGCATCCACTCCTCGTGTGTCAGCTGTCCGCTCTTGATTTTGTCGCCCGGGATACGGCACACATTAATAATAAGGCGGTTCACAAGCTGAACCATACTCATTTCCAATGAGAACATAGCGCAAGGAATCCTTTCAATCGTGCCGTTCGAGCTTCGCACTCCATCAACGGCAATATTTTTAATCATTGAGAGCACGAAAGCGGTCTTACCCATGGCAGGACGGGCGGCAATGATGATAAGGTCGGATTTCTGCCAACCGAAAGTCACACGGTCCACCTCTGGGAAACCAGACGACACACCGCTCAGTCCCTCCTTCTGTTTGCTCGCCTCGCGGATTCGCTCTATAGCCTCATTGATTACAGGGTCAATCTGTTGCACATCCTGTTTGATGTTCTGCTTGCTGATTTGGAACACCTGTCCCTGTGTATCCTGAATGAGGTCCTCGACATCGGTCTTTTCATCGAAAGCGCGACTCTGAGTCTCGACGGCAATACGGATAAGCTCTCTTGCCAAATATTTCTGCGTCACAATCTTAGCATAATATTCCAAGTGCGACACACTGCTCACGTTGTTCGTCAGTTCAGCAATATACTCCACCCCACCGGCATCTTCCAGTTCGCCGTTCTGTTTCAGCTGGTTGATCACCGTAATCGAATCAATAGGCATCTTGCTTGAGAACAATTGCATTATGGCAGTATAGATTTTCTCGTTGCGAGTGTCATAGAAATATTCTGGCATGAGCGACGAGGATATGACCGACACAGCATCCTTGTTGATCATCATCGTCCCAATTATTCCAGCTTCCATGTCGAGTGCCTGTGGCTGCACATTGCCAAAGTTAATCTGCCGAATATCAATCTTTTCCTTCTTTTTCTTAGTAGTTCCTGCCATACAAATCTTCGCTTGTTTTTTCAAGTTGCAAAGGTAATAACAATTCCCGACATATACAAATTTTCAGTCATTCTTTCATTAACACAATTTCAACAGTGAGGTGTGGAAAAAAAATTGTAAAAAAATATTTGAAAAAGTGCTTGTATATCAAATATATTTCGTACCTTTGCAGCCGATTTCAAGGCGGGTATGTATTTCCCGTCTCCAACATAATGTCTAACCCATTAACTAAACAAAAAATTATGGACAAAACAATTGTTCCTCAGGAAGATTTTGATTGGGAGGGCTACGCAAAAGGCGCTTTACAATCTAACGAGGAAAGACAACAACAGTCTGATCTCTATGCAGGCACCCTTAACCAGGTTAAGGAGAAAGACGTCGTAA
>JAKSNU010000025.1 GCA_024399535.1 Paludibacteraceae bacterium
AGAATCGAGTTCAATTCGAGTTCAATTCGAGTTCACTACGGACTCATAGCGAAGTTATAGCGAACTCATGGTTATGTTTCGATAGTGTTTCTTTTGAAAGTCTTGGTGCTTTTACCTGAGTATTTGCAAGTATGTGTCAATGCGCGTTTTGAAACTGTAACGCTTTTGACCTATTTTTGCTCTTAAATCAATGGCATATAAATAGTTATGACCGTTACAGTTATTAGAACAACTGTAACAAACTGTAACGGTCTTGAATTGCATACGGTACACAATTATTTGAAAATCAATAATATGAACTATTATTTTTGTTTCAGAAAAGCGTTACAGTTTATTTGATTAACTGTAACGCTTGTAATTATCTGTATCATAATGCGTTGAGTGCCAAAAATGACAAAAAGCGTTACAGTTTCAAATCCGCTATGCACAAACATTATATCATATCTCGTTGCAGCATAAATGCCATATAGGTTGGCAGGGTCAGTATGGCTCCTGACATTCCTACATTGTAGTTGCCGAATTTTATCGCTCTGCTGACGTGGTATTTCTCTGGATGGGCGAGCAGTGTCTTTGTGCTTTTGGTGTTGCCTGTACTTGCCTTGACCTCAATCGGGACGCATTCGCCTTTGTATCTTATCACAAAGTCTATCTCCAGACCACTCTCTTTGTGGAAATAATATAACTTCCTGCCCATCTTGCCGAAGATGTCGGCAATAAGGTTCTCGAATATTGCACCTTTGTAGCCATACAGATTGCCATTCAGTATGTCGTGCTGCGTGCCATCTTCAAGCATCGCCACAAACAGTCCGGTGTCTGCCATATATATTTTGAAGACATCTTTCATGGCATTTCCGTCTAATGGCAATTCATCAAAGATCAGACAGGTGTCGTGCGGTTCGAACTTTGCAGATGGCCCGAAGAGTGCGGATAGGTTCATGATAATGGTGTCAACCGTCAACGACCCACTGAAGACACTCGACAGCTCCTTGTGCTCATAAAAGTTCAGATAGTGGACGTTTTTATAGTTTTTCTGTGCAAAATCCACGACAGAGAATGTCTTTCCACATTGGCGTGGACCTTTCACCACAAGCGGACTATGACTTGGATTGTTTTTCCATGCCGTAAATATCTGTTCTACTTTGCGTTTCAACATATTATTGCCTATTTGCTAAACTTTTCCAAGGGACTTTTTGCCATACCGCACAACTTTTCCAAGGGACTTTTGTCTTTTCAGGGTGTAAAGGTACTAACTTTTTCTGAACTGACAATGATATTTAATGAAAATATTTGTGCCTTTGTGTGTGCGTATAATAGGTGTGGAAAAATATTTATGCTATGGGTTGTTATTATTCAAAAAAAATTTGTATATTTGCAAACTTAATATTGTCGGATGAAAAGTGTAGTCAAAATATTGCTGCTGACGGTTATGGCTTTTGCTGTTGGGACGGTTTGTAAGGCGCAAGAGCAGATGGCTGCAGGGCAGTGGCGAGTGCATCAGTCGTACAACGGAGTGACGCAGTTGGTCGAATGTGGCGGAACGGTTTGGGGTGTGGCTGATGGGGCTTTGCTCTCGGTGGACGGCGAGGACGGTAGCGTGCGAACTTACTCTACGTTGACTGGTCTGAGCTCAAGCGATGTACATAAGATTTTCAGGATAGGCGAGAGAATTTTGGTGGCATACGAGGATGCTGACATCGATGTGCTGGATAGATATGGCAGGGTGGACAACGCTGGCGACCTCAGAAATAAAACTGTAAATGGTAACAAAACCGTTGAGGGCGTGGCTATAGATGGCGGCATCGCTTATTTGGCTTGTGGGTTTGGAATAGCAACACTCAGACTCCGGAGGATGGAGTTTGGCGATACTTATGTCGTTGGCGACAATGGTGATGCGGCTGCAGTGTTGAACGTCGGAATTGTCGGAAAAACGATTTATGCCTTGACTGACACTATGCTACTCGCTGCTGAAATTGGCAAGGATAACCTGATGAACTACAGGAATTGGACAAGAATGGAAATACCCAAAGGCAGTAATATCGGCATGGTGGTGCGTGAGAGCGAGATATGTGTCCTGAAAGGAGATTCGAGCCTTTGGAGCAATGCTGGCGGTGAATGGTCGAAAACTGACGATGGAGTGACGGCTATTTGGGCAGACGACCATTGTATGTTCACGAGATATAGTGACGGAAGAGTTAAATCGACTGGTACTCACGAGGTTGCGTCGATTGAGGGTAATCCTATGGCAGCTGCGGCTGACGGTGAGAGCATCTGGACTTCGACAGAACTCGGGATAGTGAGGAAGATGATGAGAAGTGGTGAGAGGAGAACTTACGCTGTGAGTGGTCCTGCGACGAATTACGCTTGGAAATTGAAGTGCAGAAATGGAAAGGTGATAACAGTGCCGGGGGGAAGGTTCGCGGATAATTATTTCAGAAAGGCTTATGTGTCGTGGTTTGAATATGGCATATGGCGGTATCTGATAGGCGATTACATGTGGGAGTCGTACCCTTCGCACAATGTGTATGACTGGGTGGATGTCGAGATTGACCCGAACGACAATAACCATTTCTGGGTGGCTGGCTATGGCGTGGGATTGGCGGAATTCAGGGAGAACGACCTCTACAAGGTTCACACCTGCGACAATTCGGGTATCGAGACGCTATTCCCTGACGGAGAGGCATACAGCAAGTATAATTACATGCGTGTCGATGGGTTGACATACGACAGCAAGGGACGATTGTGGATGACCAACCGTGGCACATCGCAGGTGAAATATATCGATGTTGACGGAACTTGGCACGGCATGGAGTATGGCGAATTGTCGGCTGCAGGAACGCTGCAGGATATATTGATTGACGAGATGCTGCCAAACAGGAAATACATCCTTTGCCCGAGATATAGGAGCTCGGCTGATTCGTACCTGTTTGTATTCGATGACAACGGAACACCGAACGACATAAGCGACGACAGCCGCCGAGGGTTCACCGAAATGCACGACCAAGACGGCAAACAGGTGGCATTCAATAAGTATCTGCTGAGAAGCATTGCGCAGGATAGAGATGGAACAATCTGGGTAGGTACGACCGAGGGTGTACTCTGCATAAAGGCTAAGGCAAGAATTTTCGATGAAGGATTTAGATGCAGCAGAGTGAAAATCTCGAGAAACGACGGTTCGAATTTGGCCGATTATCTGCTCGGTACAGAACAGATAAACTGTATATTTGTCGATGGAGGAAACAGAAAGTGGTTTGGTACCGAGAATGGCGCATTCTTGGTTTCGGCAGACGGACAGGTGACTTTGGAACATTTCACTACGGATAATTCACCTCTGCTTTCGAATTCGGTGCTTTCGATTACGGTGAACGACAGAACGGGGGAGGTGTTCTTCGGGACAGCAAGGGGCATAATCAGTTATCAAGGTGATGCCTCTGAGGGGAACGATGTGATGGAGAATGTGCATGCATACCCTAATCCTGTAAGACCTGGCGACCCAAGAACGGTGACTATAACAGGATTGGTCGAGGAGAGCAATGTGAAGATATGCAATGTCGGTGGCAGGGTGGTGTACGAGACACGGTCGAACGGAGGAATGGCTACATGGGATTGCTCGAACGTGGCAAGCGGAGTGTATTTCGCAATGTGTTTCACATCTGATGGGAAAAAGAAAGCAACATGTAAAATACTTGTCATAAATGAATGATACATTGAAATGGCTGGTCCATGCAATAGTCTGCGGAGTTGTTGTGGCATTGATGTGTGCAGGTGCTGATTTTGTCGGTATGCCTGTCGGTGGGGTGAAAGGATTGGCAGTCGTTGTGCTTCAGTTGGTTTCGATTGCTTTGTTTTGGTGTTGCGTAATGGTGGCACTCCTTGCAGCAGGGAAATGGGTTGCGGGTATAGTGGTCGGAATATTGATGACAGTGGGTGGTGCGTTAGGATATTTCAGGTGTGTGTGGCACTATTCGTTCAATGCTTCGATGTTTGATATTTTAGGTGCTGTGTCTAAAGGGACGACTATGGCTATGACGACATGGCAACTTGTTGTTTGGACCATATTTGCTGTTGCCGTCGGCGAGTTGGCAGTTTGGGTTGGATATAGGTTCTATAGCTTGAATTATAAGACCTGGAAAACATGGTCGATAGTGGCTGTAGCTGTTGTCGCTGTAGTGTTGTTCCTGAGACCTGGGGGACGGATGTATGGACCTTTGACACATAGGATACCACTGAATGTCGTGTATGAGTACAAAGAGTATCGTGCTGGCAAATACGAAGTGGCTAACGTGAGGGAACGGCTTGATAATGTGGTGGCACCTACGGAGGATAGCGTGTTGGTCGTATTCGTGATAGGTGAAGCAACAAGGGCTGACAACTTAGGGCTGAATGGGTATTGGCGAGAGACAACACCACTTTTGAGCAGAAGGGAAGGATTGGTGTCGTTCGAAAATATGTGGACGGATATCTGTTACACGAATGGCAGCATACCAAGAATAATGACACGTGCTGACGGGAACAACCCAGACAGAGCATACAGCGAGAGGTCGTTCATCGACCTGTTCAGCCAATGCGGAATGCAGACGGCTGTGATTACAAACCAAAATATTGAGAGACAATATTCCTATTTTTGGAATGAGGCTGACACATTGATTGTCGTGAATAAGGGGCGAGATGTGTATAATTACTGCAAATGGCTGGACGAAGATGTGATAGAACCATACCGCTCGGTTGTGGCAGGAATGGATGAAGGACTGGTGGTTGTGCATTGCATAGGGTCGCATTGGTGGTACAAGGCTCATTACCCTGACAATATGGAACATTACAAGCCTGTGATTCATTCGAGAATAGTCGCAGAATGTGATTCGATGGCAATGGTCAATACCTACGACAACACGATACGTTATATGGACTGGGTGGTCAACAACATGATTGTCAGTTTGGAGAATAGAAAAGCAATATTGATATATGTCTCAGACCATGGCGAGGCGTTGGGCGAGGAGGGAAAATGGTTGCACGCATCGGATTGTATCGGAGGTCACCGAACTGCTTCTTTCGTGTGGCTGTCGGAGAAATACCGTGAGGCTCGTCCTGAGGTTTGGCTGAAATTCACTGAGAAACGTGATGAAAAAATCAAGACTGACGAGATTTACGGATGGATAAAAGATATGTTTATTAGTTCAAAATAAGATATGAAAAAGATTGGTTTAGCGATGATTGTGACCGCAATAACATTTTTTGCGGTGAGAGGGCAGAGCTCTTCGGACGAATATTTGCAGGCATTCACGTCGGGAACACTCAAGGCAAAGCAGATGGACGAATTCCACGCTATGGCAGACGGTGAGAATTACACTATGCTGTCAGATGACGGGAAAAGAATCGAGATGTATAGTTTTAAGACTGGTGAAAAGGTGAAATGCGTGATGGATCTTGAAAACACAAAGGGCGTCAAGGTGGACAAAATTTGCGGATATGAGTTCGACACAAAAGAGGAGAAAATATTATTTCATTCTGCGACCACACCAATCTATCGCCGAACATTTACCACCCAGTACTATGTTTACAGGATAGGTAGAAACGAGGTTGAACCACTGAGCGAAGGCGAAGGAGCACAACAGATGGCGCACTTTTCGCCAAGTGGCAGAATGGTGGCATTCGCAAGAGATAATAATCTCTATATAAAGAAATTGGATTACGGGACAGAAATAGCAATTACCAAAGACGGTAAGCGAAATCAGATAATAAATGGGACACCGGACTGGGTGTATGAAGAGGAATTCGGACTGACATGCTGTTTCGTATGGTCGAGAGACAGCAAGCTGTTGACGTGGGTGAAATTCGACGAGAGCGAGGTGCAGGAATTTGCATTCGACAAATATGAGTATCCTTACGACCAGTCGTATAGTTACAAATACCCAAAGGCAGGCGACCCCAATTCATTAGTATCGGTATGGACATACGATGTGGAAAACAGGACGACGAAAAAAATGGATTGCGGCGAGGGAAACGATATATATTTCCCGATAATGAAATGGACTAATGAAGATGATATATTGGCAATTGTCAAATTGAATAGAAATCAGACAGACCTCGAACTATTAGAGGTCAATGCGAGGTCGGGAGTGGCGAAGATACTTGTGCATGAGACTGAGAAAGAATCGATTGATTACGATAATTACAATTCGCTGACGTTTGCCGAAGATAATTCGTTCGTGGCACTCAGCGAGCGTGACGGTTGGAAACACATATATTTATATGACAGGAATGGTGCCATCGTCAGACAACTGACAAAAGGGGAGTGGGAGGTGATGAACCTATATCGTTATGATGCAAAGAACGGGATTTGCTACTTCCAAGCCAATAGGGAGAAATCTACTGAAAAACATGTCTATAGTGTTGATAAAAAAGGCAAAATACAGTGCATTGACAATAGCGCAGGCGTTCATTCGGCAATAGTGACCGAAAAATACATTGTCGAGAACTATTCTAATGCAGTGACGCCAAACGTTTTCACTCTCTATGATACAAAAGGGAAAAGAATCAGGACAATTCTTGATAATAAGGAAATCCGCGAAGCTATCGAGGGGTATAAACTGCCCGAGAAAGAATTCTTTACGCTGACGACAGCTGAAGGAATAGCACTCAATGCGTGGATAGTCAAGCCTAAAATGATGGGAAAAGGTAAGCGTTACCCACTTGTCATGGTGCAGTACTCAGGTCCGGGCAGTCAAGAGGTGCAGAACAGATACAGACCAGATTGGGAGTCGTATCTCGCTATGGAGGGATATGTGGTGGCATGTGTTGACCCGCGTGGTACTGGGGCTAAAGGAAGACAGTTCAGAAATGAATCATATGGGCGTTTAGGCGTGATAGAAACACATGACCAGATAGAGGCAGCCAAAGTGCTCGGACAGATGGATTTTATTGATTCTGAGAGAATATGTATCTGGGGATGGAGTTATGGCGGATTTATGGCTTTGAGGTGCATGATAGAAGGCGGTGAAAGCATTTTTAAGGCTGGAATAGCAATTGCGCCTGTAACCGATTGGCGATTATACGATAGCTCATATACCGAGAGGTTCATGCAGATGCCTCAAATAAACGATATTGGATATGCAGGGTCGGAAATTATATCGAAGGCGGGACAACTGAAAGGCAGATTGCTGCTATGCCATGGTACGGCTGACGACAATGTGCATATACAACATTCCATGCTGTTTGTGGAAAATTTGGTAAAAGCAGGAGTTGATTTTGAGATGCAGATATATCCAAACAAAAACCATAGCATCCTTGGTGCTGAGACGAGATTGCACCTATACAGAAGATTTAACAAATTCTTAAAAGATAACCTATAATGTCTGAATACATAGTATCCGCGAGAAAATACAGACCGCAGACATTTGATACGGTAGTTGGTCAGAAAGCATTGACCACCACGTTGAAAAATGCCATACAGAGTAAACATCTGGCTCATGCCTATCTGTTTTGCGGTCCGAGAGGGGTCGGCAAAACCACCTGCGCCCGAATATTTGCAAAGACGATAAATTGTTTCAATCCGACCGAGAATGGCGAGGCATGCAATGAATGCGAGTCGTGCAAGGCATTCAACGAGGGGGCGTCGTTCAATATACACGAACTTGACGCTGCCTCAAACAATTCGGTCGATGATATCAGAGCATTGGTCGATAAGGTGAGAATACCACCGGCAGTTGGGAAATATAGTGTATATATCATCGATGAGGTGCATATGCTATCGACAGCGGCATTCAACGCATTTCTCAAGACACTCGAGGAACCCCCTTCATACGCTATATTCATTTTGGCAACAACCGAAAAACATAAGATTATTCCGACAATATTGTCGAGATGCCAGATATACGATTTCAACAGAATAAAAATAGACGACACGATTGATTATCTGGAACATGTAGCTAAAAACGAAGGAATTGAGGCTGAACGCGAAGCGTTGAATGTCATTGCTCAAAAGGCTGATGGCGCGATGCGCGATGCGTTATCGATATTCGACCAAGTGACCAGTTTCTGCGGCAATAAGATAACATATCAAGACGCTATAAAGAATCTGAATGTGCTTGATTATGAGTACTATTTCAAGATGGTTGATGCCCTCAGGACGGGCAATGTCAGCACTGCATTTATGATGTTTGACGAAATATTGAATAAAGGATTCGATGGCCAACATTTCGTCACAGGATTGGCATCACATTTCCGGGATGTGCTCGTAAGCAAGGATGCTGTCACATTGCAACTGCTTGATGTCAGTCAGAGTGTCGTCCAGAAATATCAGGAACAAGCTAACAATTGCGATGTGCATTGGTTGTACAAAGCGATAGAACTTGCGACCGATTGTGATATCAATTACAAGAACTCGAAAAACAAAAGGCTTCATGTCGAGGCAGCACTGATTAGGCTTGCAACGATAGGAGTGGAGACAGAGTCAAAAAAAGATGAGTCGGAGTTGCCAATCATAACCAAATCTGCTGTTGCATCAACTCCGACGGCAAACATACAACCAATTGCGGCAACAGCAGTCGTTAGCGAACAACCGAGGAGAAGCGTGACTATTCCCGGAATGTTCAATATGCGTTATGGCAGTCAGCATACCGAAACGCGCGACAAGGTAGAGAAAAACGAGATACAAGAACAGTCGAAACAACAACCGGTAACGCACCATGTTTTGAATGATGGCGAAATATGGCAGATGTGGCGAGACTATGCTCAGAAACTGGAAACAGACGATTATGTGCAAAGCATAATGTTGAATAGTAAGTTGCATTTGGCTGGGAATGAAGGTAATATCATCGTTGATGTCGCAAGCGAAACGCAAAGAACTGCCTTGGAAAAATATAAAGAAGACATTTTGATAAAGTTGCGTGAATATTTCGGAAACGGGAAGATAGTGATGACATACGAGGTTATGGCTCCGTTGCAGAAAGATAGCACAATATTGATGTCGGATAGCGAAAAACTATTGAAGATAGAAGCGAAAAGCAAGTCGTTCAAGGAATTGAGTATAGTAATGCAGTTAGAACCAATATGAAAAATTTGTGGAAGATAATCAGCCGTTTTTTGCCAAGATACAAAAGATATCTTGTGGCGAGCGTGTTGCTCAACATAATGTCAACAATATTCAACCTATTTTCGTTTGCAACGATAATACCAATATTGCAGATATTGTTCGGTATAACGACCGAGAGGCACCAATATGCCGAATGGTCTGGATTTGAAGACTTGAGTGCAGCAGGCGATGTACTAATAAATAATGTGTATTGGAAAATCGAGCAAATTATTGATCAGTACGGTCCATCAACTGCATTGTTTTTTCTCGGTCTGTTTCTTGTGGTAATGACGTTCTTTAAGACAATGACCTCATTCTTTGCAGGGGCATCGCTTGTACCTATAAGGACTGGAGTATTGCGAGATTTAAGGCGGGATATATACAATAAAATACTGAGCTTGCCAATTGGATATTTCTCGAATGAGAAAAAAGGCGATATAATGACCAGAATGACCAGTGATGTTGTCGAAGTTGAGGCATCAATCATCAGTTCGCTTGAAACAATATTCAAGAATCCACTGATGATAATAATATATATGTCAGTGCTTTTCGCAATGAGTTGGAAACTGACACTGTTCGTTCTCGTTTTGTTGCCAGTCAGCGGATTGCTGATAGGTAGGATAGGCAGATCGTTAAAGAAGAGGTCGGACAAAGGGCAACGACTCAGCAGCGACCTGCTGTCGCTTATCGAAGAGACACTGACGGGATTGAGAATAGTAAAGGCATTCAATGCAGAACGTATTCAAACCGAAAAATTCAAAGATATAAATGAACGTTTGAGGCTGACATTGAACAGAATAAATATGAAATATCTGCTTGCACACCCTGTAAGCGAATTTCTCGGAACAGTTGTGATATTGATATTGTTGTGGTATGGAGGTATGCTGATTTTGGATGGTAAAGGCACGCTGTCGGCACCAGAATTTATATATTATTTAGTGCTATTCTATAGTATTATTCAGCCATTCAAAGACCTATCGAAAGCTGGATACAGTGTTCAGAAAGGTATGGCATCGCTCGAACGAATTGATGCTATATTGGGTGCTGAAAACAATATACTGCAGCCACGTAACCCTAAGGAATTTAAGGAGTTTAATGAAGAGATAAGATTCAATCATGTCTGGTTTAAGTACGACGAAAACTGGATATTGAGGGATATTGATTTTGCTATTCCAAAAGGCAAGACTATAGCACTGGTAGGGCAGTCAGGGTCGGGAAAATCAACTATGGTGGACCTAATACCGAGATTTTACGAAGTAACTAAAGGCTCAATTTCAATAGATGGTATAGACGTCAGAGAAATGCTGACAACTGAGCTCAGAGCTCAGATGGGGAACGTAAATCAGGAGGCTATATTATTCAACGACACAATATTCAATAATATAGCATTTGGAGTGGAAAATGCAACCCAAGAGGAGGTTGAGAGAGTGGCGAAGATAGCCAATGCTCATGATTTCATTATGGCAACTGAGAATGGATATCAGACTAATATTGGCGATAGGGGAGTGCGACTTTCGGGTGGACAACGGCAGAGAATATCAATAGCTCGTGCATTGCTTAAGAATCCGCCAATACTGATTTTGGATGAGGCGACATCTGCACTCGACACAGAATCAGAGCGTTTGGTTCAGAACGCAATTGAAAAACTGATGGAAAACCGAACTTCGATTGTGATAGCGCACAGACTGTCAACAATTAAATCGGCAGATTTGATATTGGTTGTGCAAGACGGTGAGGTTGTAGAGAGTGGGAAGCATGAGGAACTTATGGCAAAAAATGGATATTATAGCAAATTGCACAATATGCAGAAATAAATAATGTATGGAGTAAAATCATATCTAAAACATTTGTTCTTAGCGCACTATAGGAACGGACATCATGTGCATTCGCCATATACATACCGAGTCTGCAGGAATGTGTTGTATGAGCGATGGGATTATTATTGTTTCTCCAAAATAGAACATTTCAGAAAGGTGAAACATTATAAAACAAGAAATGCAAGATATGAGCAGATAATGATGCGATTGTGTGTGATGAATGGGTGTAAAAACATTGTGGAAGTTGAGCCAGATGATGGACTTTCGACGATGTATCTTGCTTCAGTTGACTCGCGAAATCCGGTGAAAGTATTGAAATCAGGTCGTGATGATACAGCTAAGAAAAATTGGTCAATTGAGGGGTATTCGAATATTGATTTGTTGGATAATATAGCTGAGGTTGAATCATTTGATTTTATGTGTTTTAATGGTTCTTTTGAACGATTGGCAGCAGAATACGATGAGTATAAAAAACGAGCTTCAGTTGACTCGGTGATAGCGGTCAAAGGCATACATTCCTCTAGTCAGGCAGAACGTGTTTGGAGAGAAATTATAAAAGACAAAGATGTCAGGATAAGTATGGATTTTTGGGGAATGGGTGTGGTTTGGCTAAATTCGCAATATCAGAAACAACATTATTATATTAGATTATGAAGATATATACCAAGACTGGCGATAATGGAACAACATCCCTAATAGGAGGACAGAGGGTCAGCAAGGACGATGTCCGGTTGGAGGCATATGGGACGATTGATGAGCTGAATTCGTTTCTCGGATTACTCAGATCGAAGACCAAAAATGAGCATATAAAGTCGATGATTTTCGACATTCAGAACACATTATTTGCTGTTGGAGCGCATCTTGCAACTGACAAAAAATCGACGGCTATCGGAAAATATGCAATGATTGAAGATGAAAAAATTGCTTTTTTAGAGGCAAAAATTGACGAATTTCAGAATTGTCTACCAAAATTAACAAACTTTATTATATATGGAGAAGACGAAATATCAGCAATATGTCATTGCTGTAGAGCCATTGCAAGACGGGCTGAGAGATATATAATAGCTGTAAATCAAGTGGATAAGGTAGATGATAATGTGATGAGGTATATCAACCGCCTTTCTGACTTTTTGTTTGTATTGGCGAGGGTATATACAAAAAATGCAGGTGGGGAAGATTTTTTTTGGGAAAAGTGATATCAATAAGATAATTTTTTGTAATTTTGTAGCTGAATTAGAGGGCAAAATGCAGTTATAAAAGAAGGCTTATGTATTGGACATTGGAATTAGCTTCAAAACTCGAAGATGCACCTTGGCCAGCAACCAAAGATGAGCTCATAGATTACGCAATGAGGTCGGGTGCGCCGATGGAGGTAATTGAGAATTTGCAGGAGATTGAGGATGAAGGTGAAATCTATGATTGTATGGAAGATATATGGCCAGATTATCCAAGCAAAGAGGATTTCTTTTTTAACGAGGAGGAGTATTAAATCGCAGGTCGTGCATGACATTGGTAACAAGTGGAGGCATCGGCATGTGCAAGAGAGGAAAAATAATATTGATAATATTAAGTGTTGTTGTTAGTGTGGGTGTTAAGGCGCAGAGTGACGGAATATATAGTCAGTATATGCATATTAAGCATTACTACAATCCTGCGACCGTCGGAGAAGGGGATTTAATGAAAATATTTTTGGCGCAAAGGTTGCAGTGGATAGGAATAAAGAATGCGCCGAAGACAACGTTGTTCACAACCAGTCTTCCGTTTAAGGTCAAGAAGACAAACCATGCGGTGGGAATCCAGTTCGTGAACGATATGTATGGAATATTTTCCAACCAGCAAATCAATGCGCAATATAATTATAAATTCAAATTTGATTATGGCACATTGAGTTTGGGGGCTAATTTGGGAGTTGTGAATTTGATATGCTATGGAGATAGCGTACATATGGTAGAGAGTGAATACCATACTGATGGCGACCCAGCGGTACCTACTGGGAAACAATCTGGAGTGGGGTTTGATTGTGGCGTTGGAGTGTATTTCTCGAATGCACGGTGGTATGCTGGAATATCGGCATTACATCTGCCAGGAGCAAACATATTGATGGGCGATAAATACCATTATAAGTTGCAACAGGTGATGACGGCAGTTGGGGGATACAATTTCACGTTGAGGGATAAGAGATATCAGTTGAAACCATCAATATTGGTATATACAGATTTCGCATCGTGGCAGATGTATTTGAGTCTGTTGTTAGATTATAATCATAAGTTCTGGGGCGGAATCTCTTACAGCATACAAAATGCTGTCTCGTTCTCGTTCGGAGCTGAGATAATAAATGGATTGGAATTAGGGTATTGTTATGATTTACCTGCATCATCGATAATAAGAGCATCACATGGATCGCATGAGTTGTATTTATCGTATGATTTTAATGTTTTCGCAAAGAAAACTGCAACAAAGCATAAAAGCATTAGAATTTTATAATATGAGAAAGTTTGGGATTTTTGCAGTCGCAGCAATAGTATTAATCATTGCGGCTGGTTGTTCAAAGCCAAAGGGTCAGCTCTATGGTATTTATGAAAGTTACAAGCCAGAGATTACCCCCTATGGTATGGTACACATTCCAAGAGGATCTTTTAATCAGGGTCCAAATGATCAGTCTGTTACATGGGCAGTACAGCCATCACAGCAGACTGTGTCTGTAGATGCATTTTGGATGGACATCACCGAAATTACAAATGGTGAATATAGACAATTCGTCTATTGGGTGCGTGATTCAATTGCAAGAAGAGAGTTGGCTCGTATGGAAGTTGATGTTTTGGGTAGAGAACCAGAAGAGGCAAAATATTTCAAGCTTGTCTATGACCCATATAATGAATCTGCCGATCCAGATACAGTGTTGAATTGGAGAGTTAAGATTCCATGGAACGCAAAATGGACTTACGAAGGTGAGGAGGAAGACAACGCTGCATATTTAGCTGTAAACAAGGTGTATTTCCAATCTGCAGATAAGACCGAGGGACGTCAGTTGAACTCTCATATAATGAATTATGAATATAAATGGGTGGCTTATGATCAGGCTGCACTTCCTGGTAATTCATTCAATCCAAAGACTGCAAGCTATAATCCAGGCGCAAAGGTTAGAATTGATAGCGCATTTTGGAGAGATGGCAAGATTGTAGATACAGTCATTGTAAAGCCATTGAAAAGACGTGGCGATTTGTTCTCAAGAAAGATAATAAATATTTATCCTGATACAATGTGTTGGATGACTGAATTCACATTCAGTTATAACGACCCTGCGATGTTGAATTATTTTGCACATCCAAGTTATGGTCAGTTCCCAGTTGTCGGAATTACTTGGGAACAAGCTCAGGCGTTCTGCCATTGGAGAACATCGTTGTATAAGAGTGTAGGCGGTTTGCCAAGAGCACAGGAGTATCGTTTACCTACTGAGTCAGAATGGGAGTATGCAGCAAGAGGTGGCAGACATAATGCACAGTATCCTTGGGGCGGTCCTTACGTAAGAGATAGTAAAGGATGTTTCATGGCAAACTTCAAGCCAATGCGTGGTAACTATACCGAAGATGGTTATTTGATTCCTGCTCAAGTTGGTTCGTTTGATCCAAATGATTATGGATTGTATGATATGGCAGGTAATGTGGCAGAATGGACTGCAACAACATATGACCCTTCGTTAAATACGTTTACATTGGACATGAACCCTACATATAATTATGATGCTAAGGATAATGATCCAAAAGTTATGAAGAAGAAAGTCATAAAGGGCGGTTCTTGGAAAGATGTAGGTGCATATTTGCAGTGTGGCGTTCGTGATTTCGAATATCAGACAAAGTGTAGGCCTTCTATAGGTTTCCGTTGCGTAAGATCGTTTATTGGAGATTAAAAAAATATTTGGTACACATTATATAATATATATACGTGTACTGACTTAAAAAAAAGAAATAAATTAAACACAAATAAATTATGTCACAGACAACAGAAGTTAAAAAGGAAGGCGGTTTCGACGCCTGGTGGGCTAAACCCTCAACAAAACGAGCAGTAGGTGTTATCTATTCTGCAGGTGCATCAGTCGTAATTATCGGTGCATTGTTTAAGATTCTTCACTGGCCAGGCGCATCTTATGTGTTGATGGTAGGTATGTTCACAGAGGCATTCTTGTTCGCAATTGGTATTGCAGATAAACCAATGCCTGAGTATCATTGGGATCATGTTTTCCCAGCATTGTGTGATGATAATGCAGCACCTGTCAGCATTAGTGGTAATCTTGGTGGTGCTCCAATGTCGGGTATGCCAATGATGGGTAAGGCTGGTATGGTTGATAACAATGTCACAGCAGCATTGTCTGGCTCAGGTAAATTGTCAGATGAAGAGGCAAAACAATTGACAGAGAGTATTAAACATATGAGCGAGACTGCAGCGCAGTTGGCAAATATCAGCCGTGTAGCTGGTTTGACAGATTCATATGCAAACAATCTTCAGAAAGCTTCTGAGGCAGCAGCAAGTTTTGCTGAGAAACAGAAGAACCTTGATAATGCAACAAATTCTCTGTTGGATTCTTATAAAGGAATCGCAGACAATATGTCTGAGGCAAAAGACCAGACACGCTCGTTTGCTGATAGCGCAATGGGACTTAGCAAGAGCCTTGCATCAATCAATACTGCATACGAGTTGCAGTTGAAAGGAGTTCAGTCTCAGGCGGATGCTATCAATTCTGTAAATGGTGATTTGCAGAAATTGCAGGATGCTGTTCGTGGTGCTGCTGGCAATATGGATGCTTACAAACAGGTTACTGACCAGTTAGCAAAGAATATTGCTGATTTGAATAACGTTTACGGAAATATGCTCAACGCTATCAAAGCTTGATTTTGTAGCGAGGTAGCTAATAACACTCTATAAAAATAACCGATAAATAACAGTAAGAGATGAGTGGAGCAAAAAACTGTCCGGAAACCCCGAGACAAAAGATGATCGGTATGATGTACCTTGTGCTGACTGCCATGTTGGCACTGAACGTTGCTGCCGAGATTCTTAATGGTTACAAAATGGTAAATAGCAGTTTGGTTGACTCAATCACAACTACCGAAAGTCGTGTGAAAGGGTTGATTACTACTATGGAATATATGAATGAGCAGAACCCTGTGAAGACTAAGGAGTGGTTGGACAAGACTTATCTTGTTCGTGACGAATGTGACAAGATGTACGGTATTCTCCAAGAGTTTAAAGAGGGTATTATCTCTGCAGCAGATGGTGGGGATTTTGAGAAGGCAAAATCACAGCCTGGTTTTGATGTTAGTCGTTATTCTATGTCAAAGCCTGATAACCTCGACGGTGCCAGCAACTATGCGGAAGTTAATCAATATGAGACTTCAAAGACAGGTCGTGGAGCTGATTTACAGAATGCGATAATCAATTTCCGTAAGTTTGTTGAGAAGATGTTTGACAATGATACAGCGAGAACTCGTGTTTATGAGATTACGTTTAAGACTGACAAAATCTATAGCGACCATGCAAAGGATAGTGTAGATTGGGTACAGGGAACATTTGAGTCTATGCCAGCAATTGCTGCTGTGACTATGATTTCTAAGTATCAATCTGATGTCCGTTTCGCAGAAGAGGCAATGATTCAGTATTTCAGATCAAGAACCGATGCTGGTGATATGCGTGTAAACAAGATTACTGCTGTAGTTATCCCAGATAGCAAAGTGGTGATGCAGGGTGGTAAATATCATGCTGAATTGGCACTTATGGCTGTCGATACAACAAAACAGCCAGACTATTATGTAAATGGTCAGAAACTTGAGAATTGTATGATTGACAGGTCTGCTGGTGCAGTTGGTGATGTTAAGTATTCTGGTGAAATTGTAGTTACTAATGCTGAGGGTGAACGAATTTCTTATCCATTTGAATCAGAGTATTCTGTCACTCCTCCAAATGCTACAATAGCAAATGAGGAGATGAACGTTGTATATCGTGGTTACAATAATATTATGCAGATTGCTGTGCCAGGTGTATCAAGTTCTAAACTGAGTGTTTCTGCTTCTGGTGCATCATTTACAAGAAATGGTGATAATTGGATTTGCAAGGTTGAGGGCGGAGCTGCTGAAATCAATATCAGTGTCACTGCTAATGTTGATGGCAAGAACGTCTCTATGGGCTCTAAGTCGTTCCGTGTAAGGTCGTTGCCTAATCCTACCGCATTTATTAAGCTCTCGAATGGCGATTTGTTTAGTGCTGATAAAGGTGGTATTAAGAAGAGCCAGTTTGAAGGTGCAAGCGTCGTAGCAGAGTATGGTGAAAGCGAGAACCTCAAGGCAAATTTCGTTGTAAAGAGTTTCCAAATGTCTATTTCCGATGGACGTGGTGGTACGCGTAAAATTGCTTCGGAGGGTAATAAGTTCTCTTCTTCGCAGTTGCAAACCATCAAGAATATGAAGTCTGGTACAGTTATTTCGTTGTCCAACATTGAGTTTGGTGGCGCTAAGTCTGGAAAGAACCTTCCATTTGCACCTGTGACTTTGAAGTAATAATAATCCAAATAGGAACAAATATGAAAACAAATAGATTTTTTCTTGCAGTGCTTGCAGTATCGTTGAGTATATTTGCTAATGCACAGAAGGAGATACCTGATAGTGCTACTGAATTGCTATTCGATTCAAATGGTGCTTTTACACGTATCACTGCTACAACTGAGGATGTGTCTGCAAAGTTGATTACGCAGAATCCTTTGATTGATGATGTTCCTTGGAAAAAAACTGTATTAAGAGTTATAGATTTGCGAGAGGAACAGAATAAAGCTTTGTATTATCCTAGTACTGATATTAGTGAGGATACACAAAAGAACCTTTTTGCTATTTTGTTCTATAATTTTCTGAAAGGCAAACTAACTGGTTATTTGGATTCTCATGGTAATTTTGACCAGACGTTCGTTCCTTTGTTTACTCCTGAGAACGAGGTTAATGCGGCTGATAGCATCAGGTTCCCTTACCTCAAAGCAGGTTATTTTGAAGACTTGCAGGGTGATGAATATGGTATGATAAATCAGATTACCGAGAGCTGTGTGAAATATTATATACAAGAGGTTTGGTATTTTGATAAGCATACATCAACTTTCAAGAGCAAGATTCTTGCTATCGCTCCTATCTTTGACAAGAAGTATAATGTTCAGAGATTAGGTGGTTATGAAGAAGATGATCGTCCTTCTGGTGTTTGGTTTTGGTTCCCTTATGAAAAGGTTCGTCCATTTCTGCAGGAAGAATTTATTAAAATGTCAGGTCGCAATATTCAGGCTTTGTTGAATTTCGACGATTTCTTCACTACTCGTCAGTTCTATAGCTATATCGTGAAGGACTATGATTTGCAGGGTAAAGATATTGATATGAAGTTGAACATGGACGATGCTGACCCAAGAAAGCCTATTAGGATTAAAGAGGAACAAGATAAGGTTGAACATCAGATTCTTGACTTTGAACAGGATTTGTGGAATTATTAAATTATATTGAATAATGAAAAAGTTAATTTTAGGTTTTTTACTCCTCGCCATAAGTTGTGGCGCATTTGCACAAAATGCTGAAACTGATAATGAGGAGTTGGTGAATAAAAAAGAGGAGGTCAATAAGCACTATGTTGATCCTTCTAATTTCTCGCATTGGTCAATAGCCTTGTCTGGTGGTTTTAACATGTTCCTTGGTGAACGAGGGATCAATATGTCGAACGAAAACAATGGATTCAACTCGTATAAGCAGAATTTTGCTTTCGGGGCAAATGCACAGGTTGAATACATGGTTAACCCTTATTGGGGAATTTTGTTGCAATATCAGTTTGCTCCAATAAGTAAGAAGGGTTTTAATCCAGAGGTTAAAGAAAATTTGCAGATTGACAAGAATCCAAAAGCTCACGAGATTACTTTCCAAGGTATTGTGAATTTGTTGAATTTGTTCCGTACTTACCATAAATATACTAAATGGAATGTTTATGCTAAGCTCGGTGCTGGTGCAGTTTTGTATCCATATAAACAAAAATCTGGTGATGATATTAATACTATTACAAAGCGTTCTGTAGTTCTTCCTTTTGGTTTTTCTGTTGAGTATTCTCCAGTTAAGTCGCTTGGTATTTTCTTTGATACACAGTGTCGTTGGTATTATGCTGACGATATGAACTATGTAGTAGGTGGTTCGCATTTTGATATGGCACTTTACGGAGGTCTTGGTCTTCGTTATCATATTGGTGCAACTAAGAAGCCACATGTTCGTGTAATGTCTATTCCTACGTATGATTCATATATTCCATCTGATGGTGCAAAAGAATCAGTGTCTAATGTAGACAACCCTTCTTTGGATTCTTTGCAAAAACAAATGCAGAAAATCAATGATGATTTGGATAAAATCAAGGAAAATCAGGATGAGATTGGAAAGCAGGGTAATGAAAATGCTGATAAGATTAGAGCATTGCAGAATAATGTTGACAAACTCGTTAATGATTTGAATAAGGGTAAATTCAACCCTCAACAGGCGCCAGTTCAGTCTCAGGTTGAAGGAGCACCAGATGTAAATGATCCTTATTATGGTGTTCGCAGCAATCCAAACTATGTTTTCTTTGCATTCGACAAGTATAGCTTGACAGATTATGAGAAGAGTAAGATTGATGCGGTTGTACAACGTCTCAAAGCTAATCCAGATGCAACAATTGATATTTATGCATATTGTGACCCACGTGGAACAAATGCTTATAATAGGAAACTCTCTTTGAATCGTGCGAATGCTGTTGTTAAGTACATGGTAAAATCGGGCATTGAAAGAAATCGTATTGATAAGAGATACAGGGCTGGCGTTTTGGATAAAAACTATCCTCATGATTTGAATCGTGTTTGTACGATGACTATAAAATAAATTATATTATTTATGAAAAAGCTACTATTTTCGGTTTTTTTGATTTCATTGTCTCTTTGTGTTTTCGCAGGGAATAATAATGGAAGTCAGAAAGTTAATGAGTCAAATGGGAATGTAAAAGAGTATAAAAATTTCAGCCATTGGTCTATTGCCGTAGATGGTGGTTTTAATATGTTCCTTGGAGAAAGAACCTCAAAAGGCATAAATACGTTCGCTAATTATAAGGACAATTTTGCCTATGGTGCTAAATTCCAAGTTGAATATATGATTAATCCTTGTTGGGGATTTGCTTTGCAGTACCAATTTGCTTCTATCAATAAGGCTGCAATGAGTGAGTCTCTCCGCATGGATAAAAATCCATACACTAATGATGTTACGGTGAAAGGTGTTGTCAATTTGTTGAATCTTTTTGAGCGTAACAGATATAGCACTAATTGGAATTTCCTTGTAGGTGTTGGCGGTGGTGCAGCGTTCTATAAATCATATAGCCGCAATGCTGAGGATAAACTTGTAGGCGAAGACAAATTCACTTTTGTTTTGCCTGTTTCGTTGAGCGTTGAGTTTAATCCAATCAATTCTTTGGGTATTTTCTTTGATGCTCAAGTGAGATGGTATCCTATGGATGACATCAATGGCATAGTTGGTGGACGTATGAACGATATGGGGTTGTATGGTGGCCTCGGTTTGAGATACCATATTGCTGCAACTAAACGTCCTCATGTTCGTACAGTTTGTATGCAGGAATATGAGCCACTTGGAATTAGACGCGCTCCTGAAGTTAAGGCTGTCGAGAAATACGAGAAAGATGAGGATGACGTTACACCTATTGATGCTCCAACTCGTAGCGAGTATGAGAGTCGTATCAAAGACTTGCAGGATCAGGTTGATAAGTTAGGTCGTGTGGTTTACAATATGTCAACGTCTGATTCAGCTAAGAGCAAGGATGTTAATCTCATCGCTCCTGAAAATCGTAATATCTATTTTGATTATAAGTCAACTGAAATTAAGCCTGACTATTTAATGCGAATAGCTCAGATTGCAAGAACGATGATTCTTTACAAGAATCTCCATCTTGAGGTTTTGGGATATTGCGATGAAGTAGGAACATATGAGTACAATAAAGATTTGGCTCAGCAGCGTTGTGATGCTGTCGTAGCGGTTCTTGTCGAAAGGTATAAGATTGAGAGGTCAAGAATTGTTACAAGCAACATTGGTAGTATCGAAGGTATTAGCGAATTAAGTAGGCGTGTTGAGATGATTCTCAAGTAATTTTATTCAACAAGATAATGAGAAAGTGGCATTACAATTTTTGTAATGCCACTTTCTTTTATTGTTTTTTTATTGTTGTTATTTGCGGAAGAATTCTGAGAGTGTAATAGCGGTTGCTATCGCTACGTTCATTGAATCTGAGATAGGTTTGCCGAATGTGGGGATGAGTAATGGTGTGTCGATGAGGGGGATAATTTCTTGAGATATTCCCTTGCCTTCGTTGCCCATAACGAGTATTGTCTTGTTTTTATCAAGAGTTGATGAGTATATGTTCTGACCATTAAGCAGTGTGCCATAAACGTGCCAATCATTTTGTTTCAGTTGTGAGATTGTTTGTTCGAGATTGCAGTAGCTGATGTTGACGTTAGCTATAGCACCCATTGTAGCTTGAACCACTTTGGGGTTGAATATGTCAGCAGTCGTAAACGAGCAGATGATTTCTTTTATTCCAAACCAGTCGGCTGTACGTATAATAGTACCCATATTTCCTGGATCTTGTATTGTATCGAGTGCGAGTATCATTTGCGAAGAAGATGATAGTTCGTTTAGCGATTTTGTTTCAGGTTTTTCGAATACTGCAAAGACTGGCGAAGGAGTGTTTAGTGTAGATATTTTCTTGATTTCGTCTGCTGAATCAACAATAATTGTATCGGTTTGTCTGATGAAACTATGTTTTTCTGTCGTTAAATTATCAATCCATTTTTGTTCTGCAACTAAATATTTGCATTCGAAATGGCTCAAAAGGTCGGTGACCAACTTATCGCCTTCTGCTGTAAATAAATTCAGTGTGTCTCTGAACTTTTTGTGAGACAGCGAGTTGAATAATTTTATTTTTGCTTTGGATATCATAATGCCGAAATAGTTCAATGTGGTTGCAAAGGTAGTAAAAAAGTTTTATAAAATGTCTGTTTTGTTAGGAAAAAGTTGTATCTTTGCAAGTTAGTTATTAAGATGGAGTATTAGGTTGAATAAATTGTCAAAATATATTGTCTTTTTGGTAGTTATTTGTTCTCTCAGTGGGTGCAAATATCTCAGGTATGTGCCCGACGACAAGCTATTGCTGAAGAAGACGAGTGTTGTCAGCGACGTGAAATTCGATGATGTCGCTTTCCAGGACTATTTGCACCAGACACCTAATAATTATTTCATGGGTATTGGCAGGCTGAAGCTTGCGTTTTACAGTGCTTCTGATACTGCGAAGCATAATAAGGGCAACGAGTGGTTGCGCAGGATTGGCGAACCGCCTGAAATATATGATTCTCTGAAACGTGTTGACAGCGAGGAGGAGTTGCGTAAAGTGATGTTCAATAAGGGTTATCTTGAGGCTAACGTGTGGTCAGAGGTTTCAGTCAAGAAACGTCAGGCATCAGTCGTGTATCATATTCAAGGAAATACACCTCATTTGGTTCGTAACTATTTGGTTTCTATACCCGATTCTGCCGCAAATGAGATATTGAATACTCAGTCAGAGAAGAATAGGCGTATCAAGCGAGGTGATTTATTTGATATCAATGCTTTGAACGAGGATAGAAACCGAATATCCAAGACAATGCGTACTCTTGGGTATTTCCGGTTCAGGCGTGATTTGTTGGAATTCTCGGTGGATAGTGCGTTGGGCAGTCATCAAGTTGATATTGAGATGTCGTTACAGGAGAAGTTCTTGCAAAACGATTCAGCATTGGAATTGATATTTTCGCGTCCTGTGATATCTGGAATAACTGTGTTTGTCAGAGATTATAGTGATAAGTCGCATTTGTCGAATATGATTTCTGATACTATTGAATATAAGGGAATTAAGATAGTACGAGAAAACGGTAGCAATGTCTATAGACCGAGTGCTATTGCCGAGAATATTTTTTTCGATGTTGACAGTCTCTACAACGAGCTTATGGTTGAGCTTACAAACAACAAATTGTCAGCAATGCCGTCAGTGAATTATGTGAATATAGAGTTCAGCGAGAAAACGGTTGATTCTTTGGAATGCCTGATAGTGTTGTCGCCTGGCAAACCTCATACCTTGTCGGCTGATGCGCAGGTGACATATTCTGATGGTGACATAGGTGTGTTGGCAGGGTTGAATTATGCCAACAACAATATTTTCAAGGGGTCAGAGACTTTGCGGATAGGTGCTAATGGTGGTTGGGAAGGTATAGGTGCGTTGAACAATATGGAAAATTCTTGGCGAGTAGGCGGTGATGTCTCTTTGTCGTTCCCTAAGTTGCTTATCCCTAAGGCTAAAAGTCGGAATATTCAGAGGTTAGGTAGCACCGAGGTTTCTGTTTCTGCTAATTTCCAGAAGCGTCCTGAGTATGACAGGTCGCTTTTCAATGCGGCATATAAATACAATTGGCGAGTACGTCGTGCGCAGTTTACGTATAGTCTCATTGATATGAGCTACATCTATCTGCCGAGGGTGAGCGAGTCGTTCCGTGATAAATATCTGCAGCCGACATCGAGCATTAAGTCCAGTTACGAGGACAATTTCATAATGCGTATGGGATTTAATGTTACGTATAGTGACAGACGTGCGTCTATGCCTAATGCGACATATTTCACCATCAGGGCAGGTGCCAAGATAGCAGGTAATCTATTGTACGGCATTAGCAATATGGTCGGTCAGAAGAAGAATGAGTATGGACAGTACAAGATATTCAACATTGCATATGCCCAGTTTGCGAAGTTTGATTTCGACTATGTTCACAACGTGATGGTGACCGACAATGTACGTATGGCTTTTCATGCCGGATTGGGTGTTGCTGTGCCGTATGGCAATTCAACTGTCATGCCTTACGAGGAGCGTTATTATGCTGGCGGTGCTAATAGTCTGAGGGGATGGGCAGCGCGTACGCTTGGTCCTGGCAATTTCAAGAACACGTCTGGTGCTATTGATTTCGAACGGCAGTCTGGCGATATCAAGTTGGATTTAAATATTGAGGCTAGGTTCCATCTGTTTTGGAAACTTGAGGCTGCATTGTTCGTCGATGCTGGAAATATTTGGACCATAAAGGATTACCCAGAGCAGCCCTCAGGTGTGTTTCGCTTTGACACATTCTATAAGCAGATAGCTTTAGACTATGGGGCAGGCGTTAGGTTGAATTTTGATTTCTTCGTCGTTAGGTTGGATCTTGGTGTTAAATTGTACGACCCGGGAAGGTCTGAGAGTGAACGGTTTAGGACAGAACTGACGTGGAAGGACGATTTTGCTTTGCACTTCGCGGTGGGCTATCCGTTCTGATGAAAAGATATTATTAATTAACAATTATATTTATGAAGAAAATTTTAGTATTGTTGGTTGCCTTGGCGGTGACTGGATTGGCTGAAATCAGTGCATGTACCAATTTCATTGTTACGAAAGGTGCATCGGCTGATGGTTCGACTATGATTACTTATTCTGCGGATTCATACTGGTTGTATGGGTCGTTGTCGCATTATCCTGCAGCAAAACATGCTCAAGGCGAGAAACGTCAGATTCGCGATTGGGATTCTGGCAAGATTCTTGGCGAGATTGACGAGGTTGCCGAGACTTACAACGTCATTGGCAATATGAACGAGTGGCAGCTCACCATAGGCGAGACTACTTATGGCGGACGTGAGGAACTCGTTGATTCTACTGGCTTAATCGATTATGGCAGCCTTATTTATGTTACCTTGCAGCGAGCTAAGAATGCACGTGAGGCAATTCATACTATGGTCAATTTGGTCGAGAAATACGGCTATTATAGCGAAGGCGAGTCCTTCTCGGTAGTCGATCCAAACGAGTGTTGGATTCTCGAAATGATAGGCAAGGGTGTAGGTAACAAAGGTGCCGTATGGGTAGCGAGAATGATACCTGACGGATACATCTCTGGTCATGCTAACCAGGCACGTATCACCACCTTCCCTCTCAAAGGCAAGAGCACCATTTCGAGCAAGAATCTCAAGAAGATTTACGACAAAAACGTCACCACAGTCTATGCAGCAGATGTCATCTCCTTCGCTCGCAGCAAAGGCTATTTCAATGGCAAGGACGAGGAATTTAGCTTCAGCGATACCTACAACCCATTGGATTTCAGTGGTGTCAGAATTTGCGATGCCCGTGTTTGGGCATTCTTCAACCGTTTCAACCCAAAGATTGGCAAACAATATCTCTCCTATATCGAGTGCAAGACCAAGGAGCGTATGCCTTTGTGGATTATGCCTGACCGCAAGTTGACTCTTGAGGATATGCGCATCTCGATGCGTGACCATTACGAGGGGACTCCTCTTGATATGTCGAAAGGTATGGGCACTGGTGGTTTTGGGTCAGTTTATCGTGCTACACCATTGTTCTACAAATCGGGCGATGGCAGGGATTATTATCACGAGCGCCCTACTGCAACTCAGCAGACAGGTTTCACTTTCATAGCTCAGATGCGTTCGTGGATGCCTCGCGAGATAGGTGGAATCTTCTGGTTTGGCGTTGACGACGCAACGTGCAATGTCTATATGCCGCTGTATTGCTGCATGACAAAAGTTCCTGAATCGTTGAGTCCCGAGACAGCCCATCTTTTGAAATTCAGCTGGAATTCAGCATTCTGGGTGAACAACTGGGTAGCACAGATGGTATATAACCGTTACAACGACCTGATGCCTGAGCTTCGTGAGCGTCAGAAAGATTTTGAGTTTAAAATGGAAGAGGAGACACGCCATATGGATAAAGCCATGACCGAGGTTTTGGCTGACAATCGCAATCAGGTCATTGACATGGCAAACGAATTTGCTATGCGCAATGCCAAAGATGCTCTGATGCAGTGGCGCGAACTTGGCGAGTATCTGATGGTTAAATATGTTGACGGTGTTGAAAAGGGTATGGAGCGTGGACGTTTCATGCAGAACGACCAGCACATTCCTGGCAAGGTTATCCGTAACGGCTATACTAAGGAGTATATCGACCAATTCCTTGTCAAACCAAATCCTGAGCGTTTCCGTCAGTTGACCAAGGAGGAGATGGACCAGCGTAAATAATTTAAATAATTAGTAATATGAAGAAATCAAGTTTATTATTTTTAATGTTAATCATTTCAATGACAATGATTGCACAGAACCCATTCTTCGAGACCTCGAAGAATCTTCATGGGGCATTCCAGTTTGACAAACTGAAAAATGAACACTTCATGCCTGCTGTTGAGGAGGGCATCAAGCGTCACAATGCCGAGGTTGAAGCTATCGTCAACAATCCTAAGCCTGCTACATTCGAGAACACAATCGTGGCTCTCGAAAATTCAGGTCGTCTCTACAACCATGTTCTCACCATCTTCTTTGGTCTCAACAGTGCCGAGACAAACGACGAGATGCAGGACATCGCAATGAAACTCTCCCCAATCCTTACAAAGCATGCAATGGAGATTTCGATGAACGAGAAACTCTTTGCTCGCGTCAAGGCTGTCTATGAGCAGCGCGACAAACTGAAGCTCAATACTGAGCAGATGCGCCTCCTCACCGAAACTTATCGTTCGTTTGCCGAGGGTGGTGCCGACCTCCCAAAGGACAAGAAGGCTCAGTACGAGAAATTCGCTGAGCGTCTCAGCA